>JANNBJ010000008.1:0-2137 GCA_031385325.1 Gammaproteobacteria bacterium | reverse complement strand
GCTGTGGGATCGATGCGCAGGTTCGGATGGTTCATTCAACCCCTTCCTGACCCACGCTTTTCTGCTGGCGCTGGAAACCAGCGGCAGTGTTGGCGGGCGAACCGGCTGGAAGCCTTTCCATCTGGTGGTGGAACAAGGCACCAACCTGATCGGTGTCGTGCCGTTGTATGTGAAGGGCCACTCGCAGGGTGAGTACGTCTTTGATCACAGTTGGGCCGATGCACTACAACGAGCCGGCGGACGTTATTACCCGAAGCTGCAGGCAACGGTGCCATTCACGCCCGCGACTGGTCGCCGCGTGCTGCCGGTTCGCGATGAACCAGAGCTCGAAGCCGCCTTGTTGGACGCGTGTGCCAGTCTCGTGAAGGAGACGGGTGTTTCATCACTGCATATGACCTTCATGACCCAGGCGCAATGGGAACGGGCCGGGCAGTCAGGCTATCTGCAGCGCATGGACCAGCAATTTCATTGGCACAACGAAGGGTATGGCGGCTTCGAGGATTTTCTTGCCGAGCTGACATCGAAAAAACGCAAGGACCTGCGACGTGAACGTCGAGACGCACTGGCCAACGGTGTCGAGATTGAATGGGTGACCGGGCCTGATCTCACGGAGGCCCATTGGGATGCGTTCTACGCGTTCTACATGGACACTGGCTCGCGCAAATGGGGCAGCCCCTATCTGACGCGGCGCTTCTTCAGCGAGATCAATCAGCATCTGGCTGCACAGACGCTGCTCATTCTTTGCAAACGTGAAGGTCGATACATCGGCGGTGCACTGAACTTCATCGGTAACGACACGCTCTATGGCCGCAACTGGGGGTGTACCGAGTACCACCCCTTCCTGCATTTCGAAACGTGTTATTACCAGGCCATCGATTTTGCCATCGCTCGAGGTCTGCGGCGGGTTGAAGCCGGCGCGCAGGGCCAACACAAGATTGCTCGCGGTTATCAGCCTCAGGCGACTTACAGCGCACACTGGATCGCCCATCAGGGTTTCCGCGATGCCGTGGCCAACTATCTGGAGCGTGAACGTGCCCAGGTGATCGACGATATCGCCCACATCGAAACGATGCTGCCCTTCAAGATGGACGTCACCCGGTAGAAGTGATCTCCCGATCGCGAATCCCGTCATCACTGCAACTCGATCGGCACCTGCCCCCACAACCTCGGCAGGATTGTTTTATCATGCTGCTTCCTCCAACGCCCTCACCCGCACATGACATCGAGCATTCTTGCGCTGCGTTCACTGCCACTGAACTCCGACATCAGCATTCAAGGCTGGGTACGCAGTAAACGAACCTCGAAGGGTGGCTTCTCCTTTGTGCACGTCTACGATGGTTCCTGTTTCACGCCGATCCAGGTTGTCGCCGACGGTCAACTACCAAACTACTCAACCGATATCGAGAAACTTGGCACCGGTTGCTCGGTAACCGTGCAGGGCAAGCTCGTGGCCTCTACCGGCAGTGGGCAAGACCGTGAAATCCAGGCGAGCAGCATCACGGTGCTCGGCTGGGTGGACGACCCGGAAACCTACCCCATCGCTAAAAAACGGCACACGTTTGAATACCTTCGCTCGGTTGCCCACCTGCGACCTCGCACCAATACTTTTGGTGCCATCGCTCGTGTTCGCAATGCGATTTCCAAGGCGGTTCACGACTACTTCAACGCCAACGAGTTCCTCTGGGTCAATACACCGATCATCACGGCCAGCGACTGCGAAGGCGCAGGTGAACTCTTTCGTGTCTCGACGCTGGACACAATCGCCCGGGGGCAGACGGATTTCACCGGCGATTTTTTTGGCTCCGAGACCTTCCTCACCGTTTCCGGCCAACTGAACGTCGAGACCTTCTGTTGCGCGCTGTCGAAGGTCTATACCTTCGGGCCTACCTTCCGCGCCGAAAATTCCAATACCACGCGCCACCTGGCCGAGTTCTGGATGATCGAGCCGGAGATCGCCTTCGCCGACCTCAATGACGACGCCAACCTTGCCGAAGGCTTCCTGAAATACATCTTCAAGTCCGTGTTGAACGAGCGCAGCGACGACCTCGCCTTCCTGGCCGAGCGTGTCGAAAAAACCGCGATCAGCAAACTCGAGACCTTCATTGCCGCGCCCTTCGAACGCATCGAATACACCGAT
>JANNBJ010000001.1:0-3879 GCA_031385325.1 Gammaproteobacteria bacterium | reverse complement strand
CGAGGGCATCAGCACCATGGTACGAAATCGCCCACCCAGCCTGCGCACGCGTCTCGCCTCCCCGCCCAGCACCAGATCAACAAGCCGGCTCACGGCCAGTGCGAGGGTCGCCGTGCCGTGCAGGATGATGTCGGGCAGTCCTGCGGACAGCGCCACCGCTCGATCGCTGTGAATCGGATTGAAGATGCGCGCCGTTTCCGTGTAGACATTGGCCGCGCCTGCCGCAATGACGATGGATGTCACCATGGGCGACGCAAGTTTCGCAAGGCTCGGTACTTCAGGTGCCATTTCGATGGATCGCGCTTCACCGGTGATGGCCACACCTCGACTGATACCGGTCTGATAGGTACGACAAACCAGCTCACCGGTCCTGGTGTCGATCGTATCCAGCCGTGTCATCTGCCAGGCGCCGGGCTTGATTGTTTCAAGCCCGATGATGGTGGCCGAAGTCGTCAGTTCATCACCGGCCTGGATCGGTCGATAGATGTGCAGATCGTGAGCCGCGTGCACGCCCCGCGCGGCTTCAGCGCGGGACACATTTTCGTAGCCCTTGAGTTCGCGACTGGTGAGGATCACCGGCCATTCAAGGCATACCGGAAACACCGGATGCGCAATCACGCACCCTGCGACGGTATCCAGGTAACGGGGATTGAGGTCACCAAGCCCTGCTGCATACGCCATCAGCCATCGTGCATCCACGGCGTGGGTAAAGGCACGAGTGGTCTGGCCGAGCATCGCCGCGTCGAGTGGCATGAGTCGTCTCCCTGATCGAAACATCGAGATTAAGCTGCAGTTCGGTCAAGGTCGAGCCTGCGGGCACGATGAATTGCACGGCGCAATGGCACAGCGCAATTGCGTTCGCCCAGCCAATGCATAAAATGCCCGGCCCTTCGTGGCGCCGACAGTCATCATGTACGCAGGTCTCGACTACGGAACTTCGAATTGCGCGATTGGCATCGAGGCTCTGGACCGGGTGCAATTGGTACCTCTCGAAGACGGTCGGCCGCTGATGCCGTCCACACTCTATGCACCCAGCCAGGAACTGCTGAGCAGACTGGCCGCCCACTTCAAGAATCTCAAGCCTTCTTCTTTCGCGGATGTAAGCTTCGGCACTTCCGCGACAGCATCCTACCTGCACGATCCGACGACCGGGTTTTATGTCAAAAGCCCGAAGAGCTTCCTTGGCGCGCGCGGAATTTCACCGGCAGTCCAACACCGTTTCACCGTGATCGTCACCGGCATGATGCAGCACATATTCAATGCCGTAGGCGCACACACGGGAAAGTCAGTCGACCATGTGGTCATCGGACGACCGGTCAACTTTCAAGGCGCAGGTGGAGAAGCTGACAACCGTCGCGCGCTGGCCATTCTTACCGATGCAGCCAAAGCCTGCGGCGTGCTGGAGGTGTCCTTTCTGTTCGAGCCTATGGCCGCCGCGCTCGAACTGGAAGCGCGACAAAACGCCGAAACAACGGTACTGGTGGTGGATATCGGTGGTGGCACCACCGACTGCTCTTTCATACGCATCGGCCCATCCCGTCGTACTCGTCTGGATCGCAGTGACGACATCCTCGGCCATTCCGGCGAACGCATCGGTGGCAACGACTATGACCAGCTCCTCGCCTTTCACGGCTTGACGCCGGCTCTGGGGCTGGGTGGCAAACGCAGCAATAGCCTGCCTCTGCCGAATCACCTCTTCATGGACGCCGTCTCCATCAACGACATCAATGCACAGCAACGGTTCTATTCCGCTGCGACCCGCGAGCAGATGCAGCGCTACAGCCTGGAAATGGAACCTGGGTTTTCGTGCACACGTTTGTTGAGCTTGCGTGACAGCCGCAGTAGCTATCGATTTGTTGCGGCGTCGGAAAACGCCAAGATCCGCCTGAGCGAGGCAAGCAGCGTTGAGGTCGACCTCGGCTTCATCGAACCAGAACTGGCGGTTGGGTTAACCGAATTACAACTCGCCTCTGCATCGGAGAAGCTGCTGTTGCATCTGCGGTCTCTGCTGGAAGAGGTTCTGACACAAGGGTCGACACAGCCCGACCTCGTTTATCTCACCGGCGGGATGGCCCGCTCACCGCTGGCCCGTGCGAGTGTTCAGGCGGTGCTGCCGCACGTACCTCTGGTCGATAGCGACCACTTCCTGAGTGTCACCGAAGGATTGACGATCTGGTCGAAGCGCCTGTTCGGAACTATCTGAGCTGGAAATTTTGCTCCATCGCCGCGCGCACTTCGCCCTGGTGTTCAAAGTAACACCGGAACCCACCGTTGTAGTTGCCATCCTGCCGACGGTTCGATTCCCCTTCGAAGTTGTAGTAACCCGGCGTGCACTCCTGGTTTCGTGACGTCTTGCCCCGGTGCCGGATGACTTCATCCACCCACCACTGCTCGGCTTCGCCAGTAGGTTCGATGCTGTGCAATCCACGCTTGCGCACGCCGTCAATGCAGGCAGCAATATGATCACCCTGCGTCTGCAGCATGTCAGTCAGGTTGAACTGGAACGACGCCTGGTAACCGCCCATGATGAAGAGGTTAGGATACCCTTCCGTGTGGATGCCGAGCAGCGTGCGAACGCCGTCGGCGTACTTGTCATCAAGCGTCCGCTCGCCACGACCGATGATCGTGTTGTAGATGCCGGTCTTCTGTACTTCGAAGCCGGTCGCATAAATCAGCAGGTCAACCGGATAGACCTTGCCGTCGAATACCGGGCCCTCAGCGCGAATTTCAGTGATGCCTTTTCCATGGGTATCAATCAACTGGACGGAAGGCAGGTTGTAACTCGGCAGATAATCATTGTGAAAACACGGCCGCTTGCACATGAACATGTACCACGGCTTCAGCGCATCGGCGGTGGCCTGATCGGTCACGATCTCGTCGATCCGCTTGTGAATACGCATCATGTAGTCGATGTTGGCATTTTCCTGCTGACGCAGCTTTTCTTCCGGATTCAGCGCTTCGAGCCGAGCCAGCTCCTGGGGATTGCGTTCAAACGCAGCCAGCACCTTGGCCCGTCGTTTGGACTGCCAGCCCGGTTGCAGCTTGCGCGCCCAGTTGGGATCGGTTGGCCAGTCATCGCGAACATCGATGGACGATGGAGTGCGCTGAAATACATAGAGTGCTTTTGCGGTCTTGGCAACTTCCGGAACGATCTGCACCGCACTGGCACCAGTGCCGATGATGCCTACCGTCTTGCCACGCAGCTTCTCCAGCTTTTCGCCGGTCCAGCCATAATCCCAGCGTGAGGTGTGGAAGGAGTGCCCGGTGAACGTCTCCATGCCACTGATCTTTGACAACTTCGGTTTCGAGAGCGTGCCATTCGCGCAGATGACAAACCGCGCACGCATGTGGTCACCACGATCGGTGCGCACATGCCATTGCTGCTCTGCGTCGTTCCAGCGGGTTTCGGTGACCGTGGTATGGAAACAAGCCAGCGAATACAGGTCGTACTTCTTCGCAATCGCCTGACAGTGCTGCAGGATTTCGGGACCACGTGAATAGTGGTTCACCGGCACGTAGTCAAGCTCGTCGAGCAGTGGCAGATAGTCATAACCCACGACATCACACGCAACGCCGGGATAACGATTCCAGTACCAGGTGCCACCGACGTCTGCACCACGCTCAACGATACGGATACTTTCCACACCGATTTCGCGCAGTCGCGCCGAAGTGAGCAGTGCCGAAAAACCACCACCGATGAACAACACCTCAACAAAATCGTTCAGCGGTTCCCGAGCCGGATTGGTCTGCGCAAACGGATCGACGGCATACCGGGCCAGATCACCCGACAGATCGGAGGTGTATTGCGCCGTGCCATCCGGCCGATACGCAAGGCGCAGGTCCCGCTCTTCGGCAAACCGCTTCTTGATATCGTCATAG
>JANNBJ010000197.1:0-2416 GCA_031385325.1 Gammaproteobacteria bacterium | reverse complement strand
GCAGCGGTTGATCGTGTCATCACCCACTCGTGACGCGCTGACGGCTTACGTTCGGGACCATGACCTACGCACGCTTTACCACGATGGCCTGCGACGTGTTGTGGCACAGGAGACCACGCTGGAAGAAATAAAACGTGTGGTGAACGGCTGATGGCGCTGCAATTTGACGCCGTCGTCAAGGCAACGTCTGCGCCGGAAAAAAGGGCTAAACCCTTTTCGCTGTCCTTCGGCAGCCCCAGTGTCGCGCCCAAGGATCGCATGTTCTTTACCGAGCAACTGGCGTTGTTGCTGGAAACCGGGACGTCATTGCACCCGGCACTCATCTCGATTCGAGGCCAGATGCAGGATTCGCCCATGGCATCGATCATCGACTCGATTGCTGCAGGCGTGGTTGGCGGACAATCTCTGTCGGAAATGTTTGCGCAGCATCCGAAGGTCTTCAATCCAACGTATGTCAGCCTGGTGGCGGCGAGTGAACAGGGCGGCTTTCTGCATGAAGTACTCGAACAACTGCGCCGCATGGATGAGCAGAACAGTGAACTGAAGTCGTCGATGGTTTCGGCATTCAGCTATCCCGCCTTTCTGGTGGTGTTTTCCATTTTTACGCTGGTCTTCATCCTGCTGGTCGTGTTTCCACGGTTTGGTCCCATGTTTGCCTCCATTGGTGATGATCTGCCCGCCACCACCAAGTCGTTGATGGGCTTGTCCGAGTTTCTGCTGCATCACTGGATGGCCTTTAGCGCCGGTTGTTCGGTGTCCATGGTAGCGTTGATAACCTGGCTGCAATCGGCGGCCGGAAAGTCGTGGCTTGCCAGATTCAAGTTAAGTGCACCGTTGCTGGGAAAAATCTGGCAGCGCATTTATCTGGTGGTAGCGTTTCGAGTGCTGGGTCTGTCACTCAAACATGGTGTCAGTCTGGTGCAGGCGGTGCGCACCGCCCGGGAAATCGTTGCTAACGAGGTGGTGAAGGACTTTTTTACGGACATGTCGGCACGCCTTGAACAAGGAGGGCGTCTGGGAGAGGGATTTGCTGAGGCTAAGTGGGTGCCAGACCTCGCCAAACAGATGGTCGCGACCGCTGAAGAAAGCGGCTCTCTGCCGCAAGTGCTGCTCCGCGTCAGCGATTACTACCACCGTGAACTGGATCGTCTGCTCATGCGGGTGTCGAAGATGGTCGAACCGATCATGCTGGTCGTCATGGGTGTACTGGTCGGGCTGCTGGTCAGTTCTCTGATTCTGCCGATCTTCAAGATGTCGCAGCACACGTCCTGACGCCGGCCCAGCCACTTACGCAATCGCGTCAACTCCAGGCGGGTATCACCTGAACTGACATGACTATGTTCTGGTTAAACGGGCTCCATCTTGTGAAACGAGCCTTCGAGCAATCACCCGTTCACCGACAAACGCTCCCAACGGGCCACCGGTGGCCACGGTTGCAGCCAGATACCACCAACTCCAGAACCGATCGGCAGCGCCTGCAAAAACAAACCCGGCGAGTAATAGAAAGTTGGCGCCATGAATCGGTCCAAGTACACCGACCAGGTCGCGCTGGTCGTTCAGCGACGCGGTAACCAGAGCGATGAGCAAAACTGCATCGACACAAGCCAGCCAACGCACGATGCGCAGTCGGCTCAATACTTCGCTGGTGGATTGAAAATCGGTCATGGAAAAGTTGGTCATGCAAAAGTCCGTTATGAATGTGCCTCGAATTTTGAGAAGTACATCTGGGGGGGCCAGAAATTCAGCCTGCCCGTGGCACTGGTGTGGCACGAAACCTGGCGAATACCGACGGCGCGCCCATGAAGCACCAGATGGCAATGACCGGGTCGCAGATGGCGCAACCGAATGAAGAAGTGGATGCGAAGGGAACGATTGGATTGCCATAGAGGTAGTGGGCGAAGTCCCAGGCGGTATGCAACAACCACCCGAAGCCGATGAAGCGATAGTCGCGTAATCCGTGGTAGGCAACCCACGTCATCAACGAGGTGAAAGCGAACTCGAACCCTCCAAAGCCACCACTCAGATAGGCGGCGCCAGCGCCAGCAATCATCACCGCGTTGAATTTCTGACGGGCGGGTTCTGCCAACCGCGAACTCAACGTGATGTAGCCCAGACCGATGAGTACGGGGGCGATCCAGTTCATCAGGCTGAGCGCTTCCAGCTTGAGGAGCAGCAACTCGGTGAAAATCATGTTCTGTCCGGTCAGATTGTGTTCAAGGGCTATTACCCTGTCTGGTGAGGTCGCTCAATTCCCAGACCTTCTGGACGCCTGAACGAGTGTTTCAAAACCTTGCAACGCGACCCTGTCGGCCTGTGGATCGCGCATCAATCGCTGCATGGCGTGATGCGTGTTATAGAGTCCAAACAGTTGCCAGGCCAAGGATTTGGATTCCAATTTGGCGTCGAGTTCCTGAAG
>JANNBJ010000214.1:0-64194 GCA_031385325.1 Gammaproteobacteria bacterium | reverse complement strand
GGCACGACGCGAACAGCGCCCCAGTTACCGGTGCCCTGGAGCAGGTTCTTGGCAACGTAGGGGATGTAGTTTGACTCTGCGCGACGGACTTCCGGTTGCACCAGTCGATCAATCTGTTCGTCATAGTCTTCGGGAATGTTTGGATCGACCACTGCCACGCCGACATCGAGCAGGAGTTCCTCTGGCATGTTTGCCAGACTCTGTTCTGGTGGTGTCATGTCGACCGAGCGAAGTTCGGTGGATACACAACCGGTCATCAACGCTGTCAACGTCAACAGCAGGGCGGCGACGCGTGTGTCGAATTGTTTGCCCGGACGAGTTGGCCTGACTGCCATGCTGCTTAGCGCCCCTTGTATCGTCGGTAGTCGGCCCAGAGTTTTTCACGGATCTGCGGATCTTCTTCCTGCATCGCCGCTTCGCGCAGCTGACGGGAGATGATGTCATCATCCCGTGCATCGGCGACGTCGTTGGGAATCCCGGCGCCCTTGTGTGGCGCGCGTGGTGCCCTGGAGACGCTGGGAATGCCATCCGGCATCCCGCCGTCCATGATGGTTGGATTACCACTTGCCGATCCGGTTGTACCACCTTCCACGCGACTGGAGCTGTTGCCACCCTGCATCGCGCCACCGGCACGTTGCTCGCTGCCGTCGCCTGGAACCGCACCTGCCCGCGTCTTGATTTCGCTGCGTTCGGCCATGATGCCGCCGTCGATGTCTTTCAACACGTCATCGAGTTCTCCGGCTGCACCGGACTTGCCAGGTTCATCGCCTTTGCCCGGAACTCCGTTGCCCTTCGTGATATCGACGGGAACTTCCGGAATCTGATTGCTGGTGTCCCAATCGCCTTTTTCGCCCTGACCAGAACCCTTGCCCTGGCCGCCGTCCCAGGTGGGTAATTGATCGCCGGCACTGCCGGCCTGCCCCTCTTTCCCGGTCTCTCCCTCTTCGTCACCGTCGTCGCCACCGGGTTTGCCACCGGAGCTGCCGGGTGAACCGGGTGGTCCACCACCACCGATGTCTGGCAATTGACTCGAACCTGGTGCGCCGGAAGCGCCACTTGGCCCTGATTCTCCGGACGAACTGGAGCCGCTCTGATTGCCTGGGTCACCAGGGCTACCTGGGGCTCCTGGCATTCCCGGCGCCCCGGGCATTCCCGGTACACCTGGCATACCGGGCATCCCCGGCATTCCGGGTGTACCAGGAAGGCCTGGACTCCCAGGCATACCTGGCATCCCGGAAGAGGATTGTGACGAGGAGGAACTTGAACTGGAGGAACTCGGCATCGATGGCGAGGAAGGCATTGGAATCGGTGTGATGGGTGCACACGCCGCAAGCATCAGGACCATCCCTGCTAAACCCGGTTGCCAAACCTGTCTGGCAGCTTCACGCACGGGTCTAGTCATTGGCATGATCCACCTTCCTTCCGACGATCCATACACGAGGGGTAGTGTCCGAAGGTAGGCTGGCTAAGCTGAACAACACCTGTATGGCAACGCATTGCGTAAGACAGCGGCTGCGCAGGTCCCGGAAGTTTCAACCCGCCACCCAGGTCGGCAGCCATTTCATGGTGACGTCGCGGGACACCGCATCCGTTGTTGCCGGTGCAGTCGTGTTGTGTCCGGACGACTCTTCGTGGGCGCCCTCTGTTGTTTTCTGATCATCTGCCGGGGATGCCTCGGTGTTGCGATCTTTCGCTCTGGAGCGCTCGTTGTTTCCCGATGCACGACGATCCCTGCCGGCTTTTTGTGGCGCGGCCTCCAGCGGTTCATTGCTGACTGGCTTGGGATAGTACTGAAACTCGTAGGTAAAGGACTGCGTGTCGGACGCGATGAGTTTTCCCTCGAGCATCGGTGGCCTGAATCGCGCATCGCGCATGCTGCGCCGGACCCTGAACTCCATCAGGTCCTTGGGTTCTGTCTCGACGGTGGCGAGGTCGTGCACGTCGCCGTTTGGTGTGATGGTGTAGTTCACAGTGACATGTCCGGTCTGCGGTGACTCTCGTTTGTCGACCGGAGGCAATGATGGTGGTGGTGGCGCCGGGAAGTGGAGCAACTCGGGGGCGGCAAGCCTTGCGGCTTCGGTTTGCAGGCCAGCTTCATTGAGCAACTCCAGCGCTTCGACGTACAGTGGCAGTGCCCGATCAGACTTGTAGAACAGCAGGAACCAGTCGCCCATTTCAATCAGCGCCGAGGCCTTATCGCTGGCCGTCGAGGTTGGATCACCAAGTATCAGCGAAGTCACACGTCTTAACGCCTTTTCTCCTTGCGGAAAGTTGTTGATGAGGAACTCCCGTTCCTGGCGTTGATGGAACGGATCCTGGGCCGAGGGTCCTGGATTGAATCCAGTTTCACTCGTATCCCGCTCAGGGGTTGCATACAACGGTGGAAAGCGCTCGAGGCGATAGGTTTGAGCTGCTCCCCGCAAAGCACGAATCGCCGATTTACCTTGCAACGCTTCGTTCGCTTCCAGTATCCCGGTCGCCTGCTCGTACATGTCTCTGGCTGCCAGGATGCTGGATGTTTTCAAGTGCCAGTCTGCCATGCGGAAGGTGGCAGGCAAGAGGTCCATGGAATCCGGCTCGTGTTGTCGTACCTGGACTTCGTAGGCGTACATCTCGCGATCGTTGGCGGTACCGAGATTGCCCATCGCTTCCAGCGCATCGGCTTCCTTGTAAATGATTTCTGCCTGGGTAGGTGAGTGCAGTCCATTGGCCACTCGATCGATGTGGACGGCACGACCAAACGAATCGACGGCAGACGCATAGTCCTTTTCAATCATCTGTGTGTCGCCGAGCAAAACCAGCGGCGCGATCAGATCAGGAGAATAACGATGGGTGGCGTCTTCGATCTGTTCAATGTATGCCGATAGTTCTGCTTTGGCATTGCTTGCTTCGCCGGCATTCAAGGCGTTCTGAATGTTATCGAGTGCATCGGTGGCAGAAGTTTCAGTCAGCGAATCACCGATTCCACCTGTGTCAGTTTCACTCCCATCGGTTCCGACTTCACCAATTCCACCCGGAGGCTCGGCAGCTTTGGGAGGCTCTGCGGATTGGGGGGTGACTTCCGTGTTGGCCGGCGCGAGTGAATCATTGAGCGCCGAAGGTTCCGCCGCCGCTGGCGGCGGTTTGATGTCGTCCGCATACGGCTCTGACACAACTGCCATCAGCGCAATCAGACATACGGCTTTCAATGGCGTGTGCAGCACACTTCGTTCTCTGAGTGACATCGTTATCCGGAACATACTCTGAGACCACACAAACGGCATTTCGTTCGAGTGTGGTTTTCCCTCTGAAGCAAGTCAAGGTAGCATGCCCGCCGATTCTGCTGCCGGCGTGGAGCCTGTGCATGTCCGAAGCATTACCACATGCCGATGAGCTGCTGGACGCCATGGGACTGACGTGTCCGGAGCCGTTGCTGTTGGCGCGCAACCGGTTACGCGGCATGGCAGCCGGTGCCGTGCTGCATATCAAGGCGACCGATCCATCCACCGGGCGCGACTTCCACAATCTGTGTCGTTTCATGGGGCATCGGCTGGTGCTGGAGCGAAGTTCCGAGGGCTGCCTCGAGTACTGGATCGAGCGTGCCGGGTGAGAAACACATTGGTGCAGGGCTACTTTGCCTACGGGTCGAACATGGATGTTGCAAGAGTTCGCGCGCGAGCAATGCCCTTCCTGTCAGTCACCGCAGCCCAACTGCCCGGTTACGCACTGGTGTTCGACAAGGTAGCCCACAGCCACGCCGGTGAAGCGCACGCCAATATCGAACCTCGGTTCAACGGGGTCGTCGAAGGTGTGCTCTACGAGTTGGCCGAACCTGATGCCATCCTGGTGATGGATCGATTCGAGCAGACCCCCATCAACTACAGTCGGGAAGTCGTCAGGGTTGTCGCTGCCGATGGGTTGCGTGATGCGTGGACCTACTTCGCCAACCCAGCACGCCGGCAAACCGGCCGCGCACCGGGACGTGCGTATCTTGCACACCTCCTGGCTGGAAGGCCCTTTGTGTCGGAGGCCTATCTGGCTTTCCTGCGCAGCCATCGTTGCACGAATGATGGTGACGCTGATGACTGACGCACCAACAGATCTTGATATCGCTCGCTGTTTCAATGCGACGTTTGCGCGTTCGGAAAACGTTGTGCTGGTGGGCGGGGCAGGCGCACCTTTCTACGTACCCGCGGCTGCGCCACATCGATCGATCATCCGGTACCGGGAGAACTTTGCGGCCAGCGCGCTGCATGAAGTTGCCCACTGGTGCCGGGCTGGGCGGGTTCGCCGATCGCAGCATGACTTTGGCTATTGGTATCTGCCGCCGCCAAGGAATAAAGACCAGACCGATGCATTTCTCGCAGCTGAGGTTCCCGCGCAGGCTCTCGAGAGTATTTTCAGTGTGGCCGCAGGGTTGCCGTTTCGGGTCAGCCTGGATGATCTTGAGCTCGAACTTTCTGGTTGCCGCGCGCAGTTTGCCGAGCGTGTCGCGGCTCGAGTGGAGCAGTGGAGGTCTAATGGACTGCCAGGTCGTGCTAGCAGATTTGAAGCGGCGCTGCGTGAGTGCGCATCGACGCGGTGGCGAATCAGCAGCGTGTCAGTTGGGGAGTTCGCATAACCAGCAGGCTCGAAGTGAGGATTGAGCGGTATGAGTAAAGGAGTTGAGCAGGTTGATGCCGTTGTCATCGGTGCAGGCGTCGTCGGGCTGGCGGTAGCCCGTCGCCTGGCACTGGCTGGTCGCGAAGTCATGGTCCTGGAACGTCATGACGCTATCGGCACGGAGGTCAGCGCCCGCAATTCGGAGGTGATTCACGCAGGCCTGTATTACCCGACTGGCTCCTTGCGAGCGCGACTTTGTGTGCAGGGCAAGGAACAGCTGTATCAATATCTTGGACAGCGCAACCTGCCACATCGGAACTGCGGCAAGATAGTCGTTGCCGTCGACGAGGAACAGAAACAGGAACTAGAAAAATACCGGCAGCAGGCGGCTATCAACCAGGCGGGAGCGCTGATTCCGCTCAGCGTCACAGACATCAAGGCGCTTGAGCCGGATGTCGAAGCGGTTGCCGGATTGTTATCACCAACCACCGGCATCATTGATTCCCACGCCTACATGCTGTCGCTGCAGGGTGACCTCGAAGCTGCCGGCGGCATGGTCGTTCTCAATACCAATGTTGATCGCCTTGAACTGACGAACAACGGGGTGACCGTGCACACCGCAGAACTGGAACTGCAGACCCGGCTTGTTGTGAACAGTGCCGGGTTGTCAGCACCAACCGTTGCGTCGACGTGCATGTCAGCACCGACGCCGTACTACGCAAGGGGGCGTTATTACACTTACAGTGGTCGCTCGCCGTTCAAGCGTCTGGTTTATCCACTCCCTGAACCAGGTGGGCTGGGTGTGCATGTAACACTTGATCTCGCGGGACAGGCACGATTTGGTCCTGACGTTGCGTGGATCGATTCGGTTGAATACGGATTTGACGATACCTGTCGAGAACAGTTTGCGGCCGCGATCCGGCGTTATTACCCGGCACTCGACATGGTGCGGATGCAGCCGGGATATACCGGTGTGCGGCCGAAGATCACCGGTCCGGGTATGGCCGCTGCTGACTTTCGCATTGATGGTCCTGTTGACCATGGTGTTCGTGGTCTGGTCAATCTCTTTGGCATCGAATCACCCGGCCTCACGTCCTCGCTGGCGATTGCAGACTACGTGTACGAACTTGTCAGAGCGACATGAGAGTTGGGCTGATCATCAACCCGGTTGCGGGCGTCGGTGGTTCGGCGGGTTTGAAGGGGAGCGATGGTGCTGACACCGTTGCACAAGCGCGCGCACGTGGCGCTGTGCCGCGTGCTACTGAAAGGGTCAGGGACATGCTCATGGCGCTCGGGCAGAGCGCACATCAAATCCAGTGGGTTGCATCCGTTGGCCCCATGGGCGGTGATCTGCTGCAGGCGTTGAAGTTGCCGGTACAACTCGTGCCAGGTTCAATGGCGCCAACGACAGCAGCCGATACCACCCGGATTGCCGAGTTGCTTCGTACCGCCGGGATTGGATTGCTGGTGTTTGCTGGTGGTGACGGCACCGCCAGGGATCTGCACGCAGTCCTTGCCGATCGACTGCCGGTGCTGGGTGTTCCAGCCGGGGTAAAGATGCACTCCGGGGTGTTTGCGACGTCGCCTCGGGCAGCTGCGGAAATACTGCTCGAACTGGTGAACGGCAAACTGGTGAGCGGCGTTCACGCAGAGGTGCGAGATGTCGATGAGGTGGCGGCACGGGAGGGTATGGCGCGCAGCCGTTGGCACGGGGAAATGCTGGTTCCCATGGCGGGTGGCTTCATTCAACAAACCAAGATCGGTGGCCGAGAGGACGACGGACTGGCACTCGAAGAAATCGTGCAGGGTGTTTGTGCCCTGGTTGGTGATGATTCAGGTCGACCATGGATCTTCGGGCCTGGCGGGTCGATGCTTGCCATCAAGGAGCGGCTGGGTGGACACGGCACGTTGCTGGGCGTCGACGTTCGCCTGCCGGATGGCACGTGGTGCATTGATGTCAGTGAGCAGGATCTTCTCGCCATTGGGGGTGCCAGCAGACTCGTGATCAGTTTTGGTCGCAATCAGGGCATCGTCTTCGGGCGTGGAAATCAGCAGCTCTCCCCACGTGTGCTTGCGAGGATGGATCGGCAACAGGACATCGTGCTCCTGGCCAGCCGAAGCAAGATTGCCGGGCTCGAGGGTCGCCCCTTGCTGCTCGACACCGGGGACGCAGCGTTGGACCGACAACTTGCTGGAGTCTGGCAGGTATTGTGCGGGTTTGATGACAGATTGTTATATCGGGTCGAGCCGGCCTGACGATCAGATGGCCTGATCGGGCATCGGCCCTGAAATGATCGGTCCGAGCCCGGGGAAGCGGGTCATGTCGGCGATCATATCGAGTACGAGCATGCGCAAGGTGGTTGAAGATCCATCCTCTAGTGCGTGTCGGAAACGCTGCAGCAGCGTATTGGCTTCCACGGCGATGGCAGCAGATTCGCCTTCAAGCGAGGAAGGCTGAATCAACAAGGCGAGAGATCGTCCGGTCAACACGGCCTGTTCAACGGCGTCCGCTCGCAGTGTCTGAGTGAAACGGATAAAGCCCTCTTCGCGCAACCACACCAGTGTCTGGAAACAAGCCAGATAACGGTCACTGTGCATTCCAAATTCATCGGTCTCCTCAGTCTGATAGACATCTTCGACGAAGATGTCCCGTGGCCTGGGGAATACGGAAGCCAGGATCTGGAGCGCACGTGCCACGTCCTTGCAGAAGTCGTCCAGATTGAGGTTCACGTGAAAATCCTTGTTACTGACGATACCGGCTGAGGAAGCGCTCGATGCGGGATATTGACTCGGTCAACTCTTCTTCACGTGGCAGGAACACAACGCGAAAGTGATCGGGTTCCGGATAGCTGAAGCCGGAGCCATGGACCACCAGTACCTTCTCGGCGCGGAGCAGGTCGAGTACGAACTGCTCGTCGTTGGTGATGTTGAATCGCCTGGTGTCGATTTTCGGGAAGAGATACAGCGCTCCACGTGGCTTGAAACAGGTCACGCCCGGAATCTGATTCAGCAGTTGCCATGCGACCAGCCGTTGTTCGTACAGTCGTCCGCCTGGCACCGTATATTCATTGATGCTTTGGTATCCACCGAGTGCGGTCTGAATCGCATGCTGGGTGGGAACGTTGCTGCACAGGCGCAGGCTCGCCAGCATGTTCAACCCCTCGATGTAGTCGGTGGCGCGCTCCTTGGCGCCACTGACGACCAGCCAGCCAGTACGAAACCCGGCGACTCGATAAGCTTTCGACAGTCCATTCAGCGTGAGGATCAGCAGGTCGTCAGCGAGACTGCCAACCGCTGTCGGTTGAGCACCGTCATAGATGATCTTGTCGTAGATCTCGTCGGACAGAACCACCAGATCGAATTCTCGAGCAATTTCTACCATCGCCTCCAGCATGGCGCGTTCATAAACAGCCCCGGTGGGATTGTTCGGGTTGATGATGACCATCGCCTTGGTGCGAGGGGTGATCAGCGAACGCAAGTGTTCCAGATCGGGCTGCCAGTTGGCTCCTTCGTCACACCGATAGTGTCTGGCGATGCCACCACACAGTGTCGTCGCGGCAGTCCAGAGCGGGAAGTCAGGCGCCGGAATGAGGACCTCATCACCGTTGTCCAAGAGTCCCTGCAGAGACATCATCACCAACTCGGAGACACCGTTACCGATGTAGATATCGTCGATGTCGACGCCTTTGATGCCGATCTGCTGACAGTACTGCATGACTGCCTTGCGGGCGGTATACAGACCCTTTGAGTCCGAGTACCCCTGGGCAGCTGGCAGGTGATGAATGACGTCGCGGAGTATTTCTTCCGGCGCCTCGAAGCCAAATGGTGCCGGGTTACCGATGTTGAGCTTGAGGACCTTGTGGCCTTCCTCTTCGAGCCGCTGGGCTTCTTTCAACACCGGCCCGCGAATGTCATAACAGACATTGTCAAGCTTCCTGGATTTGGCAAAGACCCGCGGTTTGCGGGAAGACAGCGGGGTGACCTTCGGATTCGTGGTTTCCATGACTGCTCGGCTGGATTGGCTCGGTTGGAGGGCTCGGCTTAAGATAGCCACTTACTTCAGAAATGGTAGCAGGACGATCATGAACAAGGTATCCGACAGCAAGGTCATTAAAAGCGAAGCGGAGTGGAGGGCGGAACTGAGTGCAGAAGAATACGAGATCACCCGCTGCTCGGCGACCGAGCGGGCGTTCAGTGGTTTGTACTGGGACACCAAAACGTCCGGGATCTACAACTGCAAGTGCTGCAACACTCCGCTGTTCGATTCGAATTCCAAATACGATTCCGGTAGCGGCTGGCCGAGTTTTTATCAGCCCATCAGCAAGGACGTGGTCGCGACCCGCGATGATCTGAGTTACGGGATGCGCCGGATCGAAGTGGTTTGTGCGACCTGTGAAGCCCATCTGGGCCATCTGTTTCCAGACGGCCCGAATCCAACCGGATTGCGCTTCTGCATGAATTCCGCCTCTCTAGAACTCGACGCGAAGGAGGTCTGAATCCATGCATCCTGGATCGGTCGCCGCTCAGACGCCTGACAAGATTGCCTACGTGATCGCCGAGACAGGCGTTTCTGTCAGCTTCGGTGAGCTCGAACGACGGGCCAATCAGGGTGCACATCTGTTTCGGAAGCTGGGTCTGAAGCGTGGTGACCACATCGCCATTCTGCTCGAGAACCACCCGCGTTTTTTCCAGATTGTCTGGGCGGCCCAGCGATCAGGGCTGTACTACACGGCAATTTCCTGGCGACTTCAGCCAGAGGAAGTGGAGTACATCGTCAACAACTGCGAGGCCCAGGTGTTCATCACCTCCCTGCCACGCAAGGAAGTCGTTGATCGGCTGCAGGGCAAAATGCCTCTCGTCAAAAACGCCTACATGCTGGATGGGGTTATCCCGGGTTTCGAATCCTGGGAGGCAGCGATTGCGGCGACGCCCGAAGAGCCCATCGCTGATCAGGCGGAGGGCGCGTCGATGCTCTATTCCTCAGGGACCACGGGCTATCCCAAGGGCGTAAAAAAGCCCCTGGCACAAACGCCTTATGGGGCTGATGCATCAAACCTTGCCGGGCTGTTATGGGGTATGGATGAACACTCCATCTACCTGTCACCAGCGCCGCTCTATCACTCGGCGCCGCTGAATTTCTGTATGGGAGCACTGCGCAACGGCACGCAGGTTGTGGTGATGGAACACTTCGATGCCGAGACTTCATTACGATTCATTGCGCAGTACCGCATTACCCATAGTCAGTGGGTGCCGACCATGTTTGTGCGCATGTTGAAACTCGACCCTGCGGTACGGGCCGCATACGACATCTCCAGCCTGCGCTGCGCTGTCCATGCCGCCGCACCCTGTCCGATCCCGATCAAGGAACAGATGATTGCGTGGTGGGGACCTTGTTTGTTCGAGTACTACGCCGGTACTGAAGGCAATGGCTTTGTCCACTGCACGTCACAGGAGTGGCTGGCACACAAGGGAACTGTTGGCAAACCCTTGAACTGCCAGGTCCACATCTGTGATGACGACGGAGTCGAGGTGCCGCAAGGCGAATCAGGTACGGTCTATTTTGGTGGTGGTGGTGTCTTCGAGTATCACAACGATCCGCAGAAAACCGCGGGTTCACGACACGCTCAAGGGTGGACCACGCTCGGTGACGTCGGTTATCTGGATGGGGACGGATTTCTCTACCTCACCGATCGAAAGCACTTCATGATCATTTCCGGGGGGGTGAATATCTACCCGCAGGAAGCTGAAAACATTCTGATCAATCATCCCGAGGTGGTAGATGTCGCCGTCTTCGGTGTTCCGAATGAAGACTTCGGCGAGGAAGTGAAGGCTGTCGTCCAACCCAGAGACATGTTGAAGGTGTCGCCTGAACTGGCACTGGAATTATTGGACTACTGTCGCGAACGCCTGTCCCATATCAAATGCCCGCGCACGCTGGATTTTCGCGCCGAATTGCCGCGCCATCCCACCGGAAAACTGTACAAGCGGCTGCTGAGAGACGAGTACTGGAAAGCTGCGGGGAAGTAGGGCACCGACTTCAGACAACACTGAAAACGAGTAGTCCGGTTCCTTGCCGAGCAGTGTGCCTCATACGGCGTTGGCAGGTCCGTTGCTGTCCATCGTCAATGATTCAGCAGGTTGGCGGGTGAGTACTGATCAGTCAGCACACGCGCCTGCGGATTCCAATCGGTCCGACCATCAATCTGCGGCAGATAACTCTCGATATCAACGCCGTATCGACGCATGCGCGGTGCGAGCTTCGCGGCGCGTGAATCAAAAAACGCCCTGGGCGGGAAGGGGCCCGACATGGCGAGCACTACACGATTTGCGCTTTCCGGAAGTCGGAAATTCAGGAAACGACCGAAGACCTGCTGGTAGGTGGTCGACTCGTGATCGTAGAGCGCACTGATTGCAAAGGTGTTGGCCGCGAGTGCTCCCGTGTTGGTCAGCAGTGCGCGAGTCTCCGAAAGGTACTCCGCAGTCATCAGATGTTCGGGAATGTATTCACCGTTGTAGGCGTCGAGAAGGATGAGGTCATAACGTTGTCCTTGTTTGTTCATGCGCCTACCGAACACCCGGGCGTCCATGGTGTACACCGTCGTATTGGCGGAGGCCTTGAAATGAAAATACTTCGTCGCCACGCGCACGACGGCAGCATCAATCTCGACGATGTCGAGGTGTGCTGTCGGGAACAATTGCTGTAGCGCCATGGGCAAAGTGCCGCCACCAAGCCCGACGATGAGGATCGATTCAGGATCTTCGCGCAACAGCAGCGCCGCCATCATCATTCGCGTGTAACTGAACAGCATCTCGTCCGGGTGGTCGATATTCATGCAGGTTTGATTGCGAAGATCACGTCTGACGGTGAATTGCAGGCAGACCTCGCGTTGCCGCTCGACCACCAGAACATTCTGGTACAGGGACTTTTCGCTGTGCAGAACGCGCGCATCCACGGCAGGCACAAGCAGTATCAGGACCAATAACAACAAACGCTGCAAGTTCATCGTTGCAGCCGATGTGTGATGAACCCGAGCCCCGCCAGTAATACCAGCGCGATGGCAAGGGCAGACACGATCTGGTTGATTTCGAACCAGAGGACAAAATAAAACGAAGTGAACAGGGTGCCCAGTGCGCTTCCCAGCGTCGAGACGAAATACAAGACGCCTGCAACGGCGCCTGAGCGATGTGTGGTTTCAACAAGCAATCGAACGCTGTAAGGCGAGATCATGCCCAGCAATATCGTCGCCGGAGCGAAGAGTGCGGTCGCGGAGAGCAGCGACGCGTAACGAATGTCGTCGATGGAGTTGAATGTCCATTCCAGCATGGCGTCCGCGTACCAGGTCATGGGTGCGAGCAATACAGCGGCGAGCCCGAAGAGACTTGAGTACCGAGCCATCGTCGGTGCGTGCACCGACCAGCGCCCGCCAAGCAGATAGCCGATAGCCAGCGCGGTCATGAAAATGGTAATGATGCTGCCCCAGACGTAGATGTCGCTGCCAAACCAGGGCGCAAGGATTCTTCCGCCGAGCATTTCGAAGGCCATGACGATAAAGCCTGCGAATCCGGCCATCACGTAGATCACCAGGGTTTTCATTTGGATGGTGAGACGGAGGTCAGCGTGCGGCGACCTCTTCGACGGGCAGACCTGCTTCTTTCCAGGCCCGATAACCGCCACCGACGTGACAGACGGGTTCTAGCCCCATGTGTGCAAGCGTTTGTGTGGAGAGGGCGGATCGCCAACCACTCTGGCAGTAAAAAACGAATCGTTTGCCGCTGCCAAAGATGTCTTTGTAATAGGGGCTGGTTGGATCGATCCAGAACTCCAGCATCCCGCGTGGCGCGTGGAATGCACCAGGAATCTTGCCTTCACGTTGCAGTTCGCGCACATCACGAATGTCCACGAATACAACGTCGTCCCGTCCAAGTAGTGCCTTGGCCGCGTCCAGGTCCAGCGTTTCTACTTCTGCCAGTGCCTTGTCTAGCAGGTCCTTGTGGCTGATCTTGAGCATCGAGGATATCCGTTCAGTGAGAGGTCAAGCCTAACAGGCTGCGGGCGCGGACGAGAAGCGTCACGCAGTGTGGTCAAGTTGTGCGATGACGCGGGTCGGGAACGTGCCGCCGAATAAAGAAGCCGCCAATGGCGAGAAAGCAGATGGAAGCGATGAAGACCGCCTCATACCCAAATCCAGTAGCCAGCAATCCGGCGCAGAGCGTGGCAACGGCGCCTGCAGCTTCGGATGCACTGTTGGATATGGCGAGTCGCATCGGCACATCTTCTCGGCTGCCAAATTCAAGGACGATATTGGCGGCAGCATTCTGGAAGCCTTGGGCCGCAGCACCAATACCCACGAAGACAAGGCTGGTCAGTCCGATGCCTTCGGTCACGAAGAGGGCCAATGTGGAAACCACCCAGATCACCAGTGCCATCAACATCACCCGGCGATACCCGTATCGATCCGCGATTTCGCCCCACCCAAGGTTTGAGACATTGCCGGCGAGGGTGAAGGCGATGGTCAACAACCCGAGATTGCTGCCGGTCAGCGTCGTGTGCTGAGCTGCGTAGAGAATGTAGAACGGCATGGCCAGTCGTCCTGCCGTCGTTAGTGACCGTGCGGTGACGAAACGTCGAAAGGCCTTATCCTCACGCAGCATTGCTGGAATGCGCGCCCAATCGATCCCGGTTCTGGTTTTTGCGACGACGTTTGGCAACTCGGGTTCATGCATAAACAGCAGAGCTGCCAGACCCAGACTGGCAAGAATAAATGCCAGCACGAAAATGCTCGAATAACCCTGGATGGTTGGCGTGTCACCGAGGAACCAGAGACCGCCTGTATAAGCGACCCCGGCAGCAGTCAGCCCGGCAGTGAAATTACGCAGGCCGGTCAGGCGTCCTCGTCGTGACACAGGAATGACCTTGGACATGACGAACTGAAAGATAACCCCCTGCATCCCCTGGAAGGCCCCGTAGACCGTGAGTGTCACGAGAATCAGTGCCAACGCCCACTCACGTGGCAGCAGCAGCCCAGCGAGCGCGATGATCAGTATTTGCAGTCGTGTTGCGGTCCCCACCCACATTGCGACCGGCAATGCTTTTTTGCGGTGTTCGACCAGGCTTGCGCCGAGGAATGGAGAGATGGCCGCGCCCAGTGCCTGTAATGCGAGCGAGAGCCCGACGACAAAATCGGAGCCCCCGGACAACAGGATCATGTACGCCGGCAGGAAGGTGGGTGCGTTCAGTAACCGGAAACCGGTCTGCCCGAACATGCCATGGATCAGATGCGTTATGAAGTTGCGTGGCAGGTGTCGGCGCACCTCGATGTCAAATCGCCGTTCAGCGTGACGCTGATCACGTTGTGACGGGGTTGGGTCGGTCACGGGTGCAGAATCTGCCGTGAAAAGACACTCTTCCCGGTCATCTGGACAGCGTCAAAGCAAACATCAATATGTTCAATTTCAATTAGATAGATGTTCTTTGTTGTTTGGCATGGATCTTGATGAGTTCGAGTCTTGAATCAAGGGGAATGGAGTTCCACTTGCGACCATCCACTGACGCCGATCCGTACCCGGGCCAGTTTGCAACCGTCCCGGACCTGTTTTTCATCGCCATTCCGCGCTCGGATATCATGGCTGAAATCATGGTCAGTGGGGAAACCAGAGTGCTTGAAGATCTCTATCTGTCAGTATCGGTCATCGCCGAGGTGGTCGGCACCGCCATGGGCGATTCCGACCACTGACGTCACGGTCTACTTGCCCTGCCAGTTTGGCTTGCGCTTCTCGGCGAACGCGCGTGGACCCTCGACAAAATCCTGGCTCTGTACCATTGCCATTACGCCGTCGTATTTGCGGCCCATCGAATCGGCGAGCGATGCCGAATCCAGGCTGCCGTAGACCACTTCCTTGCTGGCACGAATGGACAGGGGAGAGCATGCCTCGATCATGCTGGCCCAACGCAACGCCGTTTCCAGCAACTGCTCGTGGGGTACCACTTCGTTGACGAAGCCCAGTTTCTCGCCTTCCGCCGCAGGTACATGGCGACCGGTGAGAATCATCCCCAGCGCTCGCTTGACGCCGATTTGACGCGGCAGGCGGTTGAGCCCTCCGGCCAGTGCGGCAAGCCCGACCTTTGGCTCGGGCAAGGCGAAGACGGCTTTTTCGGAAGCGATGATCAGATCACACGCCAGGGCGATTTCGAATCCCCCTCCCATGGCCACGCCATTCACAGCCGCGATGATCGGCTTGGTCAGATCAAATCGGGACGTGAGGCCACCAAAGCCGCGTGGAAACGCGACACGTTCACCACCCTCGGCCTGGTGGCGCAGATCGTTACCAGCGCTGAAGGCTCGACCTTCGCCGGTGATGATCGCTACCCATTGATCGGAATTGGCCGCGAATGCGTCAAAAACCTCTCCTAACTCCTTGTTCGCCGCCGGGTGCAGCGCGTTCAGGCGATCCGGCCGATTGATAGTGACGATCAGGGTGTGGCCACGTTGTTCGGTGCGACAGAATTGAGTCATTGGATTCCTTTTTGATTAAGTTTCAGGGGCATCAGGTTTCGCAATACTTTGGTTCCAGATCGAGAATTTTCAACAATCTGCCAAAGCCGATGTACTGGCCGATCATCATGCCAAGCTCAAGGATTTCGGCATCATTGAACTCCACGCGGAGCCGTTCGAAGAAGGCCGCATCAATGGCGTTGTGGTTCATCGCCAGCATCTGGGCGTATTCGATGCCCATCTGCTCACGGGGTGTGAAGTCGCCAGTTTCGAACCGGGGTTTGTCGAGGCGTGCGATTTTCTGTTCAGTGAGCCCTTTTTCCATCGCCGATGGAAAGCGTGCGTTCAGTCAGGTGAAACAGTCGTTGAGTCTGGCGACCTTGAGTCTGACCAGCTCCTTCAGATCCGGTTCGACGATGCCACCGGAATGGGCAGGAGCATAAAACTTGAAGTAGGTATCAAACATGTCTGCTCGATTGGCAAGTGCACGTGACACCGATGCATCTCGTCCCGCGGATTCCATCGCTTGAACTTGCGCGAGTGTGGCAGGTGTGAGCTCGGCATCGGTCATCAAACGGATTTGGCTCATGTGGCTGGACCCCTGAAATGGTGTTTACGGGAGGTTACCACGGAGGCCGGAAATTACAGATGTTCGGTTCGATTGAAAAAATTGACGTAAGACTTTTCACCCAGCACCAGCTCTGTTAACGCACAGTTCTCGCACAGATAGTGTGACCAGCGGTGATAGTCCTCATCGAGGATCTGAGCCAGCGCGACGGCCATCGCGGCACCATGGCTGACGACTGCAACGCTACCCGAATGGCATTCATTGATCTCGTTCAAGGCTTTCACCATGCGGGTCGCTACCTGCGCGAGGCTCTCGCCACGGGGCGGCTGAAAGTGCGGGTTCTGTCGGATTTTGCCCATGAAATCGTGTTGTTTGGCCAATTCAGGAAACGGCAGATTCTCCCATTCGCCGATATCCCACTCACGCAGGTCGTCGTGGATCACTGGCACGAGACCGAAGGCCGCTGCGATCGGCGCAGCTGTGCTCCGGCAGCGTTGCAAAGGGCTGACGTAAACGGTCTCGAATGGGGCACTGCGTGCGCTGACATGTCGGGCAGTGCGTTTGGCCTGGCGGCCGCCTCGCCACGTCAATGGTGAATCGGTTGAGCCATGCCAACGTCCGTCCTTGTTGGCCTGAATCAGACCATGCCGGATCATTAGTAAATGCTCAGCCATGCGCGTCCTTCCGAAACACCAGTCGATCGACGATTACCGAACCTACCAGATCGCCTTGCACGTTGACCGCCGTACGAAAGGTATCGAGAGGCCTTTCGATGAGCAGCAACAGGCCAATGGCTTCCAGCGGAATGCCAACCGCCAAAAGGACCATCTGCATACCGGCCATCGAGCCGGAAGGAATGCCGGGTGCACCGATCGAGCTGATCATCGCCACGAAAAACACAGCGATGATGGATGATTCTGTCAACGGCACGCTGAACAGATAAGCGAGGAAAACCGCAGCCATACCTTCAAAGAGCGCAGTGCCATCCATGTTGATGGTTGCACCAAGCGGCAGGACAAAACTGGCGGTCGATCGGCGGACACCCAGATTCTGTTCTGCACAACGCATGGTCACCGGCAGCGTCGCAGCCGAAGATGACGTCGTGAGCGCGACGAACATGGCCTGACCGATGGCAGGGAACAGTTTCCACGGCGGGACGCGACCCAGCCACCAACTCAACCCTGGCAGTACAATCAGCGCATGCACCGCGGTGGCACCGAGCACCAACAGTGAAAAACCGATCAATTGGCCGAGCAGATTTGACTCCATCGCGCCAACAAAGTTGTAGACGATTCCCATCACACCAATCGGCGCCAACGCGACTGCCCAGCCCGCCACTCGGTAGATGACGGCAGTGATGTCGTGAATCGCCGTAATGATCGATGACTCTTTTGGCAGGGAAAAGAGTGCTGCCAAGCCGAACACCACCGCATTGGTCACAAGGCCCATGATGTTGAGATTGGCCAGTGCAGAAAACGGATTCACCAACATCTGCTTCAGGATGCCGAGGAAGAGGGCATCGACGCCGGCATTCTGGCTGGAGACCAGCGTGACCCCAGGCGCGAGTGGAGGCAGATCAGTCAGTGGCGGCTGACTGGTCCATGGGTGCAGAAAGGTGACGACGAACAGGCCTATGCAGATCGCAATGGCAGTGGTGGACAGAAAATAAATGATCGTGATGCCGCCCAGCCGCTGGATGTCTCTGGATTCGGCGAGCCGCAGGATGCCGGACATCAACGAAAAGAAGATCAATGGCCCGATGACCAGCTTCAGCCCTTCCAGGAAGATGGTCCTGGCGTACAGCATGAAAGCGTCGAGCCACGGCAGGCCGCCTGCCAATGAGCCCAACGCCCACCCGACCATCGCTCCGAGAAGGAGCAATGGTGTCAGCCATTTCTGGTTCATCGTTCAACAAGGTCCATGATCGGCGACGTCGACGCGCGGGACCGCGCACGCTGAACGAATCAGCAGCGGGTGTCAACGTGATGACCCATCCGGCCAACTCGAACCTCGTTCATCGCCAGCGCGGCTTCTACCGGGAACCGATTCGGCCGTGTCATTCGACCCGCGAAGCGCAGATCTTCACGTGGCGCCCCGATGAGGGAGCCACCCGTGAGGTTCGCTGGTACATTGCGATGACCAAATGGTACAGGCACACCGGTTGAACCTTGGGCGCTCATCACCGGAACTGGATATTGACTGACTGACATCGGCGCTTCCTACTGCATGGCCGTGATGGAGTCAGTGTGCCGCGGTGTGGATCGTCGTGTGCTCCGCCTTTGTGGTGCCTTGTTTTCGATGTGTAATGGCCGCCGGGAATCTGGCACGGGAGAGACAGATGCACGTTCGATTTCCAGCAATTGTGCTCATTTTGGCTCTGGCTGGTTGTGGTGATCTGGCTGGTGGTCCTCGACATGAAACGGTCGAAGGTGCGGTGATGGGTACCTACTACGTGTTTACTGCGCGATGCAGCGATTCAGACGCCGCATTCAAGTCTGCAGCGAAAGCTCTGGCAGACGTCGATGCCGAGTTGTCGACCTACAAACCCGATTCGCAACTCATGCGACTTAATCAAACACCGGTTGGCACGCCGCTTCCCGCAACCGCGGGATTGTGGTCCGTACTATCACTGGCCAGGGCCGTTCGGGAACAAAGCGGCGGTGCGTTTGATGTCTCAGTTGGTGCGCTTGTCAATGCCTGGGGATTCGGACCGGTAAAAACCCTGGACGCCCCCCCAGCCGAAGAAATCCAACGGCTACTGCCGCCCAGCGATGGGGGATTCGAACTTCTCGAGTCTGAACATGTCACTCGAACCCGCGATGACGTGTTCATCGACTTGTCGGCAATAGCCAAAGGTTATGGCGTTGATGTCGCCGTCGACAGCCTGCGGCGTAGCGGTTGTACAGATGCGATGGTGGATGTTGGTGGAGAAGTCAGGGCGTTCGGGGTCAACAAGGAAAATCAGCCATGGCGGATCGGCATCGAAACCCCCTCTGATCTGCAAACCGGGGTGGAAGCTGTCGTTACGCTTCACAACCGGGCTATTGCCACTTCCGGGGACTATCGGAACTACCGCGAAGTCGACGGTCGGCGAATTTCACACACCATCGATCCACGCGATGGTTACCCGATCCGGCACGCGTTGGCATCGGTATCCGTGGTTCGGGACACCACCGCTGACGCTGATGCCTGGGCAACGGCATTGAATGTCCTGGGTCCGGACGCAGGGTTGGAACTGGCAGAACGGGAAGCAATTCCGGTTTACATGCTGGTTCGTCGAGCCAACGGTTTCGACGAGCGATATACTTCAGCGATGAAGAGTCTTCTGGAGTCACCATGAGCACCGCCATTTTAACCTTTGTCATTATGCTCGGGCTGGTCGGGATGATGGCCATCGGGGTCATCCTCGGGCGAAAACCGATCGCCGGAAGTTGTGGTGGTTTGAAGGCATTCGGCGCCGATTCTGCATGCGAAATCTGTGGTGGCAATCCTGCCAAATGTGATCGTGTTGATCGCGTTGAAGAAGCGGGACTCGGTTACGACGTGACACCGAAGTCGGGTCGCCGCCGGGAATTCTGAATCCGCCGACTTGCCTTTGACGACCGTTCCGGCTGCCGTGACCGATTCCGAACGCAGTCACCGAAAGCGCAGTCCCAATCTTTGACTATGCTCTGTACATCCACCTACAGGCCGGATGTTCAGCATGTCTTTAGCCAGTATCGATATCACCGCGACCGAGTCGCCGGGGCCGGACCTCGTCGCTATCGAAGCCAAACTGAGGGTCGATATCGAGTCGCACCGACTCAAATTGCCGGTGTTGCCAAACGTTGCCATGGAAGTGTTGTCGAGCTCACTCGATGATGGCGCCGATGCCGCACGTCTGGCCGGATTGATTCAGAAAGATCAATCGCTGGCTTCGCATGTGCTGCGCGTCGTCAACTCCCCAACCTTTCGCGGTGCGACGGAAATCGTTGCCCTGCAGCAGGCCATCGCCCGGTTAGGCATGGTCCGCATTCGCGAAATCGCATTGACCGCCTCCCTGAAGAATGCCCTGAGTTGCAAAGGGGCTTTCCAGGTCCTGATGGACGAAGCGTGGCAGGTGGGTCTGGCGACCGGACTGTGGGCCAAGGAGTTCGCCCGCGCTACCCGCAAAAACGTTGAGGTTTCGTACCTGGGCGGGCTGCTGCACAACGTTGGTACCTCTGTGCTTGCGGTCGAACTATGCAATCGAGATGCAGCGCTATCTCTCGGTGATGCCAAGTATCTGTTGGCTATTCTCGGTCGTGCGGCTGGAACGGCTTTGGTCGAAAGCTGGAAGCTTCCTGAACTGGTGGGTGTCTGTGTCCGCCATGTCGGTGATTTTGCGGCTGCCGGAAAACATGCCGACGATGTTGCGACGGTCGAGGCCGGCCGGGCGGTCGCCATTGCCATGCTGCAAGAGACCATAGAGCTGGAGCAGATTGTCGATCTGGATGCGGTTCAACACCTGAACATGTATCCCGAAGATGTCGAAGAACTCCTCGGCAAAACAGAACAAATCAAGGCGTCACTGGGGTCCATGGTGCTATGAAAACAGCCAATCAGATTTTCGATATCGTCATCATCGGTTCCGGACCGGCAGGACAGAAAGCGGCAATACAGGCCGCGAAGGCAGGCAAGAAAGTCGCAATCTGCGAACAGGCTCGGCAAGTTGGTGGCGCTTGTGTGCATCAAGGCACCATTCCCAGTAAAGCGTTGCGTGAGCGAGCAATGGAACGCTACCGCGCTGGCCAGCGGTTTGCGGAGTTGCGCTCAGCGCGCAACCTGTATCGAGGTGGTATAGCCGAACTGATTGGCGAAATGACTCACATCGTTCACGCGCACGATCACTACATGACCGAGCAACTGACACGAAACGCAATAACGATCGTGCATGGTCGCGCGAGCTTCGATGATCCGCATACTCTTCGGGTACGTCATACGGACGGAACGACTTCGCAGCTGCGTACCGAGTACGTCGTGGTTGCAACCGGCTCCAAACCACGTGCGCCGGCCAATGTTGCCATCGATCACGAACACATCTACGACAGCGACTCTCTCCTCTCACTGGCTTACCTGCCACAAACCCTGTTGGTATTGGGCGGTGGTGTCATTGCCTGCGAATACGCCAGCGTGTTTGCTCTATTGGGTGTACAGGTCACGCTAGTCGACCGTTATCCACGTCCACTGGGCTTTCTCGACAGCGATCTGACCGACCGCTTTGTCGAGTATTTCGAACAGCATGGTGGTGTCTTCATCGGCGAAGCCGAAGTTGAAGGCGTCGTTTTCGATGGTGTGAGTCAGGTTGAAAGCACGTTTCGTGATGGATCGGTCCTGCGCACCGACAAGGCGATGTGTGCGCTTGGGCGGATCTCTCAGCTCGAAGGATTGCGCATCGAAAATTCCGGCGTTCGTGTCAATGATCGCCAGTTGATAGAAGTCAATGAAACCGGGCGTACCAACGTGCCGCATATTTACGCCGCAGGTGACGTCGTCGGCCCTCCTTCACTGGCTTCGGCTTCCATGGAGCAGGGGCGCCGTGTTGCCTGCGACATCCTGGGTGCCAGCGCGGGACGCTTCAGTGAGTTCATTCCAACCGGGATTTACTCCGTTCCGGAACTGGCCAGCGTTGGATTGACGGAAACCCAGGCGACGCAGAAATATCCGGGCTCAGTTGTGGGTCGTGCGAATTTCAAGGAAATTGCGCGTGGCCAGATTGCCCAATCCCAGGAAGGCATGCTGAAGCTGGTAGTGACGGCGGATCGCAAGGTCGTTGGTGTACATGCGGTGGGCGCCTTCGCCACGGAACTCGTGCATATCGGTCAGATGGCCATGCTCAACAACGGGGTCATCGATACCTTTATCGAAAATGTATTCAATTTCCCCACCTATGCCGAGAGTTATCGGGTTGCTGCGCTGGATGCCTCGGGCGCACTGATGCGTGCCACGGGTCAGCAGGCTGTGGCCTGACGGGTCGCATTTAACCTTCGGCGGCGTCGGACAAAAGATGCCGGCGGTTCCAGACGGTTGCAAGCCGTTGTGTGCGGCTACAGACAACTCGGATCGATTCTCGGGCAGGCCAATTGCAGGCTGCGTCTGTAAGATGCAGCCGCATGGTCTCCAACTCTCATTCTTCAGTCGATAGGCAGCATCCACATACGCTCAGTGCAGCGATCGCCTGGCGCTACGTCGCCGGCGCCGCGAATGGGCTGTCAGCTGTCAGCATCGCCGCAGTGTTCGGTCTGGCGCTTTCGGTCGCTGTGCTCATCGTGGTTCTCTCGGTCGTGAATGGGTTTGAACGGGAATTGCGTGAGCGGGTGCTCGGCGTTCTTGCCCATGCGACGATCTATTTTCCGCAGCCGTCTCGACCCGATTTGCGAGCAGAACGAACGATCGTTGGCTCCGGTGGTATCACTGGCTTGTCACCGATCGTGGAAGAAGCGGCGCTCGCCAGCAGCGGTGAAAAGGTAGCGGGCGTACTCGTTACCGGCATTGAACCTGCCCGTCATCGGTCCGTGTCGGATCTGGAACAGTACGTCCGCCCGTACGGGTCAGCGCTCGAACCAGGGCAGTTCCAGGCATGGATCGGGATACGGTTGGCGAGGCAGCTGGGCGTCAAGGTCGGTGACCAGGTGACGATTGTCTTGCCTGTGCCGACCGTCTCACCGGTTGGTTTGTTACCCAGGCAACGCCTGTTCATGGTTACCGGGTTGATCAATACGCAAAGCGAAATGGACACACGCGGTGTGTTTATACACATCGATGATGCGCGTCGGTTGTTTCGCTTGGGTGAGCGAATTGCGGGCTATCAGCTGCGAATAACCAACCTTTTTGCCACCGATGAACTGTACGCTGCGTCCGAAGCCGCTTTCGGCGAGCGGGAAATGCAGGTCAGACCCTGGACGCGTGTTCAGGGGAATCTGTATCAGGCGATTGTTACCCAGAAGGTCACCATGTTTGTGCTGTTGTCCTTCCTGGTTGCAGTTGCGGCCTTCAATCTCGTATCCGGCTTGATGATGGTGGCCGAGCAGAAACGCACGGACGTGGCTGTTCTGCGTAGCCTCGGCAGTCCGACCTCGACTGTCTTGATCATCTTTCTTTCGTTAGGTCTGATGTTAGGAGGAAGTGGCCTCTGTCTTGGTCTGCTCGGTGGCGTTGGGATCGCCCATCTGCTCCCCGAACTGCTGACATTGGCATCGAGCCTAAGTGGCCGTGAACTGATGGGTCAGTACTTCATCGGCTACCTGCCGATTGATGTTCGAGCCGCAGACCTTGTTGTGATCACCATCATCAGTGGATTGCTGATCCTGCTTGCAGCGCTTTTCCCCGCCTGGAAAGCGACACGCCAGCGACCAGTGGAAATACTTGCGCATGAGTGACGAATCGAAAAGCGGTCTGCTGGCATTGCGAGCACATGGACTGACGAAGACGTATCGCCAAGGCGGGGTCGCGCTGCCGGTATTGGATGGAGCTGACTTGTCGATTGCGCCCGGTGAACTCGTGGCGCTAGTCGGGCGGAGTGGTTCCGGGAAAAGTACGCTGCTGCACATACTTGCCGGGCTCGATGATTCTGATGATGGAGAGGTATGGATCGCAGATCAGAATCTGACGGCAGCAACGGTTGATGGCCGGGCTGCCATACGTAACCGTTATCTGGGATTCATTTATCAGATGCACCATCTGTTGCCCGAATTTACTGCCGCCGAAAATGTAGCGATGCCGCTGCGGTTGGCAGGACTCGGCAAGAAAGAAGCTTTGCCACGCGCCCTCGACATGCTCGGCGCAGTTGGTCTTGCCAATCGCTCAACCCATCGACCCGCGGCCCTGTCCGGTGGTGAACGACAGCGAGTGGCTGTGGCCCGCGCGCTGGTGGCTACGCCTGCCCTGGTGCTCGCGGATGAACCGACGGGCAATCTTGATCGCGACAACGCATCCGCAGTACTCGAACTCATGCGCGCGCTATGTCGTGAACGTGGTGTTGGTATTCTGATGGCCACACATGATTCGGCCGTCACGCGGGGCGTGGATCGTCTTGTTACGCTCGACGCTGGGAAACTCTCGGGATGAACGTGACGTGGGACATTGCCGTTCGTTACCTTCGCACCGGGCGCCAGGGTTATGTCAGTTTCATCACCTGGGTGTCTTTTCTTGGTCTTCTGCTTGGCGTGCTCGTATTGACCGTTGTGGTCAGTGTGATGAACGGGTTTGACCACGAGCTGAAAACTCGTTTGTTGCAGGCCATTCCACATGTCGTGATTGAAGACCTGGAGAGTTTGTCAGCAGAGACTTTCGATGATCCGGATGTCATCGCGCGTTATCCGTACTTCGAGACCATCGGGATGGTTGGTCGAGGCACTGCCGTACAGCCGGTCAGTCTTCTCGGGTTGGACGCGACAGGTCTTGCGGCGATGCAGGAAGTAGGTGCCGCGATGATCTCCGGGAAACTGGATGACCTGCTCGCAAAACCTGGCAGCTTGATTCTCGGTGCGGCACTGGCGCGGCATCTGGGCGTTGGCACTGGTGATCGGGTTGCCTTGACGTTACCCGCAGCCAGTGGTGGCAAGGTTCGACCCCAGGTGCTGGCGTTTAAGCTCGGTGGCACATTCAGCCTCGGCTCGGAACTGGACTACGGCCTCGTGCTGGTCGCAATGCGTGATATTCCCGAGTCCATTCGCACTAGTAGTGGCGAACATGGTGTGCAACTTCGCCTGCACAATCCCCTTGATGCGGAACGGGTAAGAAGCGCCATCCAGTTGGCTGTTCCAGAGGCACGCGTCACCACCTGGATGGAACGTTACGGAGAGCTGTTTCGGGCAGTGCAGCTGGAAAAAGCCATGATGTTTGTGCTGCTGTTGCTGGTGGTCGCAGTCGCGGCTTTCAATATCATTTCCGGCCAGGTCATGCTGATTCGGGAAAAGGCATCGGCGATTGCGATCCTGCGAACAATGGGAGCACGCGCATCGCAAGTGTCCGCGATCTTTCTCCTTCAGGGCATCATGATTGCAGCAGCCGGCATTTTCAGTGGGCTCATCCTGGGCGTGCTGGCCACCATCAACATCAACCGGGTGGTCGGAGCGCTGGAGTCTTTGTTCGGCGTCAGTTTCCTGGAAGGCACCTATTTCGTCGAGATCCCGTATCTGATTCAGGGGACGGACCTGGGTCTGATCGGGGGTCTGGCGGTCGGGATCTGTCTATTGGCAGCCTGGATCCCGGCCAGGCGCGCAAAGCAAATTCATCCGGTGCAGGGGCTGCACGGCTTCTGATCGAGTTCGTCGCGCTGCAGTTCCGGTCCGAGCGGACGTCGAAACGTTTCACTTCATGAGCTGGGTCGAAGCCGCTGCCAGTCGTCTTTGCTTACGCTTGCGCCAGCGCGTGATCACATGAAGTCGCCAGGTCACTCGCACCAGAACATAAGCCGTAATGCCGGCCACCCAACCGCAGATGAGCGAGCCAAACACCAGCGGGTAGCCAACATTGACCATGTTCGCCAGCAGCCAATCGAGCGACAGATCAACCTGCTCGATCGAAATTTCTCGTCCTAGTAGCCACGCGCCAAACCTGTACGTGAAGTACAGGACCGGTGGCATTGTCACGGGATTGGTCAACCAGACGAGCGCAAGGCTCATGGGCAGATTGCAACGAAACGTCATCGCCAACAGGCCTGCTGGCAGCATCTGAAATGGCATCGGCAGGAAACAACAGAAGATACCGATAAACGCAGCGCCTGAGGCAGAGCGTCGATTCAGATGCCACAGATCCTCGTTCTCAAGGAAATTGCCGAGCGGTCGAAGCGCTGAATACTCACGCAACTTGTCGGGGGTTGGCAGATAGCGCTTGATGAAGTTGCGGGGCATAACGTGATTATGCCCACTTGATCGTGACAACTCGATTGGTACGTTCGCAAAATCCTCGATGGCGTTTCATCGGACTGACTCTGTTGGTTGTCGTTGTTGTTGCATGGACCAGCCACATGCATGTCCGAGCGCTGGAGGGGAGGCTGGTTGATGAATGTTTTCTTCAGGCTGCTTCTATTCTGGTCCACAAAGTACAGATGGCCGCCGGAAAATCACCGTTTGCTCAGGTAACCGTAGAGCTTGACCACGCCGCGCGCGCCATCCACAGCAGTGAACGAAGACTTTGCGCGCTTCCCGAACGCAGCTTGTTGCGCCTGGGCTGGCCGCTGCAGACCGGTTTGCCGATGCCGGGAGAAGCCTGGCAGATCGACGCAAAAATGCGCCAGCCACATGGTTTCGCCAACCCTGGAAGCTTTGACTTTGAGCAGTGGCTATTCAGTGAAGAAATTTCCGGTGGTGGTTATGTCACCGCTGCTGAGCGAATCGCGCGGGTCCCACCATCGTTTATGGAGCGGTATCGACAACAGATTCGTGCCGAACTGAACAGTGCGAACTATGTGCATGGGCCGCTGCTTCTGGCACTGGCCATTGCTGACACCACCAACATGGATTCGGTGTCGTGGATGTCCTTTCGTAATACGGGAACGATTCACCTGCTGGTGGTCTCGGGGCTGCACATCACTGTAGTGGCACTACTCGCATCATTGCCCGGTTTGTTGATTGGCAGGCTGGTGACGCTGTATCGGTCTGACTGGCCTTCGGCGTGGCCAGCGGCGATCACCGGCGTGTTGGGCGCGACGGGTTACACCGTGTTCACCGGCCTGGCGGTGCCCGCACTGCGCGCCGTCATCATGTTGATCGGCGTGACTACATTTCTTCTGCTGGCGCGTCGGTTGGGTGCCTGGACAATCTTCTGGCTCGTCTTCTGGGTTGTCGTTGGTCTTGCTCCGCTCTCGGTTCTTGCTCAGGGATTCTGGTTGTCCTTTGGTGCAGTGTCAGTACTCGTGCTCGCCTTCGGTTGTCGCGTTCGTGCCGCAGGTCAAGCCTCGGTAGTAAGGATCACGTTGGAAACACAATTCGTTCTCGGGTTTGTGATGGTGCCATGGTTGGCGCTGACCGTTGGTCAGTTTGCCGTCTCCGCGCTGTGGGTGAATGTGCTGGTTGTGCCGCTGGTGAGCGGCGTTGCGATTCCAGCGTTGGTCTCTGGTTGTGCGTTGTTACCACTTTTTCCCATCGTGTCGGGTTGGTGTTTCAACGTGGCAGACCTGACTATGGCGCTGGTAATGGCCGTTCTGGAAAGTGCGGGCAGCCAGCCGCCCCATCTGTTAGCTGATCACTGTTGGCCTTTGTTGTTGCTGGCTCTGGTTGCCGGGTGCGGGTTTGTGATGCCGCTGCCGATTGTGGTTCGAGGGCTCCTGCTGCCGGTTTGGGCGTTGGCCTTCACTCCGGCATGGCCTCGACTGCCCACCGGTGAATTCAGGCTGCATGTGCTTGATGTTGGACAAGGGAGCGCAGCTCTGATTGAAACAAGACATCAGACGTGGATATTTGATACTGGCCCGGCGTTTTCTTCGGGATTCGACACTGGCGAGGCGGTTGTAGCACCGGCAGTTGCCAATCTGCCAACGCCAACTCCACATTATCTGACAATAAGCCACTCGGATCTGGACCATGCCGGCGGGTTGACGTCCTTGTTAACGCGCTATCCTGTGATCAAAACCTTCGGCAGTGCAGGTACGAACGCGAAGTACGATTGCCATGCACCGCGCACATTCGTGATTGACAGGGTGCGCTTTTCCTTTCTTGGCAGCGCTGAGATGAAAAATGCAGTTGTTACCAATGACCGCTCCTGTGCGTTGTTGGTAAACAACTCGGAGCACGCGATTCTGCTTACCGGCGACAGCAGCGTTGTTGTGGAGATGAGCTTGCTGAGGCAGATTCCGGATGCGTTGCGTCGTCGCATACGTGTCGTGCTGGTCCCGCATCATGGCAGTCGTTCATCGTCGTCGCTCGCCTGGGTGCGCCTGTTGCGACCGGATTTTGCGTTGGTCAGTGCCGGTGTCTTCAATCCGTTCGGTCATCCACATCCGACTGTGGTCGATCGCTACCAGGCCTACGGAGCTACGGTTGCCAATTCGGGTCGTGATGGGCGTCTTGTCTGGAGCACTCTTGCTCCTGGCGAGCTTGAGAGGTACCGAGAAACCAATTGGCGCTATTGGGCGAGTCCACCATCGACGTAGCGGATACCCCTCTTCAACGCTGAGATCAGTTCCCGCTTTTCGTCCGTCGGGAGGAAACTGCCTATTTCGTACCGTTCATCGCGATAACGCAGCAACACACGGGTTTCGCGCCAAGGGTGACGATTCGGTTCCACGTGAAACCGTGTGAAGAAGCGCTCAAATTGGCGTGTATCGGCTTGTTGGACCTCGGCGTCACGCTGACCGGTTTGCAAGGTCACCATTTCTGGTTCAAGAACAATGACTTCCTGACGATAACCGCGTCGCACGCACAACCACAGGCAAACCAGCAAGACGGAAAGCTCGAGGACACTGAACGGCAGAATCATCCAGTATCCGCGCAGTGCAAAAGATGCAGCGATCGATAGTGATATTGAGCACAACACGCCCAGAAACCAGATATTCGCCCTCCAGGTCCAGGACTGGTTAGGGCGCAATACATATCGCACAGCGCTGCTAACGTTATCGGTACGGGTTTCTATCATTCCCTGCGGTTCGCACCCTTTGGGCTCATTATTTCAGCTCCGCAAGCCCTCAGGCGTTGAAAACGAAGCGGTTGCCCGCATCTTAGCAGCCTTCAGGAACAACTTCGGAGTGGGCGATGCGCCTTGAACGGATGACCAACGCGTTACAGCACGCGCTATCGGATGCCCAGTCGTTGGCCGCGGGAAAAGATCACGCGGCTATTGAACCCTTGCATCTGTTTGCCGTCATGCTCGAACCAGGGCCAGCCAACGTGCAGAAATTGCTGGCCGCCGCTGGTGCGGATGCCAAGCTGGCGCGCGAACGAACTCAGGCACAAGTCGAACTGTTACCAAGACTCGGCAAACCGACGGGCGACATCAACGTATCGCCGGGCTTGAGCCGCTCGATGACTCTTGCCGATGGGCGCGCCAGCAAGCAGGGCGACAAATTTGTCTCGGTCGAAACCATGCTCCTGGCGCTATCGCGTGATGACAGTATTGCTCGCCTGCTGCGGCAACTTGGTGTGACGGATGCCGGGCTTGAAAACGCAGTGGAGTCGCTTCGAGGAGGACAAAAAGTGGCTGATCAGAACGTCGAAGAAGGTCGTGCGGCGTTGGAAAAATACACGCTGGACCTCACGGAACGAGCGAGAGCCGGCAAACTTGATCCCGTCATCGGTCGAGACGATGAGATCCGCCGCACCATCCAGGTTCTGCAGCGGCGCACCAAGAACAATCCCGTGCTTATCGGTGAGCCGGGAGTGGGCAAAACAGCGATCGTCGAAGGACTTGCACAACGAATCGTCAACGGCGAAGTGCCTGAAGGGTTGAAGGATAAGCGTGTTTTGTCGCTCGACATGGGTGCATTGATCGCTGGTGCCAAATTCAGGGGCGAATTTGAAGAACGCCTCAAGTCAGTGCTCAGTGATCTGGCCAAGCAGGAAGGTAGTGTCATCCTCTTCATCGACGAACTGCACACCGTGGTCGGCGCGGGCAAGGCCGAGGGTTCGATGGATGCCGGCAACATGCTGAAACCGGCGCTGGCGCGAGGTGAATTGCACTGCGTGGGCGCAACCACACTCGACGAATACCGCCAGTTCATTGAAAAAGACGCCGCGCTCGAGCGCCGTTTCCAGAAGGTGCTGGTCGACGAACCGAGCGTTGAAGATACGATCGCGATTCTGCGTGGACTGAAAGAACGCTACGAACTGCACCACGGCGTCACCATTACGGACCCGGCGGTAGTCGCCGCGGCGAAACTCTCGCATCGTTATATCAGCGACCGTCAGCTACCGGACAAAGCCATCGATCTGATTGACGAGGCGGCGAGCCGTATCCGTATGGAGATGGACTCAAAACCTGAAGAAATGGATCGCCTTGAGCGCCGTACGATCCAGCAAAAGATGGAGATTGAAGCGCTGAAGAAGGAAGCCGACGAAGCGAGTAAACAGCGGCTCACGGATCTGCAGGCTTCAGTGCGGGACCTTGAAGCGCAGTACGACGCGCTGGACACAATCTGGACCGCGGAAAAAGCGTCGCAACGTGGTGCCAAGGAAATCATGGAATCGCTGGACGCCGCAAAAATCGAGTTCGAGAACGCGCGGCGGAAGGGTGATCTGACTCGCATGTCCGAGCTTCAATATGGCCGCATCCCTGAACTTGAAAAAGCGCTCGCGATCAGCGCCCAGCCAGTCGCGAATCAACTCGTCTCATCCAGCGTCACCGCCGAAGAGATCGCGGCTGTCGTTGCCAAATGGACCGGCATTCCGGTCGACAAGTTGCTTGAGGGGCAAAAGGACAAGCTGCTTCGGCTTGAGGAAGACTTGCACCAGCGTGTGGTTGGACAACACGAAGCCGTACAAGCGGTAGCCGAAGCGGTTCGGCGCTCGCGAGCGGGCCTTTCTGATCCAAATCGGCCAAATGGCTCATTCATGTTTCTCGGGCCAACCGGCGTTGGCAAAACTGAGCTGTGCAAGGCGCTAGCGGTGCTGCTCTTTGACAGCGAAGAGGCATTGGTGCGAGTTGATATGAGCGAGTACATGGAAAAACACTCGGTCGCTCGCCTGATCGGCGCGCCACCGGGGTATGTCGGCTACGAAGAAGGTGGCATGTTGACGGAGAAAGTTCGCCGTCGACCCTATTCGCTGATCCTGCTCGACGAAATCGAAAAAGCGCATCCGGATGTGTTCAACATCCTGCTGCAAGTACTTGATGATGGAAGACTTACCGACGGACACGGAAGGACCGTCGACTTTCGCAACACCGTACTCGTCATGACATCCAACCTGGGCTCGTCAGCGATTCAGACACTTACTGAGGAAGGGCGAACGGACCGAATCACCAGCACCGTCATGGGGGTGGTCAGCCAGCATTTCCGTCCGGAGTTCATCAACCGGATCGACGATATCGTTGTCTTTCACCCGCTCTCGCGTGAAGACATGAGGGACATCGCAGATATCCAGCTCGCAACCCTGCGCCGACGGCTCCAGGAGCAGGACCTTGATATCGAAGTCGACGAGGCGGCGTACGAGTTACTGGTCGAAGAGGGCTACGACCCAGTCTACGGTGCCAGGCCCTTGAAGCGGGTGTTGCAGAAACGGATCGAGAACCCCTTGTCGAGTCGTCTGCTACGGGGTGACTTTGTTCCCGGTAGCAGGATTCACGTCAGTGTCAGGGACGGAGAATTGCAGTTTATTTGATAGGTTGCGGTCCGTGAGGCCAAATCATAGCGACTCCTTCGATCACTGGCAGAGCCGGAGTATTGTATGAATATACAGTATCTCGTAAACTTTCGACCTTGGAAGCGAGTTCCTGGCCTCATAGCCGCGGAGTGATCACCATGAGCAATTCAACGAATTTTCGTGCCTCAACACCGCCTCTTCCGGTTCAATCGGTGCTGCCACTTTTTGAAGTATCCGAGGTTGGCGGAGCCCGTAGGGTTGATGCAGTCTCTCAAACTCGGGTCATCAAGTCCGGACCAGGTCGAGATCCCTTGAAACAAGCGCAACGAGTCGCTACTGCGTTGCGGCGCGGTGAGATTGACGTCGGTGCCCGGCAGGCAGCAGTCAACTCTCTCTGCCAATACCTCATTGACTCGCTGGAGTCCCCTTCAACCAGAATACCGCACTGAGCCTGTCCGTTTGTTGGCGGTCAGCGCGCATTTTGAGGCGTCTTCGGCCCTGCCATTGAATCTGTGAAGGATATCCGGGTACCTTGTCGGTACTCTGGCTAGCATGTCCTGCTAATCAGCTACTCGACAGGGAATTCAATGATCAGGAAGTGCATTTTTCCGGTGGCCGGCTACGGCACTCGTTTTCTGCCCGCCACCAAGGCAATGCCGAAGGAAATCCTGCCGGTACTCGATAAACCGCTCGTGCAATACGGGGTGGAAGAAGCGCTCGAAGCAGGTCTCACCGACATCGGTTTTGTGACTGGTCGAGGCAAACGGGCGATCGAAGACCATTTCGATATCAGCTACGAGCTTGAGCATCAAATCGAAGGCACCGGCAAAGAGCGCATGCTTGATGGCATCCGCAAGCTGATTGATGAGTGCACTTTTTCTTATACGCGACAGGTCAACATGAACGGTCTGGGCCACGCCATTCTGACCAGCCGGACCATCGTCGGCGATGAGCCATTTGCGGTCGTGCTGGCTGACGATCTCTGCTTCGGAGAGACCGAAGGTGTGCTGAAACAGATGGTCCGGCTCTACGAAGAACACCAGTGCAGCATTGTCGCCATCGAAGAAGTGCCGATGGAAAACGTGTCCAGTTACGGGGTTGTCGCTGGAACCGCGATGAGTGATCGTCTGGTCCGAATTACCGATATGGTTGAAAAACCCAAGCCTGAGGATGCACCCAGCAATCTGGCGATTATTGGTCGCTACATCCTGACGCCGGATATTTTCTCGATCATCGAATCAACACCGCCTGGCCGGAACGGAGAGGTCCAGATCACCGACGCTTTGATGCAGCAGGCAAAACAAGGTCGGGTCATCGGCTACAAGTTTGCCGGTCGGCGTTTTGACTGTGGCAGCGTGGATGGTTTTGTCGAAGCGACAAACTATTGCTACGAGAATTTCTACCGCAAAGGCAAGTAACGGCGCAGCCTGCTGGAGCGCGTTTGTTGAATACGTTGATGGAGTGACCGTTTGAGAGGCTTCGTTTGAGAAGTGGTTGAGACGCGGGGAGCGAATATCAAAAGGGGGGCTTTTCGTTGAGTGAATCGTTTCTGCTTACGCAGCTGCGGAAAAAATCGTGGCAGCCGATCAGCCTGCCAAGCCCGTTGGCAGTGGATCAATTGCCGACCCCGGCCCTGGTGCTCAATCGGCCGGTCTTGGAGAAAAATCTAGCTCGCATGGCAGAGCATTTGAGCAAGCATGGCAAAACAGCCCGTCCGCATGCCAAAACACACAAGTGCGCGATCCTTGCGCACGCTCAACTGGATCATGGTGCGGTAGGGCACTGTGCCGCGAAACTTGGTGAGGCAGCTGCGCTGATCTTCGCTGGCATTGGCCGCGTCCTGATCACGTCGCCCATCGTCAGTCCGGGCAAGATTCTGGCACTCGGTCAACTGGCTGGCGAGGCGGCGGAACTGACGATGGTCGTCGATAGTTGGGTTGGCATGCAGATGCTGCTGGAGCATTTCCCAGATGAGCGCGAGTTAGGTGTGGTACTCGATATTGATGTGGATATGGGACGGACCGGCTGTCGGGATGTCGATGCGGCACATCGCATTCTGGAAGCTATTGAGCGCGACCAGCGTTTCCATCTGGCCGGCATCCAGCATTACGCCGGACATCTCATGCATCTGGCGTCGTTTGCCGAGCGGTCGGAACGATCGCTCATTTCCTGGAGCCTTGCACTGGAGTTTGCCAAACGGGTGTGTGGTGAGTTGCCGGCGATCGTCACAGGTGGCGGATCAGGGACCTACGCGATCGATGTAAAGGTCCCTGAGATTACTGACCTGCAGGTCGGCAGCTATCTCTTCATGGATCGTGAATACATGGATATTCAGTCGGTTACAGGAGAGAATTTCCACGAGTTCGAACCGGCGCTGACGGTTGCCTGTACCGCCATTAGTGCGCCTTTGGCGCACTTGAATGCGGTTACGGTCAATGGGGGGTTCAAGGCGTTTGCGGCCGATAGTGGGGTTCCCGTCATTCATGGCGGACCGCCGGGCAAGTTCAGATTTGCAGGCGATGAACATGGTGTTTTTCGCACGGCAACCGGTGCAGCACCGGCACTGGGGAGCGTCCTTCAATTCGTGGTGCCGCACTGCGATCCGACGGTTAATCTGCATGATGTTTATTGGGTGCAAGAGGCTGATGGTCTGGTTCATGCGGTGTGGCCCATCACTGCACGAGGAGCGCTCTGGTAAGCCCGCCAGTCATCTGTTGGTGGATAAACAATAGGGGAGGGTTGATCGATGCTGGAGATCATTCAGTCCGGCGGCTGGCTAATGGTGCCCATCCTGTTGTGCAGCATCATCGCAGCCGCTATCAGTGGGGAGCGACTGTGGTCGCTGCAGCGTAGCCGGGTATTGCCCGCAAATCTTCTGGCGAGAACCTGGACCAGTCTCAAGAACGGTGAGATCGACGCCCAACGCTTGCGTGAATTGCGCATGGGCAGTGCGCTGGGTTCCGTATTCGCATCAGGCATTGCCAATACGCGGCGTGGCCGGGAAGTTGTCAAACAGGCTATGACCGAAGCCACCGATCAAGTCAGCCATGAGCTCGAGCGTTATCTGACAGCACTCGGCATCATTGCATCCATCGCTCCTTTGCTTGGGTTGCTTGGAACGGTGTGGGGGATGATCGATGTGTTCAGCGAGTTGATGGCCGCGGGTGCGGGGAATACCCCCATGCTCGCCGGCGGTATCTCAAAGGCGCTGATCACCACCGCTGCAGGTTTGACAGTTGCCATCCCTGCCCTGATGTTCCACAAGTTCTTTCAGCGTCGGGTCGATGAGTTGGTGGTCAGCATCGAGCATGAGTCTGGCAAACTTGCCGATATCATGCACGGTGACGCTGACGACCCGCGGTTCTGAGCGCACTGGATCATGGCACGAAGACGACGAGGACGGCACGAAACGACCATCGACATGGCGCCTTTGATCGATATGGTCTTTCTACTGCTGATTTATTTCATGGTCTCCACGAATTTCGTTCGCGAATCGCAATTGCGGATCGAGCTCCCGGAAGCGACAGGGGTACCGGATGAATCTCGTCCGGACATTATCGAACTCGTCGTTGATCAGGGTGGCGACTATGCAGTCGAAGGGCGTTTGCTCGTGGACAATACACTCGGGACATTGGTCGCCGCGCTGGCGACGGCAAAAAAGCGTTCGCCGGAAAACGTACATCTGACCATCACCGCGGACGCGAACGCTAGGCACCAAGCGGTCGTACGCGCCATGGATGCTGCTGGCAAAGTCGGTCTGGTTCGGATCAGCATCACGACCCAACAGCCTGCGACCCAGGCAACGGCCCAGGATGAGCGAGACGACTGAACCTACCGCGCCGGTGGCAACCGTTCCAGCACCTCGCCGGGATTGGGTGAACTACAAGCGTTTGCTGACCTATGTGCGCCCGTACGGCTGGATTTTCCTGTTGTCGGTGATCGGATTTTTTGCCGCCAGTGGCGCTGAAGCGTACATGGCGCGTTTGCTCGGTGATCTCATCGACAACTGGGGTGCGACGGGTTCGGATGTTGCGGCGACCATCGCCCTGACGATGTTTATTGCGGCGTTGATGCGCGGAGTGGGTAACGTTGTTGGTGAACTGTTGCTGTCCTCGGTCAGCATGAATGTCGTGCACAACATGCGAACACAACTCTTCGATCATCTGCTGATACTGCCTAGCAGCTATTTTGATGCAAGCTCCCAGGGACATCTGGTTTCGCGACTCACGTTTACAGTCACCCAACTTCGGGACACTGGTACCGATGCACTGAAGACCATCGTGCAGGATGGTGGCAAGGTCATCATCTATTTTGGGGCGATGGTGTTGCTGAGCTGGAAACTGACTGTGATCTTCATCGCTGCAGCGCCGTTGCTGGCGCTGGTGGTGATGTTCTCCAGTCAGCGTTTTCGCAAGCTTTCTCGCCGCATTCAGGATTCGATGGGCGATGTCACCCATATCAGTGGTGAAGCCGTGGGCGGCTATCGAGTGGTGAAAATCTATGGTGGTGAAACCTACGAACAAGGCAGGTTCCATCACGCGAGTCATCGAAATCGACGTCAGAATCTGAAGATGATCACCACCAAGGTGTTCAGCACGGAAATCAACGAGATACTTGTCGCCGCCGCCATTTCCGGTTTGATTCTGGTGTTGTTTCTGACTGGCGTCGGTGTGGAAATGACCTCGGGACAGGTGGTCTATTTCTTGAGTCTTGCCAGTCTCATGGCACGGCCAATTCGCAAGTTGTCCGAGGTCAACGCCAAACTGCAACGAGGGCTGTCGGCAGCGGAGGATGTGTTTGCGCAACTGGATACGCCAACCGAGCGTGATAGCGGAACGCTTGAAGCGGGTCGAGTTGAAGGTCGGCTCGAATTCCGCAATGTTTCGTTCGCCTATGATCGCAGTCGGAATGAGGTGCTGCACGGTATCAGTCTGCGCATCGAACCGGGACAAACCGTCGCTCTCGTGGGCCGGTCCGGCAGTGGCAAATCAACGCTGGCAAGTTTGATACCCCGCTTCTATGACATTGACTCAGGGGAAATCCTGCTCGATGACAAACCGATTACTGCCTACAGCCTGCGCTCGTTACGCGACCAGATCGCGTTGGTGACCCAACAGATCACGTTGTTCAACGATACCCTCGAGCGCAACGTCGCTTATGGCAGTCTGGCCAACATTGATCGGGAGAGAGTCTGGCATGCACTTGAGCGGGCGCATGCTGCAGACTTCATCCGTGCCATGCCGGAAGGCATCGAGACACTGGTCGGGGATGATGGTGTGCTCCTGTCTGGCGGTCAGCGACAGCGGGTGGCCATCGCCCGTGCATTACTCAAGGATGCACCTGTGCTGATCCTTGACGAAGCGACGTCTGCACTCGACACCGAGTCGGAACGCCATATCCAGGCGGCGCTCGCCGAAGTGATGAAGGACCGAACCACGCTGGTGATCGCGCATCGACTTTCCACCATCGAAACTGCGGACCTGATTGTGGTGATGCAGGACGGCCGGATTGTGGAGACTGGCAACCATCGGACATTGATGAGGCAGGGTGGCACGTATGCGGGACTGCATTCTGCCCAGTTCGAAGACAAGGCGCCGTCCGGTACTCCGTCAGTAACGCCGAGCGCTCAGTCTGTTTCAGCGCCAAAGGCCAGCGGCCTGTTGCAGCGATTCAGCCATCCAGTGGTACCCGCCGTGGCAGCGACAGGCCTCGAACGAGCATGGGATCGGGACGCGAGCTGGCTCGTACTGCTTCGACCACTGAGCTGGGTCTATGGTTTGGTCACTCGCCGGCGCAAACGACGACTGACGCATCCTGCGTATCCACGAGTGAGGCTACCGGTGCCGATCATCGTCATTGGCAATATCACTGTCGGCGGAACCGGCAAGACTCCATTGGTGATGGCGTTGACAGACTTGTTGGTTCGACTTGGATTTTCCCCTGGAATCGTGACGCGTGGTTATGGCGGCAAACTGGGTGGAGCGATAGAACAGGTACCAAGTGAAGGCGATCCGGAGCGGTATGGCGATGAAGCCCCTCTGTTGGCTCGTCGTACGCGAGTGCCGGTGTATGCCGGCCAGGACAGGGTTGCGGCTGCGCAGCAACTTCTGGCACAGCACAACTGCGATGTGATCGTCGCTGATGATGGTTTGCAGCATTACCATCTCAATCGGGACTTTGAAATTGCTCTGGTTGATGGCACACGCGGGTTTGGGAATGGGCATCTTCTGCCGGCGGGGCCGCTACGTGAGTTGCCCGATCGACTGGATGAAGTTGATCTGTTGATTGCGAGCGGAAAACCCTGGCCTGGCTGCGCGGGAGTGATGGAACTCAAGCCAGCGGCGCTGATCCGTTGGGATAATTCGCATCTCGAGAATCCTGACTTTCTGCCTCAAGGTACACAGGTCCATGCCGTTGCCGGCATCGGCAGTCCTGCAAGGTTTGCGGCAACGTTGCAGCAAATGGGGCTTGATCCACAAATGCATGCCTGGCCGGATCACCACAACTTTGATGGCAGTGAGGTGCAGTTTGATGACGACCATCCGGTGATCGTTACCGAAAAGGATGCGATCAAGCTGCGCAAGTGTCTGCCGTCTCACCCGCGACTGTGGATACTGCAGGTTGATGCCACCTTGAATGTCGAACTCGAGGCTGTGATAACCCGCAAACTCGCTGAGCGCAGCATCAAGCCGGGACCAAACAAACGATCATGACGGCCTTTCACGTTGTTATTCCGGCTCGGTATGGGTCTACACGCTTACCTGCCAAACCGTTGGCGCTGGTTGATGGCCTGCCGATGGTGGTGCGGACAGCACACAGTGTCGCGCAGGCAAAACCTGCATCTTTAGTGGTCGCAACCGATGATCAACGGATCGTCGATGTTGTTGAGTCTGCTGGTTTTCGCGCCTGCATGACCAGAGCAGATCATCCGTCCGGAAGTGATCGGGTGCTTGAAGTTGTGGATCTGCTGGGGCTAAAGCATGATGACATTGTCATCAACGTGCAGGGTGATGAACCGCTGATGCCTGCTCAGGTCCTGCAGCAACTGGCGACTGCATTGGCGAAGTCGGCGGTTGGAGTCGCGACACTGTGTGAACGCATTCAATCGCGTGCCGAAGTTTTCAATCCCAACGTAGTCAAGGTAGTGCGGGATCAGAAAGGACACGCCCTGTACTTCTCACGCGCGCCGATTCCCTGGGCTCGAACCGAATTCGCAGTCGATTCTGCGCAGTTACCTCCCGCACCGGGCTATTGGCGTCACATTGGTGTGTATGCGTATCGGGTGTCAGCGTTGCGACAGTTTGTCAGCCTTCCGCCGAGCAGACTGGAGCAGGTGGAAGCCCTGGAGCAGCTCAGGTTACTGGAGAACGGGCGGTCCATACTCGTCCTGGACTCGGCGGTATCGGTGCCTGGCGGTGTTGACACGCCGGAAGATTTGCTTCGAATCAACAATCGGGCGCGATGACCGATTGAGTGCCTGATTTCGCAAGGTGAGGTGACCATGCTCAAACTCTACGAAGAGCTCGCTGATTGGTGGCCCGTACTGTCACCTGTAGAAGACTATGCTCAGGAAGCCGGGTACTTCCTCAGGCTCGTCGACCAGCAGGGTGTTCCTTCGGCCGCTTCACTTCTGGAATTCGGGGCCGGCGGTGGCAACAATGCATTCCACATGAAACAGCGGTTTGCGGCAGTGACCTTGAGCGATCTGTCGGCCGACATGTTACGCATCAGTGCAGCAATCAATCCTGAGTGCCTGCATCGGGTCGGGGATATGCGCACCATCGATCTGAATGAGAAATTCGATGTCGTCTTCATCCATGACGCCATCGATTATATGACGACCCAGGACGATCTGTTTACAGTGTTACGTAACGCGCGTCTGCACTGCAAGGCGGGCGGCATCACGATTATCGTTCCGGATCACGTCGAGGAAACTTTTAAGGAGTCAACGGATCACGGTGGTGGCGACGACGGGGCGCGCCATCTTCGTTATCTGGAATGGAGCCACGATCCAGATCCTTCGGATACCCGGACCGTTGTTGAATATGTTGTGGTCTACCAAACCGGCAATGGTCAGATCAGTGTCGAGCACGAAACCCACCACTGTGGGCTGTTTAGCCGGACAGTCTGGTTGGAAGGGATGACCTTGGCGGGATTTTCCGTGAGCACAGTCACCGACGAATACGAGCGGGAGATTTTTCTTGGTAGAGCCCTTCGCTGAAATCACGGCAGTTGTGGTACCTGCTTTGCCATTGGCTGGTGGCTGCCAGTGTGGTCGTGTTCGTTATCTTGTCAAAGCGGCGCCACTGACTTTCTATCTTTGTCACTGCCGCGAGTGTCAGCGCCATACCTCCTCTGCGTTTGGCGAAAGTCTTCGTTTGGCGCGTTCCGATTTCAGCGTTACAGGCGCTGTCCGACAGATTCAGCGGGTGTCGGACTCCGGCGTTCAACGGCAAGGCTGGTTCTGTCCCGAGTGCGGTGTGCGGCTATGGCACGGATCCAGCGACAGCAAGGAAATCAACGTAAAAGCGGGAACCCTGGACGACACTTCCTGGCTTATTCCTGCAGGCCATATCTGGACCGGATCTCGTCAGCTGTTTTTCGAAGTGCGCGCCGGTGAACTGGTGTACAGCGGACAGCCGGAAGATGGGTATGCGGCGCTCAAGAATCGATGGACTTTGATGACCTCAACGCGGTGATGGGGTGGTCGACCGGTATCGTGTGTTGAACGAAAACGGCAGCCCACTACCTCTGCAGTGGGACTTACTTGGGCGCCATTCGAATGCCGGCATCGAGCCGAATGGTCTCACCGTTCAGGTAGGGGTTTTCGATGACCTGCCGCGCCAGGAGTGCGAACTCAACTGAATTGCCGAGGCGCTTTGGAAACTGCACCATCTCGATGAGCGGATCACGCACACGGTCCGGAGCGCCACGCAGCATAGGCGTCTCGAAAATTCCCGGGGCGATCGTACAGATCCGAATGCCACTTCGGGCCAGATCCCGTGCAATGGGTAGCGTCATTCCCGCAACGCCCGCTTTGCTGGCCGAGTATGCAGCCTGTCCGATCTGGCCATCGAATGCGGCCACGGAGGCAGTGTTGATGATCACGCCTTTTTCGCCATCGGTGTTTTCGGATTCGTTGACCTGCATGACAGCAGCACATTTTGACAAGGTTGAAAACGTGCCGATGAGGTTGACCTGAATGACGAAGTTGAATTTTGCGATGTCGAGAGCGCCTTCCTTGCTCAAGGTCCGCGACGCCGTCCCGATGCCGGCGCAGTTGACGTTGATGTCGATCCTGCCGAAATCCGCAGCGACGCCGTCGATGGCTGCCTGGACAGACGCGTTATCCGTCACGTTCACCGTGTATGCTCGAGCCTGACTACCGAGTTCACTTGCCGTTTGTCTTGCCAGCGCTTCGTTGAGATCGAAGATCGCGACTTTGCCGCCGTTTTCGATGATCATTTCAGCGGTTGCGCGGCCGAGACCGGATGCGCCACCGGTAATTACTGCAACCTTGTTGGTGATGTTCACGTGGAAATTCCTTGCTTGTTGAGTCGTACTGTCGCGTGACTGACATTATAACCCCTCCCGCCAGACCTTCGACCGCAGATTCCGGGACAGTGGATTCAATTCGGGTGCCGGAATACTTGCCAGGTTATATCGCAGCCGATGAAGGTGAACGACTGTTTCAGCAAGCGTGTTCATCACTCGTCTGGCACTCAGAGACGTTCACGATCTTCGGACGTGAAAGAGTTGTGCCGCGACAGATCAGTTGGGTCGCGGACTCAGGTCTCAACTATCGATACGCAGGCAGATCTCACGTCGGAACCGGATGGCCGAGCTGGCTTGCGAACGTCGGCCATCAGATCGCGGTCGACTTTGATCGTTTCGACAACCATCTCTTGCTCAATCGTTATCGCAGTGGATCGGATCACATGGGTTGGCATAGGGATGATGAACGGGGGGTGGTTGGTGATGTGCTGGTGTTGAGTCTTGGCGCCCCCCGGACGTTTCGCTGGCGCGTTGGGGCAAAGGGCAGGAGCGCGCCGCTGGAGCTTGAACACGGCTCACTGTTACGACTTGATGGTCGGCTGTATCACAGACTGATGGCCGCACCTGGGCAGCAAGATGAGCGCATCAGTATGACGTTCAGGCAGATCGATCCCAGCTTCGGATCAGGAGAAGATCTTGTCCGTTAGCCTCAAGTCCATGAACACACTGGGTGTTGAATGCGAAGCTGATGAACTTATCGAGGCCTTGTCTGCTGAAGACATTGAGCGGGCTGTACGTCAGTCCCTGGACCAGCAACTACCGCTCACGGTGTTGGGAGGCGGGTCCAACGTCATTCTCCGCAGCCGCATCCGCGGTGTTGTGTTGCGACTTGGCAATTCTGGTTGGCATGTGGAGACACAGTCGGCCGGGCACGCCCGCATCTGGGTCGGCGCAGGGACGAATTGGCACGAGCTGACCCGGCAGACGCTGACGCACGGTTTAAGTGGATTGGAAAACCTGTCCCTCATTCCAGGTACCGCTGGGGCGGCGCCGATCCAGAATATTGGCGCTTATGGCGTCGAGATTGGTGAACGGGTGGAACGCGTTGATGCGGTTGACCTGACGTCGGGTGAGCGCGTGAGTCTGAGTCATTCCGATTGTCGGTTCAGCTACCGTCATAGCCGTTTCAAGCTCGACCATCGATATCTGATTCTCGGTTTGGTGTTGCGGCTCGACCGCACCGAACAGCCAGTGACAACTTATCCGGATGTCGCGCATGCGCTCGCTGAGCAGGGGATTCGGCAGCCTCGCAGTCAGCAGATCGCAGAAGTGGTCATAGCCATACGTCGCGCCAAACTCCCTGCTCCGGAGAACGTCGGTAATGTTGGAAGTTTTTTCAAGAATCCGATCGTGACACGTCAAACCGCCGACGAACTCGGGTTGCGGATTGGCAACCTGCGCCGATTTCCGGTCGATGGTACGGAATCCATGCAAGTCAAGCTGGCCGCAGCACAATTGATCGATCTGGCCGGGTGGAAAGGCAAAGAGCAGGGTGGAGTGGGAGTCTGGCCGTCACAACCGCTTGTCCTCGTCAATCGAGGAACCACGCTCGGCAGCGCGTTTCTAGCCATGGCGAACGCCATCCAGACCGATGTTGAACATCGGTATGGAGTGGCGCTGGAGCTTGAGCCTGTCGTCCTTGGTTATGACTGACTGGATGGTGGTAGCACACCTTCCGCACGAAGTTTTGCTTCGCGTTCGCGTCGTTTGACTTCGCGTGGGTCGTTCAACGCCCGTTTGGGGCGTGGTGGCAGTTCTGCTTTGACTTCTGTCGGCGCTGGAGTTACCTCCATTGAAGTTACAGCCGAATCAGCAACTTTTGCCGCGTGAGGCGGCCTGCTTTCTGGAGCGGCTGGAGCTTCGTCCAGGCTGACCGATTCCGAAGCTGGCATCGCCTGTACAGATTCGACGTGTGGTGGTGCGTCAACAGCGACCGACACTTCGGTACCTCGCTGTTCGGCAGGCGCTTCTGCTGACGTGTTCAACACGGTTGCAGTGGCTACCGCGGAAGCCCAGGAGTCGTCGGCATGGTGTGGTGTAACCGCTTCCGGTTGAGGCTGAGCGACCTGTGCTGCCTGAGGCGCCTCGCTTCGAGGACCACGCTGCGGTCCACGACCGGCCTCGGTACGGTCAGCGGTTGCGCTTCGGTCACGGCGTGGTCGGCGTTTGCTTCCTGCCAGATCGTCGTCGGACGGTCGACGTTCACCGACCGGAATTTCCATGGCCCTACTGATGTGTTCGACCTCCGCGGGACCTTCACCTTCGACATCACGGGATCGCTGAGGTCGATCCTCGTTACGCTGACGACGTGGTCGTTCGCCACTTGCATCAGCTTCTCCTTCACCCTGGTTGCGAGGACGTCCGTCCCGGTCACGATTTCGGCCGCGTTCCGAGTTGCGTTCACCGCTGGCGCGCGCAGGTCTTGCCCCGTCGCGATTGCCATCACGGGATCCTTCGCGATTCGCGCCGCGATTCCCCTCGCGATTTTCGTCGCGATTTCCTTCTTTGTTGTTCTCTTTGCTGCCATCTCGATTGTCGTCACGGTTGCGCTGACCTTCGCGGTCGCGGTTGCCTTCAGGACGACGTTCGTTGCGCTTGTCACCATTGCCACGTCGACGACCATCGCGTGATTCCTGGGTGTCTTGTCGTTCAGCGGTAGCCGGAGCGCTTGGTGTTGGGGTGTTGGTTGGTGCTGCGGCATCAGTTCCCGGACCTTCGGAAAACAAACTGGCTAGCACACGTTTGAAAAATCCTGGGGCCTTGGCTACAGATTGAGTGACTGGCGCTGCAATTGCTTGGGGCACCTTTTGGACTTCGTCCGCAACCACGGGCGGCGCCGATGTTGGTGCGGTCATTCGTACTGCCGGGCGCGCACGTTCGGGTAAATCCGCAGTCGGTGCATCGGACACATCGATAACCGGCAGCGCGAATTGATAGCTCGATACCGTGTCTTCTGGTGTGATCGCGTCATCCCGGACCCGCTGGATTTCGTAGTGAGGCGTTTCGAGATTGACGTTGGGGATGACGACGATGTGCGTACTGGTGCGGGTCTCGATCGCCGTGACGTCGCGTCGCTTTTCATTCAGCAGATAGGATGCGACATCAAGGGGCACGATCGCTCGGACGATGGAACTGCGCTCTTTCAGGGCCTCTTCTTCGAGAACCCGCAAAATCGTCAGTGACAGCGACTTGGTATCCCGAATGATGCCCTTGCCAGAGCAGCGAGGGCAGGTCACGGTGGTGATTTCGTCCAGGGACGGCCGTAATCGCTGACGCGACATTTCCAGCAGCCCGAAACGCGAGATGCGGCCGATTTGAACCTTGGCACGATCGGCATCCAGCGCTTCCCGCATTCTGGTTTCTACCGCGCGCTGATTTTTTGGCAGCTCCATGTCGATAAAGTCGATGACAATGAGGCCACCGGTATCGCGAATCCGCAGTTGCCTGGCAATTTCGTCTGCCGCTTCCAGATTGGTGTTGGTCGCTGTTTCCTCGATGTCAGCGCCTTTGGTGGAGCGGGCCGAGTTGATGTCGATCGAGACCAGCGCCTCGGTCGTATCAATGACAATCGCGCCGCCGGAGGGCAGTTTCACCGATTGCTGGAAAGCGGTCTCGATCTGGGACTCAATCTGGTAACGACTGAACAGCGGGATCGGATCGCGATAACGTTTCACCCGTGAAGCGGCTTGTGGCATCACCTGCTCGATGAACGCGCGGGCTTCTTCATAGGCATCATCGTCGTCGATCAGAACTTCGCCGATATCCTTGCGGAAGTTGTCGCGAATCGCCCGGATGATGACGTTGTTTTCCTGATAGAGCAGCGACGGTGTGCGCTCCCGTCCCCGGGCTTCCTGGATCGCGGTCCACAGCTGAAGAAGGTACTCCAGATCCCATTGGAGCTCTTCGGGTGCACGACCCACGCCAGCCGTGCGGACGATCAATCCCATTCCCTGGGGGATCTCGAGTTGCGACAACGCTTCTCGAAGCTCGTCGCGTTCTTCGCCTTCAATGCGTCGGGAAATGCCACCGGCCCGAGGGTTGTTTGGCATCAGGACGATGTACCGTCCGGCGAGCGAAATAAAGGTCGTCAGCGCCGCGCCCTTGTTGCCACGCTCTTCTTTTTCCACCTGGATCAGGATTTCCTGACCTTCGTGGACCAGTTCCGCAATATTCAGCTTGCCGCCGATGTCAGCGGGTTGTCGTTGAAAATACTCTCGGGAAATTTCCTTCAGTGGCAGAAAGCCGTGTCGTTCTGAGCCGTACTCAACAAACGCAGCTTCGAGGCTGGGTTCGACCCGTGTGATTCGGGCTTTGTAAATGCTGCCCTTCTTCTGTTCCCGGTGGCGGTTTTCAATGTCCAGATCATGGAGTTTCTGACCGTCCACCATTGCAACGCGCACCTCTTCCGGCTGCGCGGCGTTGATCAACATCCTCTTCATTTTTTCAGTTCCTGATTCGAGGCCGATCGCGATCAACGTCAAACCGAGGCGAAGCAGGAAGAGTATGGTTCATGAGGGATGACCGACTGCACCCGGGTAGGGTCGTCGGCAACACGGCACACGGATTGGCAAGGGAACGGGCGTTCGACCGGAAACTGCTCCCGGCGATCGGCGTTCCTGCCTTGGTTGCGACGACCTAAAGGTCGTGCGCTCTACTCTAATGTGGTCTGTCAGCTGATTGGCTGAGCAGCCCGCTATCCTGTCTGGCTGATTCAATCTTTCCGATTCAATCTCACGTCTGCCTGAGGCCGGTTTCGTAGTCGGGCGGCAGGAGTCGTGCTCGGTTAGGGTGCGTTGATTAACGCGCCGAAAACCTCGTAGTGCTTGTATTTCTGACTCTTGTTTTGGTTGAGATCGAGGGAGGCTGCATCAGCTTGTCCTGGAATGGCATACTGACTACCAAAACCAAGGTCCGGAAGCCTGGCAGACGGATCTTCAGACAGACCATCTGCCACCCCGTTCTCAACGGATTGTCGGTGGGCGTTTTGGGTGCGGATGGCTTCCCGGATGACGAGGCCGGCGACGGTAAAGTGCGCGGCGGGGAAGTCTGGCAACGAAACGCCTTTCCTGACAACAACTGGATAGTAGCAGTGGGGGTCGAGAGCGGCAATCGTCCTGGTTGGCAATCCGGGCAGTGAAGGTTTTGGCTGCTGCGACCAGATATGCGCCCAGCCGGGCATGGAACATCAATCCGTGAAGGTGCTCAGTGCAGGAATTGGTATCAAGTTCATCAATAGGTCCGGACGCGCATGACTGAGGTCACCCATGTCACCGTCGGTCCGGATGGTGATGGACAACGGATCGACAACTATCTGCTGAAACACCTGAAAGGGGTGCCACGAACCCGCATCTATCGTTTGCTTCGCAAGGGCGAAGTTCGTGTCGATGGCAAACGCGTGGCCCCCCTGTTCCGACTTCAGATCGGGCAGATCTTGCGTATTCCGCCGGTGACCACGTCGACCAGAGTCATGGTTCGGCCGCCACAGGCGATGGTTGAGTCGCTGGAACGTCGCATCATTGTGGAAGAGGCGGATTTTCTGGTGCTCGACAAGCCGGCTGGCACCGCAGTGCACAGTGGCAGTGGCGTCAGCGTGGGTGTGATCGAGGCGTTGGCCGCCGGACGTACCGGCTTTCTCGAATTGGTCCATCGACTCGACCGGGACACCTCGGGCTTGTTGTTGCTGGCTAAGTCGCCCCAGGCGCTGCGATTGATCCAGACTGAATTCAGACAGCGGTCGGTAGGCAAGCGTTATCGGGTTGTGGTGCTCGGTAAATGGACTTCGGCAGATCAGCTGGTTGAGTACCCGCTGACTCGATACCTGACTGCCAGTGGTGAACGGCGGGTACGAGTTGATCCTGACGGGCAGGTCGCCGCCACTCGTTTTCGACTTCGCAAGTCAGGGCAGCAGGTGTCGACCCTTGACGTTGATTTAATGACTGGTCGAACGCACCAGATCCGGGTGCACGCGGCAGCGCTGGGGCATCCTGTGGTGCACGACGATAAGTACGGTGTCGGCGAAGGTTGGCAGAAAACCATTGATGGGGCCGCTGGAAGGTTACTCCTCCATGCCCATGAACTTGAGTTCGAGCACGCCGGCAGACTCTGGCAATTTACCGCTCCTGTCCCAGCCCTGTTTGACGATATCCAGGAACGATTTGCTTGAGAGTTTTTCTTGAACGGCAGAATTTACTTAACCATAGCAATCAAATATGAGGTTTTTCTGTTGAATTTTGAAAAATCCGTGGGTGCAGTGAACCAACAGCGAACGCTCGGTAAGGGTTGCATTTGAGCCTTCTTCCAATGGCCGGTGCAAGAAGATCATGCACAGCATCGTCGAGGGAGTGGCTTTACACTCCCGACGGCCCTACATATGATGCGCGCGCCATGGCAGGGCACACTCCAGAGAATGTCACTTATAAGGCCTTGACGTCAGTTGACGCCAAGCTCGACCGCGTCGTGAATTCCGAGGACTTGCCGAGGTTGTCTGAAGTTGGCGATCTGCTGTCGCCGGTCAAGGCGGCCCTGGTATTCGCTTATCATGATCGTCGGCGCTGGGTGTCGGGTCATGCGAGCGCCAGACTCAAACTGCCTTGCCAGTGGTGTGATCGCGAGCTGGAGCGGGAAATCGAAGTGGATTTCACGGCCTGGCTTGCCACCGATGAAGAGCAGGCTCTGGAATGGAGCGAAAAACTCGAATCGGATGCGCCAATCGTGGTTGCAGGGGAAGTGCTCGACGTGCCGTTGCTGATCGAAGATGAACTGTTGATGGCGGTGCCAGGCAGGGTTTGTATCGACGATCTGTGTATTCACAGGCCACTTCAGGATAGTCAGGGAGAGCAGCCTCTTTCTGCGTCCTCGCCATTTGCTGCAATGGCAGAATTGATCAAGAAGGGCTGAGCCGGCGGGGCACAAACCGTTAATTCAACAGGAGATTTTCCATGGCGGTACCACAGAACAGAAAATCACGGTCGAAGCGCGACATGCGCCGTGGGCACGATGGTCTGAAAAAGCCAACCTTGTCCATCGACGCGACCACTGGCGAAACACACCGTCGCCATCACGTCACGGCAGACGGCTTCTACCGCGGTCAAAAAGTCGTCGAGAGCGACAACTAGTCCGTCGATGTCCATCGGTATCGTCTTCCCGGGCCAGGGCTCGCAGAGTGTCGGGATGCTCCTCGACATCGCTGTCCAATACCCTTCGGTCCGAGAACTGTTCGGCCGGGCCAGCGATGTGATCGGCGTTGACCTTTGGCGAGTTAGTGCAGAAGGACCGGTTGAGTCACTCAATCGAACGGAAATCACGCAGCCTGCGCTACTGACAGCGAGTATCGCGCTTTGGGAGATCCTGGCCGCTCGAGGCGTGACAGCTCAGGCCATGGCCGGTCACAGCCTCGGTGAATACTCAGCTTTGGTCGCCAGTGGAGCGATGGGTTTCGAGGATGCGGTGAGTGTGGTCCGCCGGCGCGGCGAACTGATGCAACAGGCGGTCCCTGCTGGTGAAGGCGCGATGGCCGCAGTGCTTGGCCTGGATGAAGCGGAGGTGAATTCCGCCTGCAGTTCCGTTGAAGGGGTGGTGGGCGCTGCGAATTTCAATGCCGTCGGACAGATCGTAATCGCGGGATCTACCGCCGCCGTGGCCGCAGCAGCCGAAGCCTGCAAAGCCATTGGCGCGAAGCGGGTCGTCATGCTGGATGTCAGCGTGCCGTCGCATTCGCCATTGATGCAACCCGTGGAAGCGGGCCTTGCCGAAGTACTCGCCGGAGTGTCGATCTGCCTTCCGCAGTGCCCCGTGATTCACAACGTGGATGCCGCAGTCAGTTCGAGTACCAGCGAGTTGAAACAGAAACTGCTGAACCAACTCGCCAGCCCCGTTCGCTGGGTTGATTGTGTTCAAGCGCTTGCGGCGCTCGGCGTAACCCAGGTGTTCGAGTGTGGGCCTGGAAATGTACTTTCCGGCTTGATCAAGCGAATCGACCGCAATATTGAGTGCACTGCGACCGGAAACCTTGCCGGCCTTCAATCCGCATTGGCCAGGCTCTGAGATGGCGACCTCAGTGCGAATAGCGCTTGTTACCGGCGCATCTCGTGGCATTGGTGCGGCGATCGCCCGGCGCTTGCATGCAGATGGTCATCACGTCGTCGGGACAGCCACGTCAACAACCGGTTGTGAGCAGATCATTGCAGCGCTTGGAGAAAGCCGGCTTCAAGCTGAAATCCTGCAGATTGACGATGCGCAGTCCATTGCAAGTCTCTACGCACGACTGGAAGCAAGTTGTGGAGCGCCGTCGATCTTGATCAACAATGCCGGTATCACGGCGGACAATCTGGCCATGCGGATGTCCGATGAGCAGTGGACCCGTGTCATAGACACCAATGTCAACGGCCTGTTCCGGATCATCAAGCCCGCGCTACGCGCTATGATCAAGGCGCGTTTTGGCCGTATTATCAATATATCGTCAGTCGTAGCGCGCATGGGTAATCCGGGTCAGACGAACTACGTCGCGTCAAAAGCCGCGATCGAAGGGTATAGTCGCGCGCTGGCCCTTGAATTGGCGAGCCGTAATATTACCGTGAATGTTGTGGCGCCGGGTTTTGTCGCCACTGATATGACAAAAGAACTAACACAAGCTCAGCAGGAGCAAATGCTCAGCCGTATTCCGATGGGTCGAGTTGGACAAGGCGACGAAGTAGCGAGTGCTGTCGCCTGGCTGGCAAGTGATTCTGCGAGTTACATAACTGGTGCGACAATTCCCGTGAATGGCGGGCTGTATCTGGGTTGATTTTGCGTAAGCCCGGTCTATAGAATGCGCACCGCCCTGCCTAAGGCAACAGGATTGGGAGATCCCGATAACATGAGCAGCGTTGAAGAGCGAGTCAGGAAACTCATCTGTGAACAGCTAGGGGTTAAGGAGGACGAAGTGAAAGACGATGCTTCGTTCGTTGAAGACCTCGGTGCTGACTCACTCGATACGGTGGAACTGGTGATGGCCCTCGAAGAAGAATTCGAGACTGAAATTCCCGACGAAGAAGCGGAGAAGATTACGACCGTCAAGGAAGCCATCGACTATATTCTGGCCCACCAATAACAAACTTTCTGAACTCCAGGCCAGTGCAAAAATGACTGGCGGACTCAGGACCACAGCCGCATCAGCCTCAAACCGCACGCACACCGCGTGCGGTTTTTGTTTTATGGGGCGGAATTCTGGTGTAGCGATGAGGCAGTTTTCTGCCGGCTACCCGATTCTAATCGGGTACAATTCCGTCTGGGTAGAAGGAGCGATGGGCAATCCATGAATAGACGCCGAGTCGTGGTGACCGGAATGGGCATGCTGACGCCCATTGGTAACACCGTAGAAGAGTCGTGGCAGGCAGCCTTGGCAGGGAAGAGCGGGGTTGGACTGAACACCCGCTTTGATACCGAAAATTTTGGCGTGAAGATCTGTGCATCCCTGAAGAACTTCGATGCTGAACATTACATGGAGAAGAAGGACGCCAGGCGCATGGACCTCTTCATCCAGTTTGGTCTGGCTGCCGGAATTCAGGCAGTCGAGGATGCCGGGATCACCGCCACAGAAGCAGATCGGCATCGCATTGGCGTAGCCATTGGTTCTGGTATCGGTGGAATCAGTACCATTGAGGACACCCATTCGACGCTGGTAGAAAGTGGCCCGCGGCGTGTCTCGCCGTTCTTTGTTCCGGCAACTGTCATCAACATGATCGCCGGTAATCTATCCATCCGCTACGGATTCACCGGCCCCAACCTCGCCGTAGTGACTGCATGCACCACCGGAGCACACAACATCGGACTGGGTGCAAGATTGATCCAGCACGGTGATGCAGATGTCATGGTGGTGGGCGGATCGGAGTTCGCCACCTCGCCCATCACTATCGCGGCCTTTCACTCGATGAAAGCGCTGTCGACCCGCAATGACGATCCTGAGCGTGCCAGCAGACCTTGGGATGCCGCTCGAGATGGTTTTGTACTCGGGGAGGGTGCCGGTGTCATCGTGCTCGAAAGTCTTGAGCGAGCCCGCGCGCGTGGCGCAAAGATCTATGCTGAACTGGTTGGATTCGGTATGAGCGGCGATGCATATCACATCACCTCTCCGGCCGAAGACGGCGCAGGTGGCATTGCCGCCATGCGCAACGCCATTGCAGATGCGAAGCTTACGCCGGCCGACATTGGTTACATCAATGCGCACGGTACTTCGACACCGCAGGGGGACATTGCGGAAACCCGTATGGTGAAAGAGATTTTCGGCCACGATTCAAAGGTGCTGGTCAGTTCCACCAAATCCATGATTGGCCATCTCCTGGGGGCGGCGGGATCAGTGGAAGCGATTTTTTCAATCCTTGCGTTGCGCGATAACAAGTGCCCACCAACCATCAACTTTGATCAGGCTGGTGAAGGGTGTGATCTGGACTATGTCCCGAATGTTGCGCGTGACAAAGAGTTGCACGCCGTGTTGAGCAACTCTTTCGGTTTTGGGGGAACCAACGGCACTTTGATCTTCTCTCGCTGCGAATAACCATTGCGTGTTTTGCTGATTCTCGTGCTGGCGACTTTCGCCGCTGGTAGTTTTGGTTGGTGGTGGTTTGTCAGCGAGGTAGAGCGCAGGGCACTTTCTCCATTGCATGTGAACGAGCCTGCGGTCATCGAAGTGGCTCATGGCAGCAATCTCGCAGATCTTCTCGCCGAAATGGGGAAGCGTAACTACACAGAAGATCTGTGGTGGCTCAGGCGATACGCCATCACTTCCGGGGTCGATACACAGCTCAAGACCGGTGAATTCCGGGTTCTTCCCGGTGATTCGGCGGCGACGCTACTGCACAGAATCGTCGCGGGAGAGGTCATCCGTTACCGTTTTACGATCATCGAAGGTCTGACCCTGGCGCAAGTTCTGGGTACGCTGGACTCGGCGCAGTTCCAGCACACAGAAGGTCTTACATCGGCAACCCTCTCGAAATTTCTCTACCCGCGCGAAGGGCACGAAACTGACGTTGTAACTCAAGAGGAGAACCTGGAAGGCTGGTTACTGCCTGCCACCTATGACTACGTCCGGTCAGATCATGATGTAGATGTACTGCGACGCGCACATGCCGCGATGAAAATCGAGCTGGAGCGCCTGTGGAAAGAGAGGTCCAAAGATCTTCCGTATGCTACCCCGTACGATGCGCTGATCATGGCGTCCATCGTCGAAAAGGAAACCGGTGTCGCTGCTGATCGACCGCTGATTGCCTCGGTATTTGCACGCCGTCTCAAATTGGGCATGATGTTGCAGACTGATCCGACGGTGATCTATGGCATTGGCGCGCGGTTCGACGGCAACCTGACCAGGAAGCATCTAACGACGGCAACACCCTATAACACCTACACCAAAACAGGCCTGCCACCGACACCAATTGCCATGCCTGGTCCGGATGCCTTGCGTGCAGCACTGCAGCCTGCCGTTGCCGAGAATCTCTATTTCGTTGGACGAGGTGATGGAACCAGCAAGTTCTCTCGGACCCTTGCAGAACATAACAAGGCAGTCGACCAGTATCAGAGAGGATCTCGATCAACGAGAGTTTTGCAACCATGACTGATCGAGGGCGATTCATCACACTTGAAGGATCTGAGGGCGTTGGCAAAACCACGAATGTTGCTGTGATCGCCGAAACCCTGCGAGGCTTCGGGCTGGAGGTGCTGCAGACGCGCGAGCCGGGCGGCACGCCCATGGCGGAGGAAATTCGACAATTGTTGCTCGCTGTCAGACAGGAACAGGTCGCGCCACTGACTGAGCTGCTCCTGGTGTTCGCCGCTCGAGCGCAACATATTGCCGCTGTGATCGAGCCTGCGCTCAGGGCAGGAACCTGGGTGCTCAGTGATCGTTTTACGGATGCGACCTGGGCTTATCAGGGAGGCGGAAGAAGTGGCAACCTGCAGCAGATCGCCCTGCTTGAGTCCATGGTCCAAGGTGAGTTGCAACCGGACCTGACGGTTTACCTTGATCTCGATCCGGAAGTTGCGGCGGTGCGCATGGCCGGTCGGGAACGCGACCGGTTCGAGCGAGAAGATCGCGCCTTTTTCCAGCGTGTTCGTGAAGCTTATGTCGAGCGAGCCCGCGTGCACCGGCGGTTCAGGGTGATCAACGCCGCTGGAACGGCGTCGGAAGTTGCGGCAGCGATTCGTGTGTGTGTTGGAGAGTTTGTCAGTCAGGTACTTGGCCACAGTCACCTCGATCCCGAACACCGATAGACATGACTATCCTCCCATGGTTTGAACAGCCGTTGGCAAAAATCGCTGCCGCTGAGCGTGCGGACAGACTGCCGCATGCGCTCTTGCTGAGTGTGCCTGAAGGGTGGGGCACTGAATCCCTTCTCGCCAACATCGCCTCGATCGTGCTCGGTCGAGGACCCAGGGAGGGGCAACCACTGCAGGAGTTTGCCGATCCGGACTTTCATTGGGTCCGCTCCATCGACAAGGACGGTGATACCAGCATCGTGATTCAAATTGATGCCATTCGGGCGTTGAACGAATTTGTCACGACCAAAGTTACTCAGGGTCGACATAAATTGGTGGTGATTCCGCAGGCTCACCGGATGAATGCAAGCGCAGCCAATGCGCTCTTGAAGACTCTGGAGGAACCGGTCAGCGCCACTTGCCTGGTGCTTGAGTCCAGCCAAGCCGGACGTCTCTTGCCGACGCTACGCAGTCGGTGTCAGCGATTGTCGTTCAGTTTTCCGCGTGAACAAGCCGAGGCCTGGTTGAACGCAGAGGGCCAGGTTAACGCGATTCCTATGCTCGATCTGGTTGGCGGTGGACCATTTGCCGCTATTGAACTGGCGCGTGCGCGAGAGGCCGGCATAGGTCCGGTTCTGCAACAATTGAAAACTGAGCGAGGCCGGGCGGCCCTGCTTGATCAACTGGCGCGTCAAGACGGATTGCCCGACTTGCTCCGGCAATGGTACCGGTTCGCTCTCAAGCGCTTGTCCGGCGCGGCGAGTCGATCGGAGCAGGTCTCGCTGCTTGCCTTTGCCGATGAACTCATCGACTGTATTCGTCAGATTGATGGTGTGAAAGGCGCAAACATCCGTCTTTTACTGGATCGATTGGTCATGCTGTGGGCTGTTGCCGACACATCGTGACGGACCGCACGGTTATTGCATTGACAGCATCTTGCATGGGTCTGATTATCCCATTACGACTCTACCGCCAGCCCAGGATGCACGGATGTCTTCCAAACGGCCCGCTCGCAGCGGAATACTCTCTCTCGCCATCAAGGACAAGGCTGTCCTCTATGCGGCCTACATGCCTTTTGTCAAAGGTGGCGGATTATTCATCCCTACCAAGAAGGAATATGAGATCGGCGATGAAGTCTTCATGCTTCTCAATCTGATGGATGAAGTAGAAAAAATTCCAGTCGCAGGAAGGGTGGTCTGGGTGACTCCCAAAGGTGCACAAGGCAACCGTGCCAGTGGAGTTGGCGTGCAGTTCAATGATCCGGACAATATCGCTCGTAACCGGATCGAAACTTATCTGGCCGGCGCGTTACAGTCCGACCGTCATACCCACACGATGTAGTTGCGATCTCCTGTCTGTCCTCGGCGATCGCCATTTGCCTTATCTGCTGAACTCCTCTTCGAACAGACGGTAGTGTGTCTCAACCATGCCGAGATCGAAATAGGTCTGTTGGGCGATGGTGTTGTCCTGTTCAACGTAGAGACGGATCCCACAACCTTGCGGGTCTTCCAGCGCAAGGTTCCGAGCGAACGCGTGCAAGGCGCGATATACACCTTGTCGACGCCAGTCAGGTTGCACATAAACACTCTGTATCCACCAGAACCGTCCACATCGCCAATCGCTCCATTCGAACGTGATCATCAAGGCGCCAGCGATTTCCTGGTTGCCACGTGCCACCAGATAGATGGCTTCGGCCGGGTGCTCCAGTACATAGGTGATCCCGTTGCGTAGTCGATGTGTGTCGAGCGGCTTGTCTTCGGTTTCCCGCGCCATGGCCAGATTGAATTCCACCAGTGCGTCGATGTCTTGCGGCAACGCGCGCTCGATCCGGAGTGTCATAACGATCTCCGGAAGAAGTCGAGTAACTGCGTAAATCGATGACGTGAAACATCGCGTTCCTGCAGTGCGTGGCGCGAGCCTGGGTAGAGCATCAGCTCGAAGGATTTGCCCAGGCGCTGCAGTTCCCGCATGACCTTGGTGCTGTGTGTCACCAGCACGTTGTCATCCGCCATCCCATGCACCAGGAGCAGCGGTCGGTCGAGCGCCTTGAGGTGAGGTATGACAGAGCTTCGTTCGTATGCGGTGGAGTCGACTGCTGGATTGCCCAGATAACGCTCGGTGTAGTGGGTGTCGTACAGTCGCCAGTCGGAGACTGGCGCTACCGCCGCACCAGCCTTGAATCGGTCTCCGGCACGACAAAGACACATGAGGGCCATGAACCCGCCATAGCTGTGTCCGAAGATGCCGATCCTTGACGGGTCTGCCCACGCAAAGTCGTTCAATACAGCCAGTCCATGAATCTGATCGTCTACTTCAACTCCACCCATGTGCTGGTACAGCGGCGCTTCGAAGTGGCGACCACGGTTTGCGGAGCCTCGGTTGTCCAGTTCCAGGACACCGAAACCGGCATGGCTGAATAGTTGCAGGAGGGCAGGGCTCCAGGCGTTACACACCTTCTGAGCGCCCGGTCCTCCATAGACGTAGACGATCACAGGAAACTGTCTGTCATCCGCGAGCTCTTGGGTCACTTCAATCGGCGGTGTCAATCGCCAGTGCAGCTCTTGTCCGTCGATTGCCTTGGTCGAGCCGAACAGTGGCGTAACAGGAGTGTAGGCAAAAGCTTCGTGGGTCGGGCTCAGTTGATACAGAGTGTGCTGGCTGGATGAACGGGCAAAGTCATGCAATTGAACACGGTGAGGTGTGGCAGCGTCGCTCCAGGTGCACACATATCGCTGTGTAGCGCGATGCCATGAACCTTCATGCCAACCGGGCCCAGTCGTTAGCTGGCTCGCGGACGATGTCTTCAGATCAACAGCATAGAGGTGGCGTTCGTTGGGGTTGATCCGCCATCCCTGAATCCAGGCCGTCGTTTCCGAGTTCCCGAGCACCGAACAGATGTGCAGGTCTGAAGGTGATACAGGACGCATCGCGGTTCCGCATCGCGCATCGCCGACGTAGAGGCGCGCCAAACCTTCTCGTTCGGAAGTCCAGAGGAGCTGCTCGGCGCCAATGGACCTCAGATTATCATTGAGGTTGATCCATGTTGAAGACGACTCTTCCATCCAGCTTTCGAATTCGCCGTTACTTAATTCTCCGCGTAACTCAAGACTTTGCTGCTGACGGTCCTGAACCTGTACCGTTAATCGCGCGCCGATGAAATTCACCCGGGCCAGATAGTCCTCGGTGCCTAACCCGACATTCAGCTCGCTTGTACGTCCGGTGGACGGATCGAACGCATGCAGCGACACCTGAGCGTTGGGTCCTCCGGCGTACGCATACCGTTGTGGAACAGCTTCCACGGCGTCGGCGACAATCTGTATTCGGAAGGACTCCGGAATTGGTGATTCGTCCACCCTCGTAAAGATCAGACGACAATCGTCCGGCGCCCACCAGTATCCTTCAAACCTGTGCATTTCTTCCTGGGCAATAAACTCGGCCAGACCGTAGCTGACTGACCCCCCGCCATCTTGAGTGACCGCTGTGGTGTTACCGGTCGCGATTTCGTAAAGGTACAGATTGCCCTGCGCCACGTAGGTCAGCCACCGACCGGTCGACGACAGGCGAAGATCTCCACGATCTTCGTGCGCAAGATCAATGGTCTGATACTGACCATCCCGCGTGACACTCAGGACGATGTTTCCGATTGGGACCAACAATCGATGTCCGTCCGGAAACCACTCGTATGTCGTGACTCCGGATGCAAACTGACGCTGTCTTTCCTGACGTTCCCGATCTGCGGCGCTGGTTGCTCCAAGGAGCAAGGTTCCAGTGTCAAGAAGGCGCTTCGACTGACCGGTCAGGCAGTCCGCAATCCACAGATCCAGTCGGCCACGGGCATCTTCCGCAGGAACCAGGAAAGCGACGTGACTGGCGTCGGCATTGAATCGAAGGCGGCTTGCCGGCAGTGGTGCGACTGGCAGTTCGCCAAACAGTGCATCCACCGTCAGCAGCTTACCCATGGCGGGTAGCCTCTGCGAACGCGGCCCTGGTGTAGTTCTCGTGGCCGGATTCCGTGACGACAACGTTGTCCTCGATGCGTATCCCACCGCACGGCATGAATCGTTCTACCTGCTGCCAGTTGACCAAACTGTGTTCCGGGCTGGCTCGAAGTGTTTGCAGCAGGATCGGGATGAAGTAGAGGCCGGGTTCGACCGTGAACACGAAGCCCGTCTCGATTGTCCGCGTCAGTCGAAGCGACGGATAGATCGCCGGAGGCGCGCTGATCCTGCCATCCGCTGTGACCTGATGCCCGGCGACATCGTGGGTTTGAATCCCGACCAGATGGCCCAGGCCGTGTGGCAGGAAAGCTCGGGTAATGCCACGAGCAAAGACTTCGTCAGCGGACGTTGTGACCAGATCGAACGCGCAGAGCGCCTCGGCCACCGCCTGATGAGCTGCGACATGCAAATCAAGAAAGTGCACACCAGGCTTTACCGTCGAGGCCAGGCGCAGTTGAGCCTGGTCAAAGGCGCTGATGAGCTCGGCAAACTCGCGTTGTACTTCGCCCTCGCGATGCGCGTACGTCCGCGTGATATCTGCTGCGTAGCCGTAACTTCGTGCGCCCGCATCGATGAGAAAGCTGAAACGCTGCGCAGGCAACGAGCGATCGAAGTGCGGGTAGTGCAATACAGCGGCATGTTCGTTCAGTGCAATGATGTTGCCGTAGGGCAGATCACTTGCGACCTGCATCGATGCCTGCAGATAGGCCTGGTTGATGGCAAACTCGCTCCCACCATCCGTAAAACACTGCCTGGCCGCCAGATGACCCTGGACTGCTGACGCGGTAGCTTGTTTGAGTGCGTGTAGCTCGAACGGCGTTTTAATCGCGCGCAGGTAATGCACTATCCCCTTCACGTGTGAATCGTTGAGCGCGCTGCACCCGAGATTGGAATCCGCGAACTCGCTCATCAGTACTGTCGTGCCGCTGGTTGCGACGGCACGTGCGAGCGCGCTTCGCAAGCTCTCCGAGTCGGCAAAAACTTCCATGTCAATGGCCAAAGTCAACCAGGTTGGCGGCACGGGTGGCGAATGCCAGTAGTCTTCGGGAGCAAGGAAAAACAGCCGTGGCCGTTCCCCTCGACGCAATAACAAGTTGGCGTCCATGCAGGCGGCGGTCGGAACAAATTGCGCGAAGTCAGGGTTGGCGCGGAAGTTCACCGATTGGTCGTCCTGGAAGTACATCTTCGCAGAGCCGGCTGTGATCACAGCCGAATCGAACCCTGCCAGTTCGAGCGCTTGCGTCCAGCGAGCTGTGACAGTTCGAATATGCGCGTCATACCCGGGTAACATCGAATCAATCCACAAAAGCCTGGGGAGTTTTCAGTATACAAGCGGCTTTCGTCATGTACGTGATCGATCGGAGTGATCATGGTAGATTGCCCGCACTTGCGAAAACGGGGGAGCACAAGACGCATGAGTGCATTTGCCTATATGGCGCCGACCAGCATCGATGAAGCGCTGGCGGCATTGAAAAAAGTTCAATCGAGCGGTGGCCGCGCTCAAGTGATGGCTGGTGGCACGGACCTGATCGTTCAGATGCGAGCGGTCGACAAGGCGCCGCGTACCATCGTTGATCTGAAAGGAGTGAAAGAGACTCGCCGCATTGATGTCGGTGCCACGGAGACCTTCATCGGCGCGACGATACCCAGCGCCGAACTCAATGAAGACCCTCGATTGCTGAAGCTCTTTCCGGGTCTGCTTGAAGCTGCTGATCTGATCGGGTCGACCCAGGTGCAAGGGCGCGCCAGCATCGGTGGTAACCTGTGTAATGCGTCGCCGGCTGGTGACACGATCCCTGCCCTGATCGCTATCGGGGCACGATGCGTGATCGCCAATGCCAACGGTGGACGCGAACTTGCCGTTGAAGATTTCATGATCGGCGTACAGAAAAATGCACTGCAGCCCGGTGAATTTCTGGTTGGGATCAAACTGAAAAACCCGGCCCCACGGACCTCTGATGCGTATCTGCGTTTCATTCCGCGTACTGAGATGGACATTGCTGTGGCCGGTTGCGGCGTTGCGCTGACCTTCGATGCCAAGGGCGTTTGTACCCACGCGAGGGTCAGTATCGGCGCAGTCGCTCCTCGTGTTCTGCTGGTGCCTGCTGCAGCTACGGCGTTGATCGGAACCAAGGTGGACGAAGCTGCTTTGACTGCAGCCGGAGTGGCTTGTACCGCCGCTGCTTCGCCTATTTCTGATCGTCGTGGAACCGCTGAATACCGTCGGAAGATCATTGCTGTGCTGTGTCGTCGTGCGGGCGCAATAGCCCGTGATCGCGCGCTAGGAGTCTAGAAAGATGAAAAAAATCCAGATTGAAACATCGATCAATGGCGAGACCGTTGAGTTCCTCTGTGAGGCACAACAGACGCTGCTTGAAGTGCTGCGGGATGAACTTGGTCGCACCGGTACCAAGGAAGGCTGTGGTTCAGGCGACTGTGGCGCCTGTTCGGTCCTGATGGATGGCCGGCTGGTCTGTTCCTGTCTGATCCTTGGGGTCGAAACTGCGGGACACGAGATCACCACGATTGAAGGCATTGCCTCCGAAGATGGCCTCCATCCAATTCAGCAGAAATTCCTTGATCACGCGGCTTTGCAGTGTGGTATTTGCACGCCCGGTTTTGTCATTGCTACCAAGGCGTTGCTGGACAAACATCCGGATCCGGATGAGGAAACAATCCGCTACTGGCTGGCCGGAAATCTGTGTCGTTGCACGGGCTACGACAAGATCATTCGCGCCGTCCAGGATGCCGCCAAGACGCTCGCTCATCCGGCCTGATCGAACTCCCGAAAATCGGATCGCACTGATGTGCGGTCCGAGCGTTTCGTTCAACACAGTGTCGATATACCGAGCCGCTCAAGGGAAGCGTAATCCCGTAATCTGCTCAAGTTCGCTGATCGCCTGGGATTCGCTGATCACCTTGATCGTTTGCATCCCGAGCAGCTTCGCCGGCTTCAGATTTATCCCGAGGTCGTCCAGAAATACGGCTTGTGCCGGTTCAACTCCCAGTCGTTCGCAGGCGAGTGTATAGATCTTCGGGTTCGGCTTGCGGATCCCTTCGATGCTCGATTCGACCACCAGGTCAAAGAGTTGCATCACGTCTGCCATTGCGGCCGCTTTTTCGGCGCTCTTCGCCATGCCCGGCCCATGCCCGGATCGCACGTTGTTGGTGATGCAGGCGATACGAAAATTGGCTTTGCAGGTTTTCAGGACGTTGACCATTCGGGGACGAAGGTCACCGGACAGCAACGCCACGACCTCTTTGCCGCCAACGTGATGACCCTTGGCGTGTGCCTCTTTCGCGAAGGCTGAGTCGAAGGCTTCGATATCAATGCTGCTGGATTCGAATTGTGCCCAGGCATTGGTTTCGGGGTTGGTCGCGTTGATCCCCCGGATGAAATCCTTGGGCAAGCCTCGCTCGCGCTCAAATCGGTTGAATGCTTCGAATGGACTGGTGGTAACGACACCACCAAAATCCCAGATCACTGCCTGGATGGACATGCGGACGGTTCTGCCTGTGCTGCTGAATCAGGGTTTAGTGTGGCGAACGTCATCACCTCGAGCAAGATAGACGACATACTCGCTGATGTTCTTCGCGTGGTCGCCGATGCGCTCGAGTGCACGCGTCGCCCAGGTCATGTTCATCGATAGCTCGAGCGTATCTGGCGTGTTTCGCATGTCCTGCAACAAGCGCTCTACAATCGAGCGGTAGATTCGATCCACTTCCGCATCGGCCTTGATCGTTTCGATGGCACTATCAACATCCGAACGAGCGAAGGCATCGAGGGCTTGTGCGACCATCAGTTGGACCCGTTCCATCAGATTGTCGATGTCGACATAGTGGTCGTCGGGAAAGACGTGGTTACCTGACTTGAGCGCAAGCCCGGCAATCCGCTTGGCCTCGTCGCCAATTCGTTCCAGATCATTGGTTGCGCGTAGTACGGCAATCATCATGCGAAGGTCAGATGCGGCAGGTTGCCTTCGGGCGATGATCTGGATGCATTGATCATCCAGTTCCTTCTCAAGCCGGTTGACCTGCTTTTCAACTTCGAGGACGAGCAGAGCCTTTTCCGAGTTCGGGCGAAGGAGGGCTTCGCGAGCATTTTTCAGCTGTTGTTCAAGCAATCCGCCCATTTCCATGAGTAGCGTTCGTGCGGACTGGAGTTCCTCGTCAAACTGCTCTGAGATATGTCTGTTCATGGTCTCCATTACCCTCGAAGCGAACAATTTGAACAAAGCCAAATTGAATGCGTATCCAAAACAAGTCGTCGGGCCTCACGCAGTCTAACCCCGCCGCGCCGTTCGGAAACGTGCGCTCATCTGCATGGTATGCGTAACGATCCGAATCGTGTAGCAGTGATTCAAGCCACAAATCAGCCGACGACCTCGAGCGACGCACCCGGAGAGGCCAGTTGTGCCGGCAAAAAGTAACAATAAAAGCGGCTACCTTGGCCAGGTTCACTTTCAATCTGCAAAACGGTGCCGTGTCGCTTCAGGACATGCTTGACGATAGCCAGTCCAAGCCCTGTTCCACCCTGAACCCGGGCTCGAGCCAGGTCGACGCGATAGAATCTTTCGGTCAGTCGCGATAGATGCTCTCGTGCAACACCTATGCCCTGATCACTTACCGCCAGGCAACAACCTGCCGGAGTATCGGTCCAGGAGACGCGGATTTCACCGCCGTCCGGACTGTAACGAATCGCATTTGAAAGGAGATTGCCCAAGGCGCTCTCGAGTTCTCCGGGGATACCCATGAGCCGCTGAGTGCTGATGATGTCCAGGATAATGTGATGACGTTTTGATGCGATGCCGCTGACCTGGCTGACCACTCGATTGAACAGGCCCGGAATGGAAATTGCTGCTATGCCATCCAGAGTGGAACCACTCTGCGATTCAAGACGGGTAAGCAACAGCAGGTCCTGGAGCAGGGCGTGCATTCGCTGCGCTGGTGGGACGATTTTGTCGACGACCTGGCGAGTTGTCCGCGCGTCCAGGTCATCTTCCTGCAGCGTCTCGAGGTAACCGAGAATCACGGTCAGTGGCGTTCGGAGTTCATGTGACAGGTTGGCCACAAAGTCCTGTCGCATTGACAGCAGTCGATTGAGTTGGGTGACGTCCCGAATCAGCATCAGGCTCCGGTTGCCGCCCATTTGCACCAGGCGGGCTTCCAGGCGAATGCTGTCATCGAAAGGAGAGGGGAATTCAATTGGATCCCGGCTTGCCGGATTGCGCACCAACGCAACAATATGAGGGTGTCTAACCAGCTCGATGAAAGGCAACCCCCGATCGGTACGGCGAATCTGGAGTTGCGCAGTGGCGGCGGTGTTGAAACGTTCGATGCACCCGTTGCTGTCCAGAACAATCGCGCAATCGGGTAACGCCTCGGTTACCGCACGCAGCTGTTTGAGCATTTCCATGGCGCGCTTCGAACGTACGCGTTGGCGCCGAGCGCTGCGAAACAAGATGTCTGCGCCTGCTCGCCAAGCGTCGGTCGCGAACTCCGGTCGCCGGAGCGGACGTAAGGCCCAGCGCCTGAACGTAACATATTGGCGGTGCTGGAGCAGCGTCCAGACCAAGAGTCCTCCGGCGAGGCCAAGGCCAAAGTGACCGAAAACCAATCCGGTCAAGCCCCCGACGATCAAGAGCCCGAAGAACAGCGTGTAGTCGAGCGGCGAGTAATACTTCACGGACAGAAACGGTAACCAAGTCCACGAACCGTTTCGATATGCGTGTCCAGGCCATGTGGCTTGAGTGCCTTGCGTAACCGCAGCACATGGACGTCTACCGTTCGCTCTTCCACGTAGATACTTCTTCCCCAGACCCGGTCCAGCAATTGTGCACGGTCGAATGCCCGATTGGGGGACGTCATGAACAATTCCAGCAGACGGAATTCCGTCGGTCCGAGTTTTACGGGTTCTCCACGCACCAGCAATCGATGGGATTTAAGGTCGAGCGCCATGTCCGGATACTGGATTATTCCATCCTCCGGCTGACCGACACGGCGCAGCAGGGCGCGAATTCGGGCAATCAACTCGCGAGGTGAAAACGGCTTGGTCAGGTAGTCGTCGATGCCAGAGTCGTAGCCTTTGAGCTTGTCTGCCTCCTCACCCCTCGCCGTGAGCATGATGATCGGCAGATCTCTGGTGTGCTGATCGCGCCGTATCGCTTGCGCCAGTTCGATGCCGCTCATCCGTGGGAGCATCCAGTCGATGATCACGAGGCTTGGAAGAATGCCGTCCAGCCGCCGCAGCGCCGCCTCGGCACTTTCCACCTCCGCGATATTGAATCCGGCACGACCCAGTGAAAAGACCAGCATGCCACGTATATCGGCATCGTCTTCGACGATCAGTACGGTGTTCGTTGTGTGATCCATTGTTCGCGCCTGTTTGATTCAGACAACCGCTGTTCCGGGGCTTCAGACGAAAGAATGGACGCCGTCACAAATGGCCCGGGGATCGTCACAATCAGTCGCCGACTCGCGCGTGCAGCGATCGTTACATTCACAATTGGACCCAGTGAACGCGCTGATTGTCACAATTGGATGACACCGAATGAGCGGGTTGAACAGGATATGAGAGTAATGCCATCCTGCAATCCTACTTCGACAGGAGATACCCGTGGGCACCAGGATCCAGCTTAGCGCAGATGACGGCTTCAAATTTTCCGCCTGGGAAAGCATGCCGACAGGCAAACCGCGAGGAGCGGTGGTGGTCATACAGGAAATTTTCGGTGTCAACGCGCACATCCGGGAAGTCACCGATGGCTTCGCCGAGGCAGGGTACGCGGCAATTGCTCCGCAGATTTTCGACCGTGTGAAACCGGATATTGAGCTGGGCTACAAGGCCGGGGACATGGGTGCAGGGATCAAGATCGCATTCCAGCAGCTCGATCGAGCGCGCGCGCTTGGTGATGTCCAGGCCGCGATCAACCACATTTCCAGCCATGGCAAAGTAGGGGTAGTCGGATACTGCTTTGGCGGTCTTCTGGCCTGGCTGTCTGCTTGCTCGCTGACTGGCGTTTCGGCCGCGTCTGCCTACTACGGTGGCGGTATCGTCAATGAAGCCGGCCGAACTGCACACTGTCCGGTGATCATGCATTTCGGCGAACTCGATGCCCATATTCCGCTGACCGATGTCGAGAAGATCAAGACCGCGATTCCTTCAGCCACCGTCTACGTCTACTCAGCAGATCATGGATTCAATTGCAACCATCGTGGCAGCTATGATGCGGCCAGTGCGAAGCTTGCCCTTGAAAGGACGTTGACCTTTTTCAACGAGCACATCGGATAGATCGCATAATGGAGCCTGATCTGTTTTCGAAGGCGTCGCAGCGAAATGGGATTCCCGTAATTGTCAGCGTTTTACCTCATCCGGTGCTGCGTTGCTGTCAAAGCAAACCAGAAATGTCCCCTTTCTGGCAAAGCAGAAGTGTCCCCTGCCCGAAGAGGTCAAGGAGGAACGCAGGCGCTTGCGCCGAGTAGTCCTTGACCTTGGTGTGCTTGTGACCCTGCGGACAGGGGCG
>JANNBJ010000142.1:0-15604 GCA_031385325.1 Gammaproteobacteria bacterium | reverse complement strand
GAGATGGTGATGCCTGGAGACAACATCCGGATGAACGTTGAGTTGATCAGTCCGATTGCGATGGAGTTGAAGCAGCGGTTTGCAATCCGCGAGGGCGGTCGAACGGTCGGCTCGGGTGTCGTCACGCAGATCGTGAAGTAGACTGTGGGCGCCTCGACTCACCAAATCAGGGTGAGTCGAAGCGGCTAATCGTTCTTGGATTGGCGCATTTTGTATTAGGCCAGTAGCTCAATTGGCAGAGCGGCGGTCTCCAAAACCGCAGGTTGGGGGTTCGATTCCCTCCTGGCCTGCCACTACTGGCAAGATAGAGGTTTGATACGCGTGACAACTAGTTCAGAGGTCGGAACTTCAGCAGCGCTGGATTGGGCCAAGTGGCTCGTTGTCGCCATTCTTGCCACGGCTGCGATCGTCGGGAACTGGTATTTTCAGGATCAGTCCTTGTTGTTGCGTGTGGTAGGAGTTCTGCTGGTGGGAGGTGCTGCCATCTACGTTGGATCGCTCACCGAAAAAGGCGCGGACGCGCTTGAGTTGATTCGCGAGGCGCGAAGTGAAATACGACGCGTCGTGTGGCCGACCAACCAGGAGACAACCCAGACAACACTCGTGGTGCTTGTCCTGATTGCGATCTTTTCGATGTTGTTGTGGCTGCTGGATTGGGCGCTAAGCGCCTTGGTGACGGCAGTTATCGGATAGCGTTGGAATCAGAGTGGGTTGCTTCAAATCTCGAGTTACCGGCCCTACGGCGTAAACAGGAAAAAAGCGAAATGGCAAAGAGATGGTACGTCGTGCACGCCTATTCCGGTTTCGAGAAGAGCGTTGCGCGTGCATTGAAAGAGCGTGTGGCCCTTTCATCGCTTGGCGAGTTTTTCAATGAAATTCTGGTGCCGTCGGAAGAAGTGGTTGAGATGCGAGCGGGTCAAAAACGACGAAGCGAGCGAAAGTTTTTCCCCGGTTACGTTCTGGTGGAAATGGAACTGAATGACGAGACATGGCACCTCGTTAAAGAAACTCCTCGTGTGATGGGGTTCATTGGAGGCAAGGCCGACAGACCAGCTCCGCTGTCAGACAAGGAAGCACAAGCCATCCTTGATCGAATCCGCGTTGGCAGTGAGAAGGCGACCCCCAAGACGGTGTTCGAGCCAGGGGAGGTTGTTCGTGTTGTGGACGGACCATTCAACGACTTCAACGGCATCGTCGAAGAAGTGAATTACGAAAAGAATCGCCTCAACGTTGCGGTCACCATATTCGGTCGTTCGACACCAGTCGAACTGGATTTCAGTCAGGTCGAAAAGGCCTGACGAAGCGTACGTTCGATTCGTCGGACTGTGCGGACATGTTGCGTGCAATACGGCATGCGCAAACGAGACGAGCCTCTTTGTCGAGCTTGGCATGAGGTAAACGTAAGCGGGGAGTACGGGCCTTAAACGGCGGTACGTAAGCACCCAAACAGGAGCAGATATGGCAAGCAAAATCACTGCATACGTCAAGTTGCAAGTGAAGGCCGGACAGGCCAATCCCAGTCCACCGGTTGGTCCGGCACTGGGTCAGCACGGGGTTAACATCATGGACTTCTGTAAGTCCTTTAACGCCCAGACTCAGCATCTTGAACTGGGGTTGCCGATACCAGTAATCATCACGGTGTATTCGGACCGGTCTTATACGTTCGTGATGAAGACGCCCCCGGCTTCGGTGTTACTTCGCAAGGCGATTGGAATTACCAAGGGCAGCGCGACTCCAAATTCGGTGAAGGTTGGCAAAGCGACTCGAGCTCAACTCGAAGATGTTGCAAGGCTGAAGATGCCGGATCTGACTGCTGCTGATCTTGATGCTGCCGTGCGGACTATCGCTGGTAGTGCACGAAGTGCCGGAATCGATGTGGAGGGAGTATAGATGCCTAAGCTCACGAAACGGATGCAGATGATCGCGAGCAAAGTCGATCGGACCCACGCTTATCCGATCGACGAAGCGGTCAACCTGTTGACTGAAATTGCCAAGACGAAGTTCGTCGAATCAATTGATGTGTCCATCAATCTAGGCGTCGATCCGCGCAAGTCTGATCAAGTGGTTCGTGGAGCGACAACATTGCCCCACGGTACCGGCAAGACAACGCGAGTCGCAGTATTCGCTCAAGGAGCAGCTGCGGAAGCCGCCAAGAATGCTGGTGCTGACATCGTTGGCCTCGAAGATCTCGCAGATCAGGTGAAAGCTGGCAATCTGGATTTCGATGTTGTCATTGCCTCCCCGGATACGATGCGCATTGTCGGCCAGTTGGGAAAGATCCTCGGCCCTCGTGGTTTGATGCCAAACCCGAAAACCGGGACCGTGACGCCAGATGTGGCAACAGCAGTGAAGAATGCGAAAGCCGGCCAAGTGCAGTTTCGTACTGACAAGGCAGGCATCATTCATGGCAGTTTGGGCAAAGTCGGCTTTGGTTCACTGCAGGTGAAGGAAAACCTTGAAGCTCTGTTAAGTGACCTTCGGCGCGCCAAGCCTGCATCTGCAAAAGGTATTTACCTGAAGAAGATCATGCTCTCGACGACGATGGGTCCGGGAGTGTTGGTAGATCAGACCTCACTGGAGGCCTGAGTACACGAGGTGTTCTCGATCAGACAAGTTTGAAGGAGTGTTGCCACCTGGCATGTTCGGGTTGGCAACACAACCGTCAAAAACCGTATGGCGGCTGGTACCTCCGGGTACACATGCCTTAATGCAATGCCTACGTAGACGGCCTGGCTCAATTCCGTGGAACGCAGTGTGTTCCTGGCTTGGAGTCGCCGTAGGGTTCATGCAGTGCAAGTGCGTGAATAAACATAACGGATATCGGCGATATCCAAGGAGTAAACAGTGGCACTGAGACTCGAGCAAAAACAGATCATTGTTGCCGAGGTCAACGAAGTTGCGGTGAAAGCCCTATCGGCGGTGCTGGCAGATTACCGAGGCATGACAGTGACGCAACTGACAAGCATGCGCAAACGAGCGCGTGAGTCGGGTGTCTATCTTCGTGTTATTCGGAACACGCTCGCTCGTCGGGCGTTGCAAGGAACGGAGTATGAGTGTCTCCAGGAGGCATTTACCGGACCGACGCTGCTGGCATTTTCGAAGGATGATCCCGGCGCCGCTGCTCGTCTGCTGAAGGACTGCGCGAAGGAGTACGACAAACTCCAGATCAAGGCGCTGTCGATCGGCGGCAAGTTGTTGGCAGCCAGTGATATCGATCGCTTGGCGAAGCTCCCAACCAAAGAGCAGGCACTGGCGATGTTGTTGGCGGTACTGCAAGCACCAATTGCCAAACTGGCTCGCACGATGAATGAAGTTCCCGGCAAGCTGGTACGTACGATTGCAGCTATTCGAGACCAAAAAGAGGCGGCAGCTTGACTGTCAGCACGATCAGAACGAATTGAGAGAAAACAGGAGAACACATAATGGCATTGTCCAAAGACGAAATTCTTGAAGCGATCGCTCAAATGAGCGTGATGGATGTAGTCGAGTTGATCTCGGCGATGGAAGAGAAGTTTGGCGTCACCGCAGCAGTCGCAGTGGCTGCAGCACCAGCTGCCGCAGCAGATGCTGGTGCAGTGGTTGAAGAGCAGACTGAATTTACGGTCATCCTGAAGGCGGCTGGTGAAAAGAAAGTCAACGTCATCAAGGTGGTTCGTGCCTTGACCGGGTTGGGACTGAAAGAAGCCAAGGACGTCGTCGATCAAGCACCGTCGAATGTCAAAGAAGGCATCAGCAAAGCTGAAGCAGAGGATGTGAAGAAGCAGCTCGAAGAAGCTGGCGCTACGGTGGAGTTGAAGTAGTTCGCGTTGATAACGCGCTACAGCTGTTCTGAAAGCGGGCTGGCACACGGGAAATCCTGTGTGCCAGCCTTTGGCCGTTGCCTGATGGTCGTAACATCAACGGTCCGGGTAACGTAACACTTCTGGGAGAAACGTATGGCGTATAGCTTTACCGAGAAAAAGCGGATTCGGAAAGACTTTGGCAAGCTTCCTGAGGCGGTCGAGTTGCCCTATCTGCTTGCTATCCAGGTCGATTCCTATAGTCACTTCCTCCAGATCGGGAAAGGACCAGAGCAACGGACAGACGTTGGTTTGCACACTGCGTTTCGGTCTGTGTTCCCTATCGTCAGTTATTCCGGAAGCGCTGCACTTGAGTATGTCGACTACCGACTGGGTACGCCGCCGTTCAATGTGAAGGAGTGCATGCTCCGTGGCTCCACCTACGCCGCACCGCTGCGTGTCAAAGTGCGCCTGATCATTTATGACAAGGAGTCAGGTAACAAGGCGATCAAGGACGTTAAGGAACAGGAAGTATACATGGGCGAAATTCCGCTCATGACTGAAAACGGCACTTTCGTTGTGAATGGCACTGAACGTGTTGTGGTGTCCCAGTTGCACCGATCACCAGGTGTCTTTTTCGATCACGACCGGGGCAAGACGCATTCGTCGGGCAAGCTGCTCTACTCTGCACGAGTCATTCCTTACCGTGGTTCATGGCTCGACTTCGAATTTGACCCGAAGGATTGCGTGTTTGTGCGCATCGACCGTCGACGTAAACTGCCGGCGACGATTCTGCTGCGCGCACTTGAGTACAAGTCCGAGGAGATTCTTGATCTCTTCTTCGAAAAGAACGTGTTTCACGTCAAGGCTGACGGCTTCACGATCGATCTCATTCCAGAGCGTTTGAGAGGCGACGTCGCGACTTTCGATATTGCCGATCAAAATGGGCGTGTCATTGTCGAGGCGGGCAAGCGGGTGACCGCGCGCCACGTCCGATTGCTTGAGCAGAGTGGTCTGAAGACCCTCGATGTGCCACGCGAATATCTGCTTGAGAGAACCGTTGCACGCGATCTTGCAGACAAGGCGACGGGTGAGATCATTGTTTCGTGTAACTCGATCATCACCAACGAAATTCTCGACAAGCTGCAGAAGTCTGGAGTTTCTGACGTCGAGACGATCTACACCAATGAACTCGACTGTGGTCCGTTCATGTCGGACACATTGCGAATCGACCCTTCCAGCAATCGCCTGGAGGCTCTTGTCGAAATCTATCGGATGATGCGCCCCGGAGAGCCACCGACGAAGGAAGCTGCAGAAAACCTGTTCAACAACTTGTTTTTTTCCTCCGAGCGTTATGACCTCACAAACGTCGGACGCATGAAATTCAACCGTCGTCTTGGGCGTGAAGAAATTGTCGGCGAAGGCACGTTGGCGCGCGAAGACATCATTGATGTGCTGCGAACGTTGATCGATATTCGTAATGGCAAAGGCACCGTAGACGATATCGACCACCTGGGTAACCGACGTGTTCGTAGTGTCGGAGAGATGGCCGAAAACGCGTTTCGTGTTGGTCTGATCCGGGTTGAGCGAGCAGTGAAAGAGCGACTGAGCCTTGCGGAAAGCGAAGGTCTTATGCCGCAAGACATGATCAACGCCAAGCCGGTGGCCGCGGCGATCAAGGAATTCTTCGGATCAAGCCAGCTGTCCCAGTTCATGGACCAGAACAACCCGCTGTCGGAAGTGACGCACAAACGTCGCGTTTCAGCACTCGGGCCGGGTGGCCTGACAAGAGAGCGCGCCGGTTTCGAAGTGCGTGATGTGCATCCAACGCACTACGGTCGCGTCTGTCCGATCGAAACGCCGGAAGGCCCGAACATCGGGCTGATCAACAGTTTGGCGACGTATGCCCGTACCAATGAATACGGTTTCCTCGAGTCACCATACCGAAAGGTAATCGATGGCAAAGTCTCCAGTCAGGTTGACTATCTTTCTGCCATTGATGAGGCCGAGTTCATCATCGCCCAGGCGAGCGCGATTCTCGACAGCGATAGCCGATTCACCCAGGACATGGTGGACGTACGTCACCAAAACGAGTTCACGCGGACCAATCGTGAAAACGTCGATTACATGGACGTCTCCCCCAAGCAGGTCGTATCAGTTGCCGCGGCGTTGATACCGTTCCTGGAGCACGATGACGCCAACCGTGCACTAATGGGTAGCAACATGCAGCGCCAGGCAGTGCCGACGCTGCGCGCCGAAAAGCCATTGATCGGTACCGGGATGGAGCGCGCGGTAGCAAGAGACTCAGGCGTCTGCGCTATCGCCTCTCGTGGTGGTGTTGTTGACAGTGTTGATGCCGGCCGGATTGTGGTTCGTGTGGCGGATGCCGAAACGTCTGCAGGCGAAGCCGGTGTGGACATTTATAACCTCACCAAATTCACCCGTTCAAACCAGAGTACGTGCATCAATCAACGACCACTGGTAAAACCTGGTGACATCATTGCTCGTGGTGATGTCCTGGCCGATGGCCCGTCGGTTGATAAAGGTGAACTTGCGCTTGGGCAAAATATGCGCATCGCGTTCATGCCCTGGAATGGATACAACTACGAAGACTCGATACTCGTATCTGAGCGTGTCGTTCAGGAAGATCGGTTTACCAGCATCCACATTCAGGAACTCACCTGTGTGGCGCGGGACAGCCGGTTGGGACCTGAAGAGATCACCTGCGACATTCCTAATGTCGGCGAAGGTGCCCTTTCGAAGCTGGACGAATCCGGTGTGGTTTACATTGGCGCAGAAGTACTCGCCGGTGACATCCTGGTTGGCAAGGTCACCCCGAAGGGTGAAACCCAACTCACTCCAGAAGAAAAGCTGCTGCGTGCCATTTTTGGTGAGAAAGCTTCGGATGTGAAGGACACCAGTCTGCGTGTTCCAACCAGCGTGAAGGGAACTGTTATCGATGTGCAGGTTTTCACGCGGGATGGTGTCGAGAAGGATCAGCGCGCGAAGGACATCGGGCAACAACAGCTTGCACAGGTCCGCAAAGACCTCGCTGATGAATTTCGTATCGTAGAAATTGATGCCTTCGAACGGCTGAGTCGAGCTCTGCTTGGTAACAAGGCAGCAAGTGCACCGGGATTGGCCAAAGGTGGTGTTATCGACAGCGAGTACCTGGCAGCTCTCGCGAATGATGAATGGTTCAAGATCCGGATGGCTGATGATGCGCTCAACAACCAGCTGGACGCGGCCGAGCAACATCTGAAAGACAAGAAGGAACAACAGGAAGCAACGTTCAAGGATCAGAAGACCAAGCTGGAAAGCGGCGATGATCTTGCGCCTGGGGTTCTGAAGATCGTCAAGGTCTACCTGGCGATCAAGCGTCGCATTCAGCCTGGTGACAAGATGGCTGGTCGGCATGGCAACAAAGGTGTTATCTCCGTGATCATGCCCGTCGAGGACATGCCGTATGACGAGAATGGTCAACCAGTGGACATCGTCCTCAATCCTCTCGGTGTTCCGAGTCGAATGAACGTCGGTCAGGTTCTGGAGGCGCACCTTGGTTGGGCAGTGAAGGGCGTTGGCGAGCAAATCACGAGAATGCTGGAAGTGCACGCCAAGATTGGCGAAGTTCGAGCCTATCTCGACAAGATATACAACGGGGTCGGTCAGCGCAAGGTTGATCTCGACTCGTTGACCGATACCGAGATCATCGAATTGGCGACCAACCTGAAGGGAGGTTTGCCGATCGCGACGCCTGCATTTGATGGCGCGACTGAGACCGAGATCAAGCGGATGCTCGAAATTGCCGGCCTGCCGACAAGTGGCCAAACCACGCTGTTCGATGGCCGAACGGGCGAGAAGTTCGATCGTCCGGTAACAGTCGGCTATATGTACATGCTGAAATTGAACCACCTTGTCGATGACAAGATGCACGCACGTTCAACGGGCTCGTACAGTCTCGTTACGCAACAGCCTCTGGGCGGAAAGGCGCAGTTTGGTGGTCAGCGGTTCGGCGAGATGGAAGTATGGGCTCTCGAAGCATACGGTGCTGCGTATACGTTGCAGGAGATGCTCACCGTCAAGTCGGACGACGTCACCGGTCGAACCAAAATGTACAAGAACATCGTGGATGGCGATTTCAGGATGGAACCCGGCATGCCGGAATCCTTCAACGTACTCGTGAAGGAAATCCGATCACTGGCGATCAACATCGAGCTGGAAGCTGAATAGGAGCGTGTAAGTGAAAGATCTTCTGAATTTGTTGAAGGCTCAGGGCAGCGTCGACGATTTCGATGCGCTCAAAATCGGTCTGGCATCTCCAGATCTGATTCGGTCGTGGTCCTATGGTGAAGTTAAAAAACCCGAGACCATCAATTACCGGACTTTCAAGCCGGAACGCGATGGACTGTTCTGCGCCCGGATTTTCGGGCCGATCAAGGACTACGAGTGCTTGTGCGGCAAGTACAAGCGGTTGAAGCACCGTGGCGTTATTTGTGAGAAGTGTGGCGTTGAAGTCACGCTGACAAAAGTACGTCGTGAGCGGATGGGGCACATTGAGCTGGCCAGCCCGGTCGCACACATCTGGTTTCTGAAGTCTCTGCCGAGTCGTATCGGGCTGTTGCTCGACATGACTCTGCGGGATATCGAACGTGTGCTGTATTTCGAATACTACGCAGTGATCGATCCTGGTCTGACCGACCTGCAGGTAGGCCAGTTGCTCTCCGACGAGGAGTATTACACCAAGCTGGAAGAGTACGGCGACGAATTCGATGCGCGCATGGGCGCAGAGGCGGTACAGGAGTTGCTCAAAGCCCTTGAGCTTGATAGCGAAATCCTTCGCTTGCGAGAAGAAATTCCTGCGACGAATTCGGAAACCAAGATCAAGAAGCTGTCCAAGCGACTCAAGCTGATGGAAGCGTTCCAGCGATCGGGCAACAAACCCGACTGGATGATCATGAATGTGTTGCCGGTGCTGCCGCCTGATCTACGACCGCTCGTGCCATTGGATGGTGGGCGATTTGCAACATCTGATCTCAACGACCTCTATCGTCGTGTCATCAATCGCAACAATCGATTGAAGCGTCTACTCGACCTGTCGGCTCCGGACATCATCGTGCGCAATGAAAAGCGAATGTTGCAGGAAGCTGTAGACGCGTTGCTCGACAACGGTCGACGCGGTCGCGCTATCACTGGCTCGAACAAGCGGCCGCTGAAGTCCCTTGCGGACATGATCAAAGGCAAACAAGGACGATTCCGACAGAACCTGCTAGGGAAACGTGTCGACTATTCCGGACGCTCCGTTATCGTCGTTGGGCCGACGCTGCGACTGCACCAGTGTGGACTACCCAAGAAGATGGCGCTCGAACTGTTCAAGCCGTTTATTTTTGGCAAGCTGGAAACACGTGGTCTTGCAACCACTATCAAAGCAGCCAAGAAGATGGTTGAGCGTGAGACAGCTGAAGTCTGGGATATTCTTGCCGAAGTTATTCGTGAGCACCCCGTGCTGCTCAACCGTGCGCCGACACTGCACAGACTTGGTATCCAGGCGTTCGAACCCGTTCTGATCGAAGGCAAGGCCATTCAACTGCATCCTCTGGTTTGTACGGCGTACAACGCTGACTTCGACGGCGACCAGATGGCAGTCCACGTGCCGTTGACATTGGAAGCTCAGCTCGAAGCACGCGCTCTGATGATGTCGACCAACAATATCCTCTCGCCAGCCAGTGGTGAACCGATCATCGTTCCGTCACAGGACGTGGTGCTTGGTGTTTACTACATGACACGCGATCGCATTGGCGCCAAAGGCGAAGGCCGCATGTTTGCGGATGTCAACGAAGCGCATCGTGCATACCAATGCGATGAAGTAGATTTGCATGCGCGGGTGAAAGTGAGAATCGCTGAACAGGTAGAAGACGATTCAGGTCAAATCCGTCCTCGTCGAAAGGTTTACGACACGACTGTAGGGCGAGCACTGTTCTATGAAGTCGTGCCAAATCGCCTTTCGTTCGAACTGGTCAACAAAGCGATGGACAAGAAGTCGATATCGCGACTGATCAACGAGTGTTACCGCAACGTCGGTCTGAAGGAAACGGTGATCTTTGCCGACCAGCTCATGTACACCGGCTTTGCCTATTCGACAACCTCTGGCTCATCCATTGGCGTGGACGACTTTGTTATTCCGCGAGACAAAGGCGAGATCATAGGTGAAGCCGAAGGAGAAGTTGCTGAAATTGAAGCGCAGTATGCCTCCGGTCTGGTGACTCAGGGAGAGAAGTACAACAAGGTAGTCGACATCTGGTCGCGTGCGAATGACCTGGTTGCCCGTTCGATGATGGAAGGCATCTCCAAGGAGGTTGTGACCAACATCCGCGGTGAACAAGTCGAGCAAGCGTCGTTTAACAGCGTCTATATGTATGCAGATTCAGGTGCGCGTGGATCACCAGCGCAGATCCGGCAGCTGGCTGGTATGCGAGGTCTCATGACCCGCCCGGACGGTAGCATCATCGAAAACGCCATCACCGCCAACTTCCGCGAAGGATTGAACGTCAACGAGTACTTCATATCTACTCACGGAGCGCGAAAGGGTCTTGCCGATACGGCGCTGAAGACTGCGAACTCCGGTTATCTGACTCGACGTCTGGTCGACGTAGCTCAGGATGTGGTGATCACTGAAGATGATTGTGGAACCGAGAACGGATTGACGATCAGCGCCATCATTGAAGGCGGTGATGTAAGCGTGCCGCTGAAGGATCGAGTACTCGGCCGCGTTGCGGCGCAAAACGTCTATGCAGCTGATGGCAAGACGATCATCATCGAGCAGGGAACGATGCTGGATGAGACGTGGGTCGACAGGCTGGATGCGCTTGGTATTGACGAAATCATGGTGCGGTCGGCAATTACGTGTGACACGCATTATGGGATTTGCAGTACCTGCTACGGACGCGATCTTGCGCGTGGCCATTTGGTCAACATTGGAGAAGCGGTTGGTGTAATCGCTGCCCAGTCTATCGGGGAGCCAGGAACCCAGCTCACGATGCGGACGTTCCACATCGGTGGCGCGGCATCGCGTGCAACTGCGGTGGACAACATTCAGGTCAAGCACGGTGGTACGGTTCGTCTGCACAATCTGAAAACCGTGCAGCGCATCAGCGGTGAACTGGTGGCAGTATCTCGCTCCGGTGAAATTGCGGTGGCGGATGAAGTTGGCCGCGAACGTGAGCGCTACCGGTTGCCTTATGGCGCGGTAATTTCTGTCGGTGACCACCAGAAGGTGGAAGCCGGTCAGGTTATTGCACAATGGGACCCCCACACCCACCCGATTGTTACGGAAGTGGCTGGACTGGTTGTTCTCGACGACATGGAAGAAGGTCTGTCGATAACTCGTCAGACGGACGAGTTGACGGGATTAACCAACACCAACGTTCTCGATCCCAAGGATCGTCCCAGCGCAGGAAAGGATCTTCGTCCCGCGGTCCGTCTGATCGACGCCAAGGGTGCGTCCGTCTTGTTACCGAGCACGGATATCCCTGCACACTACCTGTTGCCCAACGATGCGATTCTGTCGCTGCAAAACGGCGACTCCGTCGGTGTCGGCGACATTATTGCCCGCATTCCGCAACAGGGTTCCAAGAACAGGGATATCACTGGTGGTTTGCCGCGTGTAGCCGACCTCTTCGAGGCACGCAAGCCGAAGGAGCCAGCGATTCTCGCGGAGATCAGCGGCAACGTCAGTTTTGGCAAGGAAACCAAAGGCAAGCGTCGTCTGGTCATCACGCCTCTCGAAGGTGATGCGGTCGAAACACTGATTCCCAAGTGGCGGAATATCGGTGTGTATGAAGGCGAATTCGTTGAAAAGGGCGAGAAGGTGTGTGACGGCCCTGACAATCCGCACGACATCGTGCGCTTGAAAGGCGTTGAAGCGCTGGCTCGCTACATCATCGGCGAAATCCAGGAGGTCTATCGTCTGCAAGGCGTGAAGATCAACGACAAGCACATCGAAGTCATCGTTCGGCAGATGCTTCGCAAGGTCGAAATTGTTGACTCCGGCGAGAGCAATCTGATCCGTGGTGAGCAGCTTGAGTACGCAAACGTCCGGGTAATCAACCGAGGACAAGTGAGCGAGAACAAGCTTCCAGCGGAATTCTTGCGGATTTTGCTTGGGATCACCAAGGCGTCGCTGGCGACTGAATCGTTCATTTCCGCTGCATCTTTCCAGGAAACCACTCGGGTACTTACCGAGGCGGCGGTGACTGGCAAACAGGACTTCCTGCGCGGATTGAAGGAGAACGTCGTGGTTGGTCGGCTCATTCCAGCGGGAACTGGTCTTACTTACCACAGTGATCGTCGTCGTCGTCGTAGCGATGAAATCGCTGGACGTAACGCGAAGGAACACACCGTGACGGCGGATGAAATTGAAGCGGCATTGTCCGAGGCACTCAACTCAGCGGGCTGAGATGTGTTCACAGGGCGCCTCGGCCTGCCTTTGTGCAAGCCGAGGTTGCGTATCACTTCAATGAGACATTAGAATTCGCGCCCCTTCGCGGGGGCGCATTCAGCGCATAAGAAAACCCCGACGGGGTAAAACAGAGAACATGACACTATGGCGACCATCAGCCAGCTTGTACGCAAGCCGCGCAAACAGAAAGTAACGAAGAATATTGTTCCGGCTCTGCAGGGCTGTCCGCAAAAGCGGGGCGTATGCACTCGTGTGTACACGACTACTCCGAAGAAGCCGAACTCGGCTCTCCGCAAGGTCTGCCGTGTGCGGTTGACCAACGGGTATGAAGTTACTTCTTACATCGGTGGAGAAGGGCACAACCTGCAAGAGCACTCAGTGGTGTTGATTCGCGGCGGTCGCGTCAAGGATCTCCCCGGAGTTCGCTACCACACGGTGCGCGGTACGCTGGATACCTCCGGTGTAACGTCCCGTCGCCAGAGTCGCTCCAAATACGGTGCCAAGCGGCCTAAGTAAGATCGTTCAGATTCCAAAACACATACTCCAGTAAGGCCCGCCAACAGTGCGGGAACCACCTGAAGAAAGGGAGCCGAAATGCCAAGAAGACGCGTCGTCGCGAAACGGGAAATCCTGCCCGATCCGAAGTATCACAATCAGACAGTAGCCAAATTCATCAACCATGTGATGACCAGCGGCAAGAAAGCCGTTGCTGAACGAATTGTTTACGGTGCTCTCACCCGCATTGAAGAGCGAGGTAATCGCACCAACGCAGTTGAGATTTTTGAGCGCGCGCTCGAGTCCGTAGCGCCTTACGTCGAAGTAAAATCACGTCGAGTGGGTGGTGCAACCTACCAGGTGCCTGTTGAAGTTCGCGCCAGCCGTCGCCATGCCCTGGCTATGCGCTGGATTGTCGACAGCGCTCGAAAGCGCGGTGAAAAGTCCATGGCTGCGCGCCTTGCCGGCGAGTTGCAGGACGCAGCAGAAGGTCGCGGGACAGCGGTTCGTAAGCGCGAAGATACACATCGCATGGCGGAAGCCAACAAGATGTTCTCGCACTACCGCTACTGATCGCGTCATCGATCAGTTGTACCCGAATTACCTACAGTTCTAGGAGAGCACGATGGCTCGCAAAACACCTTTATCGCGATATCGCAATATCGGAATTGTCGCGCACGTAGATGCCGGCAAGACGACCACGACGGAAAGGGTCCTCTTTTACACTGGTCGCTTGCACAAGATCGGCGAAGTTCACGATGGCGCCGCGACGATGGACTGGATGGAGCAGGAGCAGGAGCGGGGAATCACCATAACCTCCGCTGCAACGACCTGTTTCTGGAAAGGCATGAGCCAACAGTTCGACGAACATCGAATCAACATTATCGATACCCCCGGGCACGTGGATTTCACCATTGAAGTGGAGCGAAGCCTGCGTGTTCTGGATGGTGCGGTCGTTGTTTTCTGTGGCACCTCGGGAGTCGAGCCGCAATCGGAAACCGTCTGGCGCCAAGCCAACAAATACGGCGTGCCGCGAATGGTGTTCGTCAACAAGATGGATCGTCAGGGTGCAGGATTCCTGAGAGTTGTAGAACAAATCCGCACCCGCCTCGGATCCAATCCGGTGCCAGTTCAGTTGGCGCTTGGCGAAGAGGAAAACTTCAAAGGGATCATCGATCTCATTCGCATGAAGGCGGTCCACTGGAACGAAAGCGATGAAGGCCTGACGTTCCAGTACGGCGAGATCCCTGAAGAATTCCAGCTGCAGGCCGAAGAGTGGCGGGAAAAAATGGTCGAAGCGGCTGCTGAGGCCGATGACACCCTGATGGAAAAGTACCTCGAAGGTGAAGCGCTGTCCGAAGCCGAGATCAAGGCAGGACTGCGAGCGCGAACCATACGTGGCGAAATCGTCCCTGCCTTGTGTGGTTCTGCATTCAAGAACAAAGGCGTGCAGGCGATGCTTGATGCCGTTGTGGACTTTCTTCCCGCACCAACAGAAGTAAAGGCGATTGAAGGTGAACTCGAAGATGGCACCAAAGCCATTCGTGAAGCCAGGGACGACGCACCGTTTTCTGCCCTTGCGTTCAAGATCGCAACCGATCCATTTGTAGGCACGCTGACGTTCTTCCGCGTTTACTCCGGCGCGCTCAATTCCGGCGATCAGATTTTCAACTCGACGCGGGGCAAGCGCGAACGTGTTGGCCGGATGGTGCAGATGCACGCGAATCAAAGAGACGAGATTCGTGAGGTTTACTGTGGCGATATCGCTGCGGCGATCGGTCTCAAGGATGCGAGCACGGGTGACACACTGTGCGCAATGAACAGCATCATTCAACTGGAACGTATGGAGTTCCCTGAGCCAGTTATTTCCGTGGCCGTGGAGCCGAAGTCGACAGCCGATCAGGAAAAGATGGGTGTCGCGCTCGGCAAGCTTGCACAGGAAGACCCGTCTTTCCGTGTCCGGACAGATCCTGAGTCAGGTCAGACCATCATTTCAGGTATGGGCGAACTTCACCTCGATATCATCGTCGATCGGATGCGCCGGGAATTCAGCGTTGAGGCAAACATCGGCAAGCCACAGGTAGCGTATCGGGAAACGATTCGCGCCAAAGTTGAGCAGGAAGGCAAATTCGTTCGGCAGACCGGTGGGCGGGGTCAATATGGACACGTCTGGATCACCATCGAGCCGCACGTGGACGAAGAAGGCAATGCTGCCTATCTGTTTGTCGACGGGATTGCCGGTGGGGTTGTTCCGCGGGAATACATTCCTGCGGTGGACAAGGGAATTCGAGAGCAGATGGAAAACGGTGTGCTTGCCGGCTACCCGTTGATCGGCGTCAAGGCAACCCTGTTCGATGGATCGTTCCACGAAGTCGACTCTTCCGAAATGGCGTTCAAGATTGCCGGTTCGATGGCTCTTCGGGAGGCCGCGCTGAAAGCGCGTCCAGCCATTCTCGAGCCGATCATGAGTGTCGAGGTTGTGACGCCTGACGACTACATGGGTGATGTTGTTGGCGACCTCAACCGACGTCGAGGGATCATCCTCGGCATGGATGAGAATCCGGCGGGCAAGATCATCCGCGCAGATGTGCCGTTGTCGGAGATGTTTGGATATTCGACCGATCTGAGGTCTGCTACCCAAGGCCGCGCAACCTATACGATGGAGCCTCACAAGTACGCCGAAGTCCCTGACAGTATTGCCCAGGGCATCATCAAGAAAAACTGACGCACAACCGGAGATACGAGACATGGGAAAAGAGAAGTTTCAGCGGAAGAAGCCGCACGTGAACGTAGGGACGATAGGTCACGTTGACCATGGTAAGACGACGTTGACGGCGGCGTTGACGAAGGTTTGTGCGGAGCAGTTTGGCGGGGA
>JANNBJ010000138.1:0-1900 GCA_031385325.1 Gammaproteobacteria bacterium | reverse complement strand
AACCCCTCGATCGAGCGGGCGTTTCAAAGGCCGCTTCGCGCCCTTTGGCCCGCCGCTCATGTCGAACGTTATGCGGCCTAAGGGTTGCCGTCCGTAACCACATAGGTTACATTTCCCGGTGTGGTCACTTCGTTCAAACATCGCGGATTAAAGCGATTCTTCGAGTCGGGAACTGAGCGCGGCATTCGCGCAGACCAGGTTCAAAGAATTCGGTTAATTCTTGGTCGGTTGAATGTGTCTCGCTCCCCGGTAGATATGAACTTGCCGGGCCTCTTTCTCCATGAGCTATCCGGGAAGGGAAAGGGCACGTGGTCAGTTCGAGTTTCAGGCAATTGGAGAATTACCTTTGCCTTTGAAGGTCAGGATGCCGTAAACGTTGATCTTGAGGACTATCACTAATGCGAATGCACAATCCGCCGCATCCAGGAGAGGTTCTTCGGGAGCTCTGTTTGGAGCCTCTCGGCTTGACGGTTACCGAAGCGTCAGAAGCGCTTGGTGTAAGCCGAAAGACGCTTTCTTCCATTCTCAACGGTCGTGCCGGTATCAGCCCTGAGATGGCAATACGACTATCTAAGGCGTTCTCTACGTCGGCAGAGAGTTGGCTTGCACAGCAGATGCAATACGATTTGTGGGTTGCAGGGCAAGGTGCCGACGACCTACATGTTCGGAAATTGTCCGCCGCATAACAAATAGGGATAGGTCGCGCGCAGCCGCGACCCTATCCCGTGTTGGACAAGCCCGGGGAAGGTATCAACTACTTGGGTAAAGATCCGCGTTGAGCGGCTTGTGACAGTGGCCCTACGGGGCCGTTGATTTATTCCAGGCGAGCGAGATCAAGATCCCGGGGATCGTGTGACGCAGAGTGTTCATGTCAGGCGATTGTCCCTCCCATCCGTACGTGTCACTGCGAACGTCTCGCAGCCCCATTGGCAACCGATGTTGCCGCTTGCCTTGCTACGTTGCCGGCCGCGGCAAGGTCATCGGCAGCTCACCGATAGTCCGCATCCACCGTTGTCAATGGATGCACAGGAACGACAGCACCGTGCGTGGTGGTGATGGCGGTATCACCACCCGCAACGCAATCTGGATGAGCACCCGCGTACGCCGTGCATTGCCGTGCAGGAAGCCGAAGTCACGCACCCGTCGATGACCACTCGGCAACACATGGATCATCAACCGCCACAGGAACTCCACCAGCGGCAGCGTGCGCAGTCGCTGCTGTCGGGTCTTGTTGTGCTGATAGCGGAACGTGACAGTCCGGGCGTCCGGGTCATAGGCGACGATCTGTTTCTCGGCGCTGACCATCCACCCCGGCACCGGGCACGATCACGTGCAGATGCGGATGGTAGTCGAGCCGTCGATTATGGGTGTGCAGCACGGCGGTTCCGGCGAGGGCGGCTTCAAGCTCGGGATGCTGCTTGCCGAAGGAGCGCAGCGTATCCATGGCAGTGCTGAACAGCAGGTCGTAGACCACATGCGATTGCCTGTACGCCAACCCTCGCAGTGCCGAAGGCAGGGTGAAGGTGACCATGAAGTATTCCGCCGGCAGGAGCTTCGCGCGTTGTCGCTCCAGCCAGTCGGTGGCGGCATGCTGCTGGCAGCGCGGACAACTGCGGTGGCCACACGAGCGCAGGCGCACGTCCTTGTGGCTGCAGTGATCGCACGCCATGACGGTTGCGCCCAGTGCCCCGGTGCGACAACGGGCCATAGCATCCAGTGCCCGGCGCTGATGCGCGGTCAGGTGATTGTCCGTAGCGGGCAAGCAAGGCACTGCGGCCTTGCTCGATGAGATGGGAGAGATACGGCGCACCCATCACTGGTCCTTCGCAGCCGTTACCAGGTCTTCTGGCTCACTACTTACAGCATGGGCCTGCGACTCGGCGAGAGCATGAAGCTCGAA
>JANNBJ010000134.1:0-6291 GCA_031385325.1 Gammaproteobacteria bacterium | reverse complement strand
CCAGTTCGGCCAGCACCTCGGCAGTATGTTCACCGAGCAGAGGTGGACGGCGCGGCCCTGGTGTGGTCGCCGTCGATTTGAACGGCACACCGGGCACTTCGACACAAACGGCGACGGGATGATCGAGTGGTACGAACCAGCCACGCTCACGGTGGGGTGTCAGCGCGAACAGGCCTGCGAGGTCTGGCACGAGACCAAACGGAACTCGTTTCGCTTGCGCGGCATGAAAGAGCTCCTCGGCGCTGCGCCCGGCGAGTGCGGTCTGAAAAGCACGACGCACTTCTTCCAGCACCTCATCCGGTTTGACCCAGGAGATACTGGCGTAACGTGGGTTGGTGGCGATGTCACCCCGACCGAGAAATTCGCACAGCATAGCCCATTGGGGCCGGGTCAACGCGTTCAGCCCGATAGTTCCACTCTGCGTGGGTAACATGAAACCAGCACCGGCACCGGAACCAACACTTGAGTTACGTGGTGGCACAGTGCCGCTGTATTCGTATCGCAGCGTTGGGATCTGCGCAGCCAGAAGTGCCGCCTGCTGGGCACTGACGTCGATGTGTTCGCCGCCGCCGTGGCGCTCACGCCCAAGCACCGCAAGCAGCGTCGCCACCGCCGCAAAAGCACCTGTCAGCGTTTCAGCGATGGAGCCGCCTGCCTGCAGTGGTTCCCGGTCCGGCGTGCCACACAGATGCGACCAGCCACCTACCGCACCGGCAACGAGATGCGACCAGTCGTATCCTGAATTCGGGCCGAATGATCCGAAGCCGGACACGGTGGTCACGATGGCACGCGGGTTCCAGCGATGCAGCACGTCAATGCCAATCCCGCGCTGTGTGAGCAACCCTGAAGTTTCGCCGGCGATCACCACATCGTAACGTTCCACCAGCGACTGCAGTGTTTGGAGTCCCGCATCTGTCGTCAGATCGATGACCATGCTGCGTTTACTGGTGTTGAGGAAAAAGAACGTGGCACTGCGTTCGGGATCAACGATGTTCTCCGGGAACGGTCCATACGTACGCGTGCAATCACCCAGGGACGTTTCCACCTTGATCACGTCGGCACCAAGATCGCCCAGCAGCTTTGCACAGAACGGCGCGGCTACGCCTTCTGAAAGATCAAGAACCCGCAGGCCGGAGAGTGGTACACACAGCGCTGAGTCGACAGACATGGAGGTTCTCAACACCGATAGGAGCAGTTGCGAGTGAGTATGGCAACAGCGGCAACCGCGCCGCAAGATCATGCATCCAGTGCCTCTGCGGGGTACCCGCACACGGGCAGGCTGATGGCTGAAGACAAGCGATTGCCCGGGTCACGCAGGTCGGTCATGCTGGGGCAAAGGAGATGCCATGTCCCGAGTACGATCAGCTGCATGCCTCGTCGTTTTGATTCAGGTCGTCATCACAGCGAGGGGCTTCGCAACCGTCTTCGCAACCGAGGGGAGTGTCTTCGCCACCGCGACCACCATGACGTATCCGACGACCAAAAAGATCGACCACATGGACACCTATCACGGAACAACCGTTGCCGACCCCTATCGCTGGCTGGAGGACGACACCTCGGCCGAAACTGCAGCGTGGGTGGAAGCGCAGAACAAGGTGACCGAAGCTCATCTGGCGACGATTCCATTTCGCCACCAGCTCCATGAACGCCTCAAGCAAATCTGCAACTACCCCAGGTACACCGCTCCAGTTCGACGGGGCGACACCTATTACTTCTCAAGGAATGATGGCCTGCAGAACCAGGCGGTGATCTATCAGCAGAAGGGGCCCGACGGAACACCCGAGGTATTGCTCGATCCGAATACACTTTCGAGCGATGGCACAACCGTTCTCAACGTGTTCCAGCTTTCGAAAGACGCGACACGCGCCGTCTACGGATTGTCTGAGAGTGGCTCGGACTGGAGCACCTACAAGGTGCTGGACGTGGCGACAAAACAGCCCCTCGAAGATTCAGTTAAGTGGGTCAAGGTGTCCGGGGCAGCATGGGCAGGCAACGGATTCTTCTACAGCCGTTATCCCCAGCCGATGGATGGCAAAGACCTGTCTGCAAAAAACATCGACCACCAGGTGTACTTCCATGTGGTTGGAACACCCCAATCCGCCGATGAACTGGTGTTTTCCGATCCAGCACATCCGGAGAGATTTCATACCGTTGAGACCACCGAAGACGAGCGTTTTCTGGTGCTGACGGTATCAGATCGTGGCACGGGCAAGCAGGGCAACGCCCTCTTCTATCGCGACCTGACGACAAACGACAAGAGCTTCAAGCCTATCGTCGGCGAGATCGGCGATGATTCCTATGCCTTGGTCGACAACATCGGTGCCAGGTTTCTCATCTCAACGAATCACAAGGCGCCCAACGGAAGGGTGTTTCTGTTCGACCCGGAGAATCCATCTGCAGCCGCCTGGAAAGACGTGCTGCCAGAGCGCAAGCAGCCGCTGAACAGCGTCGCCACCGGTGGCGGAAAACTCTTTGCCACTTATCTGCAAGACGTCACTTCACGCGCCTTTGTCTTTGATCTGAACGGACAGCAGGAACAGGAAATCACACTGCCTGGACCGGGTACCGTGAATGGCCTGGGAGGCAGACGCGATGATCGCGAGGTTTTTTTCACGTACACATCGTTCAACTATCCATCAACGATCTTCACTTACGACGTCGTCACCAAAACATCAAAACCGTTTCGCAAGATTCCAATTCCCGGATTCAAGCCCGATGACTACGAAGTGACGCAGGTCTTCGTGACCAGCAAGGACGGCACGAGGGTGCCCATGTTCCTGACCCACAAAAAGGGACTGCAGAAAAACGGCCAGAACCCGACGTTGATGTATGGTTATGGCGGCTTCAACGTCACACTGTCACCCGCGTTCTCGGCGCTGCGTGTCGCGCTGCTCGAACAAGGTTTCATCTACGCCTCGGTGAACCTGCGTGGAGGTGGTGAATACGGCGAGGTCTGGCACGAGGCCGGCACGAAGCACCACAAACAGAATGTGTTCGACGACTTCATCGCCGCCGGCGAGTGGTTGATCAACAACCACTACACGTCATCGGCAAAACTCGCCATGCACGGCGGTTCCAACGGCGGGACGCTGGTGGGAGCAGTCATGAATCAGCGACCAGATCTCGCGGCCGTCGCCATCCCGGAAGTGGGTGTGATGGACATGCTGCGATTCCACACATTCACCATCGGCTGGAACTGGATTCCCGACTTCGGTTCAAGCGACAACCCTGACGACTTCAAGACGCTGTTCGCGTATTCACCCCTGCATAACCTGAAAGCAGGAACGGCCTACCCGGCTACCCTGGTCACCACCGCTGACCACGATGATCGTGTCGTACCCGCTCACTCGTTCAAGTACGCCGCGACGCTACAGGAACGTCAGGGTGGCCCTGCACCGGTGCTGATCCGCATTGAAACCAAGAGCGGTCATGGTTCGAGCACTACGCTCAAGCTGATCGAGAACACCGCGGAGATCTATGCGTTCACGATGTTTCATCTGGGCGTGACACCGAAGTTGTAGTTATTCGGGTTTACCGGGCGCTTTCAATCCACTGTGTGATATCGGCAATCACGGATTCCGCCACATGCCCGGCATTGGAGTACTCACTCGGATGGCTCCTGCCCCGTCCCGTCATGAACAAATGATCGAGATCCGGGTAGAGCACCGTTTTCGTCGCTGGGTGATCGCGCAGGTCCGACCTCCATCGTTCGTAGTCAGCGGAGGTGACCTGATAGTCACGAGCCCCCTGCAGCACGAGGATAGATTGCGGTAGTTCCGCCGCCGTCGCAGGTGGCTCGTAATCGCGCATCGCCAACCAATAGGACGCAGGCGCACTGGATCCACCACCGACCACCGGTGGATCACCCGGCTTGATGGTTTTTACGCGCCGCGCAAACAACTCGAGTTCCTTGAGCGTGCGCCGTTCATCGGCATCGATCTTGCCATCGAACTCTGCGAGATAGCGCATCTGGTCGAGCATGGATTGCTCCAGGCTGCGCACCGCACCGGCCATGACGATGATTCCCGCAATCGTGGGATCAGCCAACGCGATACGCGGCGCCATCATGCCACCAAGGCTGTGACCCAGAACGTAAATACGTTTGCCGTCTATCTTCGGCAGTGTGCGGGCCAGCGCGACGGCGGCAACGGCATCGTCAACCAGTTCTTCTTTCGGCGTGAATTCGGTGAGGCTCTTGATTCGAGAGGCATGTTCGAGCGTTCGTTTTTCGAAACGAAGCGTGGCGACGCCACGGGACGCCAGCCCTTCTGCAAGATCCTTGAACACCTTGTTGGGGCCGAAACTGGCATCCCGATCGCTGGGACCCGAGCCGTGCACCAGCACGACCAGCGGGAACGGACCCTCTCCATTGGGCATGGCTACCGTGCCTGGCAGCGGCCAGCCACCGGCATCGACCACGACGTCCTGATCATGAAAGTCGCCTGGGTTCACATACCCAGGGCTTGCATAGCGCTGTGCCGACGCTGCCGGACGCATGTTCAGCCCCGCGATAAGTCCCTCGTCATCAAATGCCAACTGAACGTCCACCATGGCCCGTTCGAACTCGCAGGTGACAACAACGACATCGAAACCCTGAGCCTTTTCCTCCCGTGAACCAACTTGTGACTTGAACGCACCTGCGGTGGTCTTCACGCCTGCCACCGCGGCTTTGAGCTGTGCCGCACTCAAGCCCTGACGCACTTCCGGCGTCGCGCGCGCCAGAATCTGGTCTGTCCTGCCATCCATCAATTGGTTGACCAGATCGTGTGCGGCAGCCTTCAGATCCTCGCTCGCTTGTGCAGGATGACTACCACCGAGATACAACAACACACAAAGCAGCACAGCATATATGCGCAGCCTTCGGTTCCGAGCTTCGTAAATCAAATGCACCTTCTGTCAACCCACAAACAACTGCGGTCGTTTGACATCCACATCCTTGCGCGCAGCAGCCACATGCAGTGCTGGAATCTGCATACCTGGTCCACACTGCACAAACTCAATCGTCTTGCCATCCGGATCACGCATGATGCAGAACTTCGAGCCGGCGATCTGGCCAGCATCACCTGCGTAAACCGGTTCGGTATGAAAATCGAGCCCCGCTGCAGTCAGCCGCGTGTACACCGCATCGATATCCTCCACGGCAAAACACAGGTAGACATAACCCACATCATCCTGCCGCTGATCCATCGGCCGACGTGCCGGCTCGAACTCCAGCAGTTCGATGGCGAAATTGCCGATGGGCATGACTACAGTGCGATGGATGTGTGGTGGCAGACGCAGGTTGCGCTCCGCACCCGGCCCGGATACCTCGAGGGCAAACGACGGTTCTAGGCCGAACACATGGCGATACCACTGTACTGATCGTTCGAGATTCGAAACCGTGATGCCCACGTGATGAAAGGTTGCCTGAATGAGCATTGTCCACACTCCCCTTGTTCCGGTCCGAAGACACGACGCTGAACTCCGACTGGAGTATGGCCGAGTGACCGCCAGTCGGGAAAGCACCGCTAGACTCCTAGCCGACAGTTGCCAGTCGGCAGACCTGTTCCGTTCCGCCTAACATGCGTACTGCCACAAACTGGTAGACCTGAATGACCGGCTCCAATCGAAGTCCCTGGCCCGCCGAAGACGGTGGACCCACGCGCATGCAGTCACCACACGGTGTTTCGGGCTTGAACCTGCTGACAGGCGAATACCTGGTCTGTACCACACGCAATACGATGATGAGCACGATGACCGTCCTGGGACCGGCTGGTGAGGTTTTTCTCCTGACACACCAGGCACTGCGCAGTCGAGTTGGTTTGCCAACCTCGGCGCGCGTGGAACGGATTGACCCCGTTTCCCTCAAGACGATGTGTACTTCCCCTGCACTTCAGGGTGGCCCTATGTGGCCGGGTGGCATGGCGTTGCATGACAACGGCCACCTGCATGTAGTGTACGGCCGCTACGCGCACCAACTCGACCTGAACTGTCAGGTAATGTCCAAACGAAAGCTACCGATGAACCAGCCATACAACTCGTTTGTGACGCTGGACAACGGACTGCTGGTAACGAAGAACCTCTCCGCCACTGACAACGCACTGCTGTCGGTGCTGCACCCTGACCAACTGGACTACGCCAGCGACGACACGCAGGCTCCTGAACCCTCAATAGCCCGCCTGAGCAGCCTGGGCAATACGGTCTATGTCGTCGGTGTTCGCAGCATCTTCCGCTATCACTGGAACGGCGCCACGCAAAAGCTCGATTTCGACACCAACTGGCGACACGACTACATCGGCAACACCTCACAGA
>JANNBJ010000071.1:0-48598 GCA_031385325.1 Gammaproteobacteria bacterium | reverse complement strand
AGCCCGGTGCCATCCGTCGTGCGATCCACAGAATCGTCATGCATCAGCACCAGCACACCGTCCCGGGTTGCATGCACATCCATTTCCAGCGCATCAACACCAAGCTGATCGGCATGCACAAATGCCAACATCGTGTTGCCGGGGCGTAGTCCGTCACCACCCTGATGCGCAATCACCATGGGCATGGGCACATCGAAATAGGTCGTCGGTTTGCGTTGTTTACTGCCTAACGAATTAAACAGGACAATCAGCAGGAGCATGACGCCCATCAGCATCCAGGTTCGTTGTCGAACGTTCATCACCACGTCGACTCCACACCACCGATGCCTTTCATGCCAGATCCTTCACGGTTGGCGGCGTACCAGCGGCACTACGTTGCCCGATCGCTTGTTGTAAATCCGTCGTTCCCCTGGCGTTCGCTCGAGGCTGATCTGGCCGACGTCGTGAAAGCTCAGATCGAGTGCCAGCTCATGCGAATCGCTGCCAAGCAGCAGGGTATGTCCCGACAATCGCCATCTCCCGTTGCCCAGATGACTGGAACGATAAGTACCCGAGGCCAGATCGCCGTCCAGATCGAGAGTCCGTCTGTCTTCCCCATGATTCTCCTGGCCTTCGCAGATCCACAGGCCCGGCAACTGCAAGCGGGCCAACCATCGTTGACGTTTGACGCGCATCTTGCGCACCCACGCAGCCGCCAGAACGGCCGCGATTACGAACAGGAAAAACACCATTACTGCACCTCAAACCAACTTGCGTCGTTGCATGGAAATCACTTCACCATCAATGCGGTTCGGCAGGTCACTTTCGATGTCATTGAGAATCTGCTCGATCACGGTCGCAGACGTCGCGGTGACCACAAACGCAAATGCCGCGAGATCATGAATGTCCTGATGATCCGATTCGCACACCGCGACCTGAGTATTGCGTCCAATCCGCTCGCGAATGCCGCCGAGACGGCTACGCTTTTCTTTCAACGAACGACACCCTGACAAACGGATCACCACTTCAAGCAGCGTCAGCTTCACTTGTGCGGTGCCAGGAATTCCCGCTTTGTCATGCTGTAAAAAACCGTATCGAGACCATGCCGTTGCTGGCGTCGATCAAACGACATGCCGAGTCGTTGCAGCACCTTCACCGAACGCTGATTGGGCGTGTCCGTGGAAGCGATGATCCGCTCGAAATCGCACTGTGTGAAACCATGGGCCAGGACACGTCGCGCGGCTTCGGTACCCAGTCCCTTGCTCCAGAAGTCCGGGTGCATGCCATAAAGAAGCTCTGTTTCACTGCTTGCTTCAAAAGCACGATGGCCACAGAAACCAACAATCTTCTCAGGCTCTTCGATGGTGCGAACGCCGAAAAAGCCGGAGCCATGTGCACCATGAAATTCGACACTGCTGGTGATGATGCCGTGTACCGCATCCAGTGGCAGGACACGGTTCTCCCATAAATACCGGCGCACTTCCTTGTTGGTCCAGAGTTGATGCAACGCATCGGCATCGTCCTGTGCAATCGGCCGCAACACGAGTCGTACCGTACTCAGTTCGCCCATGTTCTTATCCCAACCCTTCCTTGCTTCGAGTTTGCCACAGCCATCCTCATAAGCGAACATGCATGTCCCTCCCCTCTTCCTGCATCCACGAGGCAACCCATGCGTTTCAGTTTCTGGCCCAATCCTTCACAGCCCTTCGGAGAAGTCCTGGCATTGGCTCGCCACGTGGAATCAACCGGCTGGGACGGCTTGTGGTACGCCGATCACTTCATGCCCAATGCAGCCGATACCACGGCGCCATGGCCCGAAGCCTGGACCACACTTTCGGCCATTGGTGCGATGGTGCCGCGACTACGCATCGGTACGCTGGTGACCGGTAATACCTATCGACATCCCGCAGTGCTTGCGAAGATGGCCGCGACACTGGACCACATCACCGCAGGTCGGGTGGTGCTGGGGCTGGGTAGCGGCTGGCAGGAAAACGAACACCAGCAGTACGGCCTACCGTTTTACACCGTCGCTGAACGACTGCAGCGGCTGGACGAAGCCTGTGCGGTCATCAAGGCGCTCTATACCCAGACGACTGCGAACTTCGAAGGTCGTTTTTATCAACTGAAAAATGCAAGCCTCGAACCCAAGCCGGTGCAACAGCCATTGCCACTGCTGATTGGTGGAGGTGGTGAGCAGGTGACACTGAAGATAACCGCGAAGTGGGCCGATGAATGGAACGTCTGGGGGACACCGGCAACCCTCAAACAGAAGATGGCGATCCTCGATGGTCACTGCAAGACAATCGGTCGCGACCCGAAGTCCATCAAACGCAGTGCCGTCGCACTGCTGTTCATGAGTGACGATGCTGCCTATCTCGAACGGATGCGTGGCACAAAGATGCAACAGGCCACGATCATCGGTACGCCTGAAGAAGTCGCAGCAACAGTGGCGGAATATGCCGCGCTGGGTGTTGATGAACTCATCGTGCCTGACTTCACACTCGGTCCGCGTGATCAGAAAATCGCCACGCTGAACCGGTTCATCCGCGAGGTGGCCGGGCGATGAGCCAACAAGTCAGCGCACCGGTGCCAGCAGCGACAGTCCTGATGTTGCGTCAGCGTGAGTCGATGGAAGTGTTCATGGTGGTGCGGCACCACCAGATCGACTTTGCTTCGGGCGCTCTGGTGTTTCCTGGTGGCAAGGCCGACCCCGCCGATTTTGACCCGAAACTGCTAGACCATCTCGACTCACCGCACGCTGACCCGGCCATGCGTGCCATGCAGGTTGCAGCCATCAGGGAATCCTTCGAAGAGTGTGGAGTCCTGTTGGCCCGTGCAGAAGGACAGAGCCAACTGATCAGTGGCGAGAGACTGACGACACTCGAGTCGTATCAGAAACAGCTCAACGACGGCGCGATCAGCATCACCGAGTTTCTGGTGCGGGAAAAACTGCGCCTGGCATGTGATCAGCTGCATCACTTCGCCCACTGGATTACGCCACCGATGCTACCCAAGCGCTTTGATACGCACTTCTTCCTGGCCGTTGCGCCTGAAGACCATCTGGCCATTCACGATGGACATGAAAACGTCGATAGCGTGTGGATCAAACCGGCGGATGCCGTTACCGCAGCTCGCGAAGGTCGGCGCACGATCATCTATCCCACCATGCGAAACGTGGAACGACTGGCGAAATTCTCGACCCCCGAACAGGCGCTGGCGAATTGCCGTGAGCAGGCTGTGGTACCGATCGAGCCGTGGAATGAAAAACGCGACGATGGTGTCTGGCTGTGCATTCCGAAGAATGCGGGTTACGACATCTGCGAAGAAAAAATGCCTGCGCGAGGCTAACTGATGTTTCGAGCGTCGGCTCAGGCCTGCTCGAGCCGGTCACCCAGACTCTTCAGCAGTTCAACCGTCGCCAGCAGCATCGCCTCGTAATAGCTGCGGGTTTCTCGCCGACGGACGTAGTCGATGAGCGGATTGGCCGGATCAGGTCGACGCAATCGTCGGATCTGGCTGACGATTTCGGCGCGCATCTGCCGGGCATGATAAATCTCCAGCAGGTCAACCGTGCCTTCCTGATTCTGTGCCATTCCCTGAACTGCCACTGCATTGTTGTAGGGTAAATCTAGTTCGCGGCTAACGCTTCGCCAGTGCTAACCACCGACTATTTTTCGCCATTTTTTTGGCTCTGCAACCAGCGACAATCTGAGCGCTGTGTCGTTCGGGGGTTGCATCGATCCACGGCACTCCTTACCGTCGGTGTTTTACCGGAGTCCCTCGATGACTGACCAGCAGGATGTTCTCTATTCCGTCGACGCACATGTCGCCACCATTACGCTGAACCGACCTGATCGCCAGAACACCATATCCGGCCCGATGCTGGCGGCGCTCTCCGAGTACCTGCTGCAGGCAGATCGGGATCAGGACGTGCGCGCGATCGTCATCACGGGCAGTGGCAAGTTTTTCTGCGCCGGTCTCGACCTGCGTGGTGGTGGCATCGCCAGCGGGCTGTCGAACCAGCGCAGCAGTCCCGCGACGCTTGATCTGCGCAACACGCCACCGACGGTGCTTCATAACCTCGATACACCGACCATCGCTGCACTCAACGGCAGCGCCGCCGGTTATGGGATGGACCTCGCACTGGGTTGTGATATTCGCATCATGGCCGACACGGCCAAACTTGCCGCGGCGTTCACGAAACGCGGCGTGCTGCCCGAATCTGGTGGTACGTGGATCCTGCCTCGACTGATCGGCTGGTCAAAAGCGAGCGAGCTGATCTTTACCGGCCGGACGCTGAGTGCGTCGGAGTGTCTCGAGTGGGGCCTTGTTTCTCACGTCTACAACAACAACGAACTGCAGGATGCAGCGACCAAACTTGGGCGCGAGATCGCAGCCAATGCGCCGCTCGCGGTGCAGGGTTCAAAACGCATGATGCGCATGGGCATGAACGAGACGTTCAATGACCACGTCCATCACGTCTACCTGCAGTTGTTGCCGCTGTTTCAGTCGGCTGATTTCAAGGAAGGCATGCAGTCGTTCATGGAAAAACGGGATCCGAACTTCACAGGGTCTTGAGGGCTCGCTTGAGGGAACGAGAGAAATCTCGCCCGGTAGTTTCAGCGACAAAGGAGCGGCGAATCTGCATGGCTTGCCGCTCCCGCTCGCTTTGCAGACGCCCAAGCGTCACCAGCACTTCGCGATTCTGCGGTATGAGCGGCAGCTGCACCGCCAGTCGCTGTCCATAGCCAACCGCAACACACGCATCCTGATGGGTGCCCAGCAGATCCTGCATTTCGCGCGCGCCTCGAGCGGCGGCTCGTAGCTTGTCCGAGACAACAACCCCATAAAGTTCAAGGGTATAACGAAGCTTCTTGATACGAATGCGCAGCCGATGCAGCGCCGCATCAGACCCTTCCTCACCGAGCCCGCGAACCAACTTCCGGACCTTCCTCGATGCACGGACCAGATCGGTGACGGCCAGGTCCCGAATCGTGATTTCCGGATGCTCATCAACCTTGTCTTCAAGCAGCTTCCGGAAGCGTTCGAACAACCGGTCCAGATGAGGCCGCTCCAGAAGTGTGTGTGACTTGCGCCTGGCATCTGCCAATGATTCTTTCAGCGCTCCCTCAAGCTGGGTGATGACACGCGCCCGAATGTCGGGAAGCGTTTTCACCAACGCCATGGTCTGTTCGGCATACACGTCGAGGTCACGCACTTCACTCAGACTCGACGCAAGTTCACGAAACTGGCGGCTCAATTGCTCACCCTCCGGACCCAGCCAGGGTGCCGCCGCGGTCATCGCGGCTTGCAGTTTCCGGGTGTGGGTGCGGACCATATGAACGCCTTCGGGGCTTGATCCTTCGAGGGCTATCGCGCGGCTGAGCCCGATGACCCGAAGGTCATGTCGCATGTGTTCAACCAGAAGTGACCAGGCGCGCTGGCCTGGCTGCCACTCCTGAGAAGGGTGTGATCGTGCGCCGGTCAGCCACAGGCTGCGTTCAAACTTGCCCAATCTGGAAGGTGAAAGGCTGGACTGTGACCCCACACTCGCAGCGTTTACCTGGTGTAGCAGCGTTTGCAGGTCGGCAAACTCTCCCTGCACGAGTTCTATTTCGACTTCGCGAAACTGTCCAAGCAGGCGACCGTCGGGCGATTTAACCTCGACTACGTCGATACACACATCAAACTCATTCCGCTGCGCTGTCTTCGCCAGATAATGTCGACGCTGATTGTGCAGGCTGAGGATAACCTGCGGGGGTGCGGTGAGCGCATCAGCAAGCAGGTTCCGGACGGCGCCGGCCGGGATCTCGTCCGGAGTCACTGGCCCCGGTAATGGATGACGGGTTTCCCGGCGATTCTTGATGGATTCACCACCATGCACGATCGCCTTGCATTCGAGGCTCCAGCGGGTGGCGCCGACTTTCGGAATCTTCTGACGGATCCGGCAGCCCAGGCCGGTGGTGTAGAGTTCCAGTGATGGCGAGTCGATGTAGTCATCCACCACCTGTTCGCTAACTTGCGCCGAAAGCTCGGCAAACTGACCGATGACCCGCAGCAACTGTTCCGCCTCATCGGCGTTACGAACCACGAACTTGGCCTCGACTTCGTCCTCGATCTGGTGAGCCAGGACCGCGCCGGCATTGAGGTTGGTGATTGTGGACACAGGTAAAACCGTCAAACTGGATGCTCAGGACCCACGTTACCGTTGCAACCCGACGCTGTCGATCAGCGAATGTCCCACGTGAATGCGTACTTTCCGGTCGATGTGTGCCTCGTTCACCAGCCAGGTGCGGCGAGCCGAACGGGCCGATGGTGTGGCGTCGAACGAAAAAACGCCGATTGAAGCCACGATGACCCAGGCCGACAATGTCGATACGCCCCGTTTGAGGAACGCCATGCAAAAAAAGTTCTCGTCCTGTCTGATTGCCTTGCTGTGTACATTCGGAAGTCACTTTGCGTCTGCTCTCCAAACCAATGATCTGGTTGAGAATTTCAAGTTGCTGGACCACCGCGGAACGGCCCACGAGCTATACCGCTATGGCGATGCGAGCGCGATCGTCTTCCTGGTTCAGGGCAACGGCTGTCCCATCGTCCGCAACGTCATGCCAACCTTGCGCGAGATGCGGGAGCGTTACGCAGGCAAGGGGGTCCAGTTCTTTCTGATCAACAGCAACCTGCAAGACACGCGAGCAGCTATCGCCCATGAAGTTGAAGAATTTGGCTACGACATGCCGGTGCTTCTGGACCAGCAGCAACTCATCGGTGAAGCGCTGGGACTGGTGCGAACCGGAGAAATTTTCGTGGTCGACCCCAATACCTGGAAGATCGCCTACCACGGTGCCGTTGACGATCGCCTGAGTTACGAGAACCAGAAACCGAAGGCAACCCGGGAACACCTGGCCCTGGCGCTTGATGACCTGCTGGCCAAGCGACCCGTGCAACTGGCGGACACCCGCGCCATAGGCTGCCTGATCAACTTTCCCGATCGAACCGCCGATGCGTCGCACGGCGCGATTTCCTACAGCGAGACCATCGCTCCCATCCTGCGAGACAACTGCGTGACCTGTCATCGACCAGGCGGAATTGGCCCCTGGGCCATGACTGACTACACCATGGTCAGGGGATTTGCACCCATGATCCGGGAAGTCCTGCGCACCAAGCGCATGCCGCCATGGCACGCCGATCCCGCTGTCGGACATTTCAGCAATGACCGGGCGCTGGCTGATCTTGAGATCAGACAACTGGTGCACTGGGTGGAAGCCGGTGCCCCGCGCGGCGATGGTCCAGACCCGCTGACCCTTGATGATCGTGTGTGGCCGGAATGGAGTCTTGGTGAACCAGACGTGATCATTGAAGTACCCGCAATGAATGTGGCCGCGACCGGCAGCATCGATTACCAATATCCGGTCATCAAAAATCCAATCGGCCGGGACGTCTGGGTGCGAGCAGCCGAGGTGTTGCCGGGCGATCGCAAAGCGCTGCACCACGTCATCACCAACTTTGGCGTCACCAACGCGGATGGGAAAATTGATCACAGTCGGTCCGGCACACTCGGCGGATATGTACCCGGCGCCAACGCCGACATTTTCCCTGAGCAGACCGGCGTCTTCCTGTCCAAGGACGCCGTATTTCGGCCACAGATGCACTACACCACTTATGGAAAAGTGAGTACCGATCGATCACGCATCGGGCTTTATTTTCACCGTGACAAACCAACCCACGAACTGCACTCGATGGTGCTGGCCAATGACCAGATCTCGATTCCCGCCCGCACCCGCGAACATTGGGAATCGGCAGAACGAACCATCGATCGGGACATCCTGCTCTACAGCCTGTTGCCACACGCCCACTATCGCGGCAAGGCATCCGAGTTTCGCGCGGTCTACCCGGATGGCACTGAAGAACTCCTGCTGTCGGTGCCGAGTTATGACTTCAATTGGCAGACGACCTACGAACTCTCCGTTCCCAAACGATTACCCGCTGGAACCCGGATAGTGCATCGCACGGCGTGGGACAACTCGGTGACCAATCCAGCCAACCCTGACCCGAATCGGGTCGTCCCGTGGGGCGAACAATCCTGGGACGAGATGCTCTTTGGCGCGTTGAGTTATCGCTACCTGACGGATGCGGAGATCGACAAGTCAGCCCACGCGTTGGTGTCGGCTCACAGTCAGTGACAGAACTCATGACAATTTCAGCGATGTCATGGCTGCATGAACATGTCATTCGCTGAAGTCATGGGCAGGCTTGCCGCCGCACTGGTCGGCTGGATGTGCGTGTACGCCTATGTCATCTGGCTGGCAACATTGCGCATCATTTCCTGCACCACAGATGGCAATACCCTGTGGGCCGTGCTGCTCGGTTTCGGTTTGTTCACGGCGCCGCTCTCCGGGTTGTTGAATCTGACCCGGCCACTGCGTGAGGTACACGCCCTGCTCCGACATTTTGTATGGCCACTGCTGATACTGACGGCCCTGGCTGTGATCCCGGTGTATTCCGCGTGGATCAACTCTACCGTGGCTGGAGGAGCGCTGTGCACTTCAACGGCAGTCGACGCTTGGCACGCCTGGTGGGCACCGATGCAAACGGCGTTGTTAGGGTGCATTGGCTGGCTGGTCTACCGAGCGATTCGACCGACCACCACAATCGTTGAATGAACTGACCATTCGATTGTTTCGCTACAGTACGGGTGTTATAACTAGCTAACGAGTTCGCGTTCGTGCTCTTGTCAGTATTTGTAAAATCAAAGTAAGTACGCGAACCCGCGGGCAACAGATTCAAGCCTGATCAATATAATGCGGCCGCCGACACTGATCGCGGCCCACACGTCAACCGGGGGGACCCAAAAAATGACTATGCTCACTGAATTCAAGAGTTTTGCCATGCGTGGCAATGTCGTCGACATGGCGGTTGGTATCGTCATCGGCGGTGCGTTTGGCAAGATCGTGTCGTCATTCGTCGCCGACGTGCTGATGCCACCACTGGGAATGTTGTTGGGTGGAATGAATTTCTCGAGCCTTGCAGTGACATTGAAGGATGCGGCCGAGGGCGCCGATGCCGTATTGCTCAAGTACGGTGTTTTCGTCCAGTCCATTGTCGACTTCGTCATCATTGCATTTGCGATTTTCCTGGTTGTGAAGGCCATGAATTCGATGAAAAAAGAAGAAGTAGCCGCTCCCGCAGCGCCACCACCGCCAAGCAAGGAAGAAGTACTGCTCACCGAAATCCGGGACGCCTTGCGCTCTCGCTGATTGCAGTTCGAAAAGGCTGCACATCTCGTCTGTGCAGCCCTTTGTCCAACTGAAATCGACACCAGTCGTGACGACTGGTGTTGCTCCGGTTCACGGCTTGCGGCACTCTGATCTCAACGCCCCAGCCACCGGAAATCATCATGCACGTTGCACTTCGAGCCCTGGCCTCACTCGTCCTTACCGTCTGTCCGGTGCTGGTCTATGCCCACACTGCGGCGAATGCCAAAGCGGAGGGTGATCGGGTCATCGATTTTCCAGATATCCCCGGTATGCAGACACTGGTGGTGGATCTGCACACGCACAGTGTTTTTTCCGACGGCCACGTCTGGCCCAACATCCGCGTTGAGGAGTCCATTCGCGATGGTCTGGACGCCATGGCGGTGACCGAACACCTCGAGTATCAACCGCACCGAGCCGACATTGCGCACCCTGATCGAAATCGCAGTTTTGTCGAGGCCACTGCAGCCGCCAACGACACCAGCCTGCTGGTCATCAGTGGATCGGAGATCACTCGCGAAGCCCCTGCAGGCCACATGAATGCCGTCTTTGTGCAGGACTCAAACAAGCTGTTGAAAGTGCCCGCGGACGCCGGTGCCATCACCGACGCGATCGAGTATTACAAGGCAGCACACGGCTGGCCGGCCGACGAAGCCGTCAAGGCCGCCAACGCACAGGGTGCATTCGTATTCTGGAATCATCCCTTCTGGACCGCACAGCGTGCCGACGGCATTGCCCGACTCGACGATTTTCATGCCGGGTTGGTAAAGGCTGGCCAGCTACACGGGATCGAGATCGCCAATGGCGATGAGTATTCCGAGGAAGCCCATGCCATCGCCATGCAACACGACCTGGTCATGCTCGGCGTATCTGACATCCACGACCTGATTGACTGGGACTACAGCCCGGCAACCGGTGGTCATCGACCAGTCACCCTGGTGTTTACCGCCGATCGTTCCATCGACGGCATTCGCAAGGCCTTGTTCGCCAAACATACCGTGGTCTGGTTCAAGAACCTGCTGGTCGGCCGCGCACCAGAACTCATGCCACTCCTGCAGGCGGCACTGACTGTCGATGCAACCACCACCCGGTTCCGAAATGCAGATGTTGCCCTGGTGACCCTGCAGAATCATTCGGATGCCCAGTTCATGTTACAGAACAAGTCCGCACACACGTTCATGGGCAGTGCGGACATTGTGTCAGTACCGGCACATGGCAAGACCGAGTTGGCCGTCAAGATCCCGGAGGGCGATGCCAAGGTGTCCCTTGAATTTTCCGTCCTCAATGCGTTGATTGCACCAAAGCAGCCAGCGGTCATCTCTTTCACTGCACTCTTGCCGCCCCGCGCATGATTCGGACCCTCGCGTTTGCATTCATGTTGGCAGCATCGTTGCCGGCTCTTGGCAACGAATCATGCTCAACAACACCTGATCTTTCCAGGTGGTACGGACAAGGCTGGGGGCTGGATGTACGCAACACCCGCTATCAACGAGACTCTTCGATCTATCGTGACAACGTCAAAAACCTGGAAGTCGCATGGACATTCGCGCTGGACGGTGGCCAGAGTCCACATTCCTGGTTTGCGGTCACAGGAGACACGGTTTTTGTGGGATCGCAGGGCGGGCATCTGTATGCGTTGGCCAAGTCCAACGGTTGTGAGCGGTGGCGACTGAAAGTTGATGGCAGCATTCGTACGGGACTCACACACGGCGAAATTGGAGGTGGTGTCACCGCCCTCTTCTTCGGGACGTTTGAGGGTTATGCCTACGCTGTAAATGCCAGGACTGGCCAACTCCTCTGGCGAACCGACCCACGCGAACATCCATTCAACACGCTGACCGGAACCCCAACGTTTCACGATGGTCGATTGCTGGTTCCGGTCTCGTCCATAGAACTCGCACTCGCAGTCAATCCGCTCTACGGTTGCTGCAAGTCGAGGGGATCACTGGTTGCACTTGATGCTGGCACGGGCACCCTGCTCTGGCGTCGACCGGTCATCGATGACGCCCCACAAGTCTCGGGGCGTCATCTGCTGTTCGTCGAACAATGGGGGCCATCCGGTGCGCCTGCCTGGTCGGCACCAGCTGTCGATCCCACAACCGGACAGATCTATATCGGAACCGGCGAGAACTACACCGAGCCAGCGTCGGCGACCAGCGATGCCATTCACTCAATCCAGGCGACAACAGGCGAGCGCACGTGGGTTGAACAATTTACCAGCGGTGACACTTTCAACATGGCCTGTACCATCCACATCAAACATCCGAACTGCCCGGATGACGCTGGACCGGACCTGGATTTTGGCGCCCCACCGATCATCATCAGTGGAGCCAACGGCGAACCAATCATATTGGCTGGTCAGAAATCCGGCGATGTTCATTCAATGGACGCTACCACCGGCAAACACCTCTGGTCCGTCAACGTCGGACGTGGCGGTTATCTCGGTGGTGTGCACTGGGGAATGGCCGCCCATGAAGGCTTGCGGTTCCTCTACGCACCGATCAGTGACATTCCCCTGGGGCCTGGCGCGGGCGACGCCAAACCAGGTCTCTATGCCATCGCCATGGACACCGGCGAAGTGCGCTGGCAATACGTCCTGGATGACGGCTGCAAGAACAAACCCAACTGCCGCCATGGCATGAGCGCTGCCATCACAGCCACGGATGAACTGATCTTCGGCAGTGCACTGGACGGCCGGGTACTCATCAATGATGCACGCACCGGAGAACTGCTGTGGCAGCACGATACGTGGAAAAGCTGGCCTGCCGTCAATGGACCAAACGCAGAGGGCGGCACAATTGACGTGCACGGTCCCTTTGTCGCTGACGACATGGTTTTCATCCAGAGTGGCTATGGAAGTTTCGGGCAACAAGGCGGTAACGCGCTGATCGCTTATCGGCTGCAAGCACCTTGAGCCATCCTGCCAACCGCAACTATGCCGCCGGGTACTTCTCACGCAGGTAATCAACCGATCGGCTGACCAAGGTTTCAAGCACTTCAAGATCGATATCCTTCAGCGACTTGATGTACAGGCACGATTTTCCGGTCTTGTACTTTCCAAGCCGCAGCATCAGTTCTGATTGCCCGCTGAAACCGGACATCACATAGAGTGTCAGCGCTTGCGCTCGTGGAGAAAACCCGATCAATGGCGCTTCACCGCTTCGACCATTAGCCCGCATTATTCATGAAGGAACGTAGCGAGGGCGTCGAGAAATTCCCCGACGCTTGCCCCGATTGCCCTGGTTTTGGGTTCAGCCAAGGTGGATGGACTTGCTCAAAAGTCTACTGATCTTTGGCAAACTGCGCGTAGGCCGCAGCAGTACCCAGCGCCATCTTGTCACCATCAAAAGGAATCGACATCTCAGGGGTGAACTCAAGGACTATGCGTTCCGGAGTATCGAGGAACTTCACAAACAGTTCCGGCTTGAGATTGCGGGTAAACGCATTGCCATCATCCTTGGCCGATGCCATCCCCTGCGCCAACAGATTGTAGAACCAGAGCTTGGTCTTGGCATCATCATGAATGACCGAATGCCCCTTGTAGGTGACCGTCTTGCCACCGCCCATCGGGGTGCCTTTGCTGGTGATCACAACCGCGGATCGTCCATCCCGGGCGATCGCCTTGATGCGCACGCGCTCGCGCGTTGCCGTCATCCAGATCTTGCCATTTATAGGCACGTAGGCGGTGATGACACCCAGCGGGTGACCTTCCTTGTTGGCCCAGCAGAACACGCACTCACCTGCGCAGCGCAGCAGCTCCTGTTCACGCTCTGGATCCAGACGATACTGCTTCACGTCGTCGTAGTTGGTGGATTGATCGGTCATGGTGCGCGGTCCTTTTTGATAGCGGAAAGTTGTACAGGTCCTGCGCATTCTACGTGAGCCGGACACCCGGTTTCATCGCCACTGCGTGGCGAATCATCCTGCGGTTGCAATCAGTGCATGAATACCTGGGGAGTGAAATGACCGTGAAACTGGTGCGGGACGTGATGCTTCAGGTGCAACGTCGAAACATGCGCCATGCTGTCGGCACGATAGATCTGCAATTGGCTGCGATGTGTGAACCCGTTATAAACAACCTCAAGTACATACCCATCATCTTCCTTGCGTGCGTCGGTCGCTGGCGCAAACAGTGGTTCTGACCCGTACAGCCCCTTGGGCAGTTCGAGCAAAGTCGCCTCTCCGCCGCGCGTGATGCGCTGAATCGCGTTGAAGAAACTGTTGGCGCCGTTGGGGACGGAACACGCGGTCCAGGTCACATCATTTCTTTTCCCGGTGTAGGTGGTGTTGAAAGTCGGAAACTCGGACTCGGTCTTGCATACCCGTTCACGCGACAGACCACCGGTCTCCATGTTCAACCGATAGCGCATGTAGGCACCACCACCAAAGCGGCCGTCCGGATTGAACACATCGGTCAGTGTCTTGTTGGCTTCAAAGTTGTCGGCAAACATGCCGTCCACAATGATCTCATTCCCCTCTTCATACGTGTTACCGAAGTGGATCATCGCACCGGCATCGGTTTCAAAACGACGCACTTCCTTCAGCGAGTGCAAGTCGACGACGATCACCTGCATCGGAATTGACGGATCGAAGGTGACCTGGTCAGAAATCGTTCGTGTACCGAGGATCACCGGCATCATGTTGCCAAACACGATGCTGCCGACAAAGAACACGGCATATCGCTCACTGAGCGCAAAGTCATGGCAGAACGGAAAGCTGGTGAGTGGCACCTGCTCCCGACTGGCGAGTTTGCCGTCGGGTTTGATCCGATACATGGTCAGGCAGGGTTTGGGGCCTTTCAGGCCGAAGCCGGAAATACCTGCGCCATAGTTGATGTATTCACCAGTGGTCCCATGGACCTTGCCATGTGCACTGAAGACATCCGACGCCTTGAGCCCGCCGTCGTAGGTGAATTCACCCACCGTTGCGAGATCAGAGGGTTCAAGCTTCCACGGCTTGCCACCTTCGTTGAGAGCGAGCAGATGTCCGCCGTGGAACATCGTATGGGTGTTGGCTGGGTTCGCTGGCATCCGCAGTACGTTTTTCGAGAACCCACCCGGAACCTGAGTCCCGAACCCGCGATACAGAACCGCTTGAGCCGCCGTTTCTTCAACGTACTTAGGCGTCCGGACGTATCGATTGCGAAAGTGCACCCGGCCATCTGCAAAGGTGAAAGCACAGAGCATCCCGTCGCCATCGAACCAGTGGCCATACTTGCTGGTGCCAATGCGTTGCCGGCCTGGACCGTTGCGAAAGAAGGTGCCCGTGAGGTCGCGAGGAATATCCCCTTCTATCTCATCGATCCAGTACGCGTACTCCTCATCAAGATTCGCAAGGCCGCCATGGCAGCCGGGAATTTCATTGGCGCCTTTTAACGCCTGGGTGGTCGCTGCGCACATGGGTAATCTCCGGGATATTGATTCAGATCGTGAGTCGGGTCAGCTTTTGAAGATGGTGCAGCCGTTATAGCGGTGCGACAACATCCTGGGTACCAATCAACGGTACCAGCCGATCAACTCCCAGATCAACAAACGCCCGCACGCTTTTTTCATCGTCCGCCGCGGTACAGCAGACGATAGTCGCAATCTGGACGCGCATCCCGAAACCGGTCGAAACCAGCGGATGGTCATCCAACGAGCCAGGACCAAACAAGTAAGAAGATCCGTTCAGTTTCTCGGCCAAAGCAATGGATTGAGCGGCCCTGTCGCGAGTTCCCCGGGTGGAATTCCCGCCAGCCAGAACTTGTGATCGAAAAAACGTGCCCCACTGATATCGGCGCCCACGCGAGTACCGTCGGCAAACCAGATCACCGTCATCACCGAGCGAAGCAGGCCCGTCGGGTTGGCAGGTGCACGGTGCAGTGTCCAACCGCGATGGAAAGTGGCGTCGCCGGCGCGCATCGCCCCATGAGTCGTGGTGGGCAGGCCAAGCCGTTCAACCACCTCGCCGAATTTCATTTCGGACTCATCGCCGATGATGAAGCGACCGAGATCACCGCGATGCTGACTGCCACTGGCAAAAGTCATCGAGCCCACTTCGGCGGGTACGTCAACCAGTGGCATCCACATCGTAATCGTGTCGGTGGTGTCGAGTGGCCAATACGCCTGATCCTGATGCCACGGGGTATGCCCACCTCCAGGTTCCTTGAACAGGGCCTGATCGTGATAGAGCCGAACACCGGCACTGCCCATCAGCTCAGCCGCAACTTTCGCAAACCGCGCCGAGAACACGAATGACTTGATAAGTTCGTTTCGCGTCCAGAGGTTGTGCGCCTGGAGGAAGGCCTTGCCATAGGTGTCGCGTTCGGCAATCGGTGGAGTTCGTGCAGCCAGCCTGCCAACCGCAGTTTCAATCGCCGGGCGAAAGCGCCCGATCTCCTGCGCACTGGCCAGACCGCGTATGACGGCATGGCCATCACGTTGAAAAGCCGCAATCGTCGTTGTCTCGAGCGCAAACGGAATGTCTATGGCGCCAGGCCCCGGCAAGGACGCATCAGGTTGCATGGTCATTGTACGATCGGAATGGCGCCAGACACTGGACGCGCCACACCCTGGGCTTCAGGCAATCGCATGGCCAGACTACCTGTCGAGCCCTGCACACGAGCCACTGCGTCAGCAATGTCGAAAAAAGCAGCGGCGTCGAACAGCTTTGGTCGATCGGGCTGATGCCGCTTCGAATCGAGCGCTGCCAGGGTATCGCGCCAGCCCTCACGACCATACGAAGGCCACAACACACCCTCCTGCATGAAGGCGATGTCGATGAAATAGCGCTTGCGATTCCCGCCGCCAGGCTGTGCACGACGTGCATGTACCAGCGCCGAGTGGGCAAAGACTACCGTGCCGGCGGGGATATCGTTCACCACCACCATCCCGGGAATGTCCTGTTCTCGCAAAAACGACAGCGCATCCCGACGCATCACCGAGCGATGGCTCTTTGGCAACAACAGGAGATCACCAACCGTTCCATTCAGTCCGTCGAGGTAGTGCAGGACGTGCAGCTGCACATGACTGCGATTGGTCTGTGGTATCTGTTCATAGTCGTGATGCCATGACACGCCCGCCAGTCCCGGGTCATGACGCGCCGCATGACAATGATGAAATGTGAAAGCGCGGCCGTCCATGATGTCGTCGGTGATTGCCAGCGTTTCCCGATCGAGAATCAGGCTGCAAAGCTGCTCGTATCGCCAGACATTGCGGCCATCGAAGCGCGGTTCGATCTCGACGTAACGATCGATTTCAGCGGCAACGCTGGCGATTCGCGATGCATTCAGAAAACCGGGTTTGATGAGATAACCTAGCTTGCGGAACTGTTCTTTTTCATCATCGGTGAGTGCCACGTTCAATCTCCTGTCTACTGCAGACTGTCTTTCGGCTTACGGTTTTGAGGTCATCCCACCGCCTCCGCATCATCCACCGCCGCCAGAGTGTTGTGCATCAACATGGCGACAGTCATCGGACCAACGCCACCTGGTACTGGCGTGATCCACGCCGCGCGCTGGCTTGCCGCTTCAAAGCCGATGTCACCAATGAGCTTGCCGTTGGGTTGTCGGTTGATGCCCACATCGATGACCACGGCGCCGGGTTTCACCCATTCACCGGGAATGATCCCGGGTTTGCCGATCGCAACCACCAGAATTTCCGCTCGACGAACTTCGATTTCCACATCCACCGTGAAACGATGACAGATCGTTACGGTGGATCCGGCCAGCAGGAATTCGAGGGCGAGAGGACGACCTACATGATTCGATGCACCAACGACCACCACGACCTTGCCCTTGGGGTCGACACCAATTCGTTCTACGAGCGTGAGAATGCCAAAGGGAGTGCACGGCCGCAGCAAAGGGATCCGCTGCACCAGTCGGCCAACGGTATACGGGTGAAAGCCATCCACATCCTTGCTCGGACGAACCCGTTCGATCACCAGCCGGCTGTCGATGTGTGCCGGCAACGGCAGTTGCACCAGAATGCCATGTACGGTGGGATCATCGTTCAGCTCGTCAACCAGCGAGAGCAGCGCAGCCTCCGTCGTGCTGCTGGGCAGGTCATGTGCCACCGAGAGAATGCCGGTTTCGGCACATGCCTTGCGCTTGTTCCGTACATAGATACGGGAGGCTTCGTCCTGTCCGACCAGCACGACGGCCAGGCCAGGGCGAATCAATCCAGCGGCCACCCGTTTCTCGACACGGGCTTTCACTTCATTGCGAATATCCTGGGCGATCGCCTTGCCGTCGATCAGGCGGGCCATTGAGGATGACATCGGCAGGGGCGCTCCAGAGGCAAATTTGAATAGGCTATAGTGTCGCGGTCGCCGGCCAAATCAAGCAGAAATCCACATGCAGCTGACCAGACATCCCCGCAACACAGCGTTCCAGTGGCAGCAAACGGTCCGCAACGGGTTTCGCCTGATCTCCGATGTTCAGGCTGATCGATATGCCGATGATGGCTATTTCCTGCTGGAAAATGCCTTTTCTCAAGCCGAGATCAAGGCAGTGATCGAGGCGATCGCCCCGTTGGAAGAGGCGACCGAAGCATTTCTGAAGACTCGGGAAAATGGCACACACACGATCGCCCGGGCTGGCGAGATCACTTTTTCGCCGCATCTGGTCACGCGCTCACAGGTGTTGAAGGATTTTTCACTGCACCCGGTTTTTCGGGCGCTCACGTACGACCTCATCGGCCCAGCCGTGCGCTTGTACTGGGACCAGGCGGTTTACAAGAAACCAGGCACGCCAGACGAGTTTCCATGGCATCAGGACAACGGCTACGCCTATGTGGAACCCCAACAATATCTCACCTGCTGGGTTGCGCTCACCGATGCAACCCTCACGAACGGATGCCCCTGGGTCATTCCCGGCATCCACCGGCACGGCACCCTCCAGCATGACTGGACACCCCTCGGATTCCGTTGCCTCGACGCCGTCGAAGACGCCATCGCAGTACCTGCGACGGCGGGATCGATTGTCGTGTTTTCAAGCCTGACACCGCACCGCACAGGTCCGAACCTGACGGATTCCGTACGCAAGTCCTACATTCTGCAATATGCGCCGGATGGCGCCGTCGTGTGGCGAAACAGTAGCGAATCGGTGCCATGCGACGTGGCTGACCGACAGTATCTGGTGCCTGCCATCTGAGGCATGCAGGTACCGGACCGTGCGTGAACCTGCTGACAGGCTCATGCACGCTCAGCCAGGAACCGACCGGGGTCAGATCTTGCCGACGATGTTGATGTACCAACCCTTCTGGTCGTAATCGAGGATCCGCAGGTCGTCGCTGAAATCGGTGAAGTTGTAACCCACACCGAACTGCAGGTTATCGCCGATCTGTCGATCTACGCCGATCAGGTAACCATCGCGAACGCTGTTATCTTCTTCCACTTCAAGTCGTCGATACTCAGCCAGCGCATCCCACTTGCGCATGATGTTGTAACGCAGCCGAACCGACGCAAAGTTCACCGTTGATTCGAACCAGTCACCCTGGGCACGTTCAGCCCGCAGCTCGCCCTTGCGAACGCCATACTTGGCGCCAATGCCCCAACGACTGGACAACCGGTACAGAGCTTCAGCCGTAATGATGTTCGATCGCTGATCAAGGCCTGCGTCGAACTGCCCGAAGCTCTGCAGATCATAGAGATAGACATACTTGGCCAGCAGATTGAGACGATCGTTGTCGACCGGTCGATAGGCAAGCCCGACGCCTGCCTCGGTGAACTTGCCACCGGTAACCAGACCCAGCAGATCGTCATCCGTCTTCGAATAGTTGAACTTGCCAAGGACCCGGAAGCTCTCATTGATCCGGAAGTCCGCAACGTTGGTCGTCAGGATCTGATCGCGCTCCTCTGCACCTTTGTCCTTGCGCAATTCCAGCACGCTGCGCCAGTTGAACCGATCGCTTCGATACCCACCCGACAGGGTTGCTGCCCGACGATCAACAAGCCCGCTCACGGCGTCCAGTTCACCTTTCTGCAGACTCATGCCAAGGCTCCAGCCCGGACGCGGTGAATAGTCGATGCCATAGCTGTGGGTGAATCCACTACCCTGGTCTTCGGCGACAAACTGGTTCTCAGAGAACAGCGTCGACTGATTGCTGACACGGAAGCGGTTACCGAAGGTCACCGCTTCGCCACCACCAGGCAACATCGTCGTATCGGTGGAGTGTGTAAACGAACCATACAAGCTGTGTCGTTCATTGCGCGCGTAGTCGAGGCCGACGGTGCCACCTTCACCACGGTGGCCGTAGGTGACTTCGGTCTCCAGGCGAAGCTTTTCGGTCAGGCGATTGCGGGTTCCTGCGAACACAAGATCATTGTTGTCCGCCGCTGAACCGGAATCCTGCAGCGTAGATTGTCCGCCGCCGAACACTTCGAAGGACTCCGTAAACGCATGCGCCAGCTCAACGGCAGCAACAGTTTCGTCGCGCTTGTTGCCCGTGAAGGAGTCCTCACTTTCCAGTTGCTGCACTTCGACACGCAACCGATTGGTGTCCGACAACTGCCAGTCAAACAAGGCACTGCGGATATCGTCCTGTACCAGGTCCCGCTCCACAGTCGATGACCGGAGGACAAAGCCCATCGCATCGTTGAATCGACCCGCTGCTTCCAGGCCGTACTCGGTGAGATCAAAGCCCACATCACGACGCGCGACGGAGAAGTCATCATCCGAATCACGCCACCACGTGCCGAGGGTCAGGTCCATGCGTGTCCAACCCAGTTCACGCAGGTTCGCGCGCCCTTCCACGCTCATCGCCGAGCCGTCCCGACCACGTGCGTCGGTGTCGCTGCGTTGTGCAAAGCTCAAACCACCATTGTCCGAGAAGAAAGAGTTCGCCTGACTTGCCGTGCTGCCCGCATATTCCAGTTTCAGGTAGGTGCCACGACCTTGTTGCAGCGTGACGTCAAGACCATGCATGTCGTAGTCCTCTGCGCCACGACCTTCCATGACATAAGTGCCGCCGACCGCAATATGTTCCCCAAACCAGTGTTTGCCACGGCCACCGACGGTGACGTGATCAGCACTGAAGTCATCCGGCAGATATTCGTAATCAACCAGCACCAGCGGCACATCACCGTCCAGCGGATTGTTACGCACGATGGACGACTCCCGGCTGCGGATCTGCATCAGCGGGCGCGACAGGATGATGCGTCCCTGAATCTCATCAATCTCGTAGTCCTGGCCTCGAACCATCACCAACGTTTCAACCACGCGGTTGCTGTCACGATCACGCAGTTCGAGCGTGATCTTTTCCGAGCCCGGCAGGATGTCGGTATGAGGCAGGTAATACAGACTGCCACCCGTACCCGAGAACTCGGCATGACCAAAGGCCGACTGGGTTTCGGAAACAAATGCCTTGGCATGTGTCTTCGCTTCGCCCAGTTCCGTGGTCCGTGTGCTGTTGTACTCACCTCGCGCGCCATACAGGCTGCGGTTGTACTGGGCGAACTCGGTTCCGGTCATGCCCGTGTCATAGTTGCCCCACAGGACCTGTGACTTGTCCCAATCGACGCGCACATACATGCGCCCCATCGTGTTGACGTCAGCCACGGTCGTGGAATCATCACCATAGACCGGGTAATAACGATCCGGATCCAGCCGGCGGAACAGGGCATCCGGATCTTTACGATGGATATCCTTGAAGATATCGCCGATCTCGTCTTCGCGGGTGTCCATCTGGCCGGTGACAAGATACCGACCCTTGATCTTGCCTTTGAGATAAAAGGCCAGCCGACCATCAACCATGAAGTCGCCATCGTAACGATCATCGCCCGACAGCGGCTCAACGCTGCCGGAAATCTTGTTATCGGAGAGCGTGATATCGGCAAGCGCTGCCAGGAACATGTAGCGACCGGTTACTTCAGCTTCCACGGTCTGCATCTGATCGACTTCGCCGGCACGCTGAATGTTCACGACAAATTCGTGCTTGCCCACAGGCAGCAGGTACTCCACCGCAAACCGGTTCGCCTCATCAAGCGGCAAGTGGTCCCCATCGATCCTGATTTCTGGCACCTCGCCACGCACATCACCGTGCAATCGAATGCGCGAGGCGTGCAGCGGAATGTTCTGCAGGGTCAGGTCATTACGACCATAAACCGCGCGCCAGCGATCAACGCCCTCCGGCATCAAACGCTCCCGCTCTGCCGGCTCGAATTCGTTGAGGTCAGCGAGGACAAAATTCTGCAACCGTGTTTCATCGAAGTTGCCATTGCCGTCATAGGCACGAACAACGGCAATGAATTCTTCATCGACCTTCACCGAAGCCCCTGCCCAGAGGAACTCACCCAGGTGTCGCGGCATGGCTTCGAGCACTGCAATCGGCGCCACCCGGTCCACGTCAGTCGATCGGTAAATCGACAGTTCGAGGCGAGTCATGAAGTCGGCATAGTTGGTGTAGAACGGAATGCTGATGGCACCGGTAATCCCGGTCTCGAGCGTGGCGATTCCAGCCGGTGGCGCGAAGGCCAGCATCGGTATTCCACCCAGCGGATCTTCGGTGACCCACAACGATGAGCCATCCGCGAGTTCCTTGCGGAAACGGCCTCGAATCGATGCACGATCCCGATTGCCGGCATCCTCCGCGCTGATCGGCATCTTCACGTCGCCGCTGATCGATACCGCGCGATTGTCATGCAGCGCTTCAGGTGTGGCAGCAGGGTTGCGTGGTTTGTCTTCACCGTAGTTGAGGATACGTACGGCTACACCTTCATCACTGGCACAGTAATTCAGTCCGCACGAATCATCAGCACCCAAGGCAGCTGCCGGGTCGGCACTCTCGGCTGCGTAGGCATTGGGGACTACTACCGCCAACACCGTGGCCAGCATTCTTTGCAGCACACTGCTCATTTGTACTCCGGACGATCCTGGTCCCTGAATGGCGCCCAACGGAGCACCCGACGGCTTGTTATCCAGGGGGCTCCTTGGTGCGGCGGAAGGACACTTCGGCGCTGGCGGCTGGAACGCGCCAGCGGCTTCCAGCGCCTTGCGAACGGCCTCGGTCCGACGAATCGACAACCCTTTGTTGTAGACGTCTCGACCGCGTTGATCGGCATGACCTTCAACCACGATCTCGCCGCTGCAACCTTCGCGAATCTGCCGCGCCAGCGAATCGATCAACGGCTGATACTCAGCGCCAATGGTGGCCTGGTCAGTATCAAAGAACAGCTCGGCATTGATCGCCGTACGTCCATCATTGAGCCGGGCGACTTCATCGCCTTCGACCTCGGTCTGGACGATGATCGCGTAGTTCGGTGCCGAATCGGCCAACCGTTCGATCAGCAGCGCTCTCAACGCCTGCGCGCGTGCCAGTGCCAACGACTCTTCTCCAGCGCGCGACAGGATGACGATTTCGCCACCGTCCCGATCCTTGAGCCGACCCGCCATATCGTCGAGCAGGCTCAGATAGCGCGACTTCACAGCGCTGGTTCCGGTATCGAAGAACACATCACCAACTTCGATGGCTTCGATCGCCATCGGCGCCTGCAACTTCACTGCGAAGTTGATCTGCGACATCAGGCCCTGAGTGATGCGGACCACACGCGGGTTCTCGCTCACCACTTCGCTGCCCTCCGGCAAAGTCGTGGTATCCAGTTTCAGGTAGAAGTTCTGGCCACGATCAAACCGCTCAACATCAACTGCAGCGAGGTGATATCGACCATGGACATCCGTCTCGATCAGCAGTCCCGTGACGGTCGCCAATCGAACACCCGGTACACCTGATTCACCGGGATCCTGCCAGCCGTTGGCATTTTGATCATCGAAGACCTTGCCGATGATGGTTGTCTGTTCAAAGTCCGGATCCGACACGATCTGCACGGTGGCGCTGGCGACGTTGCCGATCGGCGCTGTACCGAGTGTCGCATTGACCCTGTTTTCGTAGTCGCCCTGACCCACTCCGGCGCCAACACGCAGCAGATAGCTGACACGGACGATTTGCCCTCGTGCAACACGCAGACCACCGATGAGTAGTGGTCGCTCGCCAGTGACGGTGAGTCCGATTGTCTCGGGCTGAGTTCGTACCGAGTTTTCAACAAAACGGAAGCCTGGTGGTATCAGGTCAGTCAGTGACAAGCCGGTCAACAACCTGGCACCAACGTTGCGAACTTCGATGTTGTAGGCGACCAGATCACCGATGCTGGCGGTTCGCTTCGCTGCACGCTTGATGAGGCGAACATCGAAATTACCCACCGGATCCATCGCCACATGGTTGTGGATCACGTCCGGATCGCCACTCTGCAGAATGAACTGCACGAAGTAACGCGTGCTATCGGCGCCACTTGGTGGATTCGCCTGGAGCTGCACACGCAACGGACTGGGCTGCCCGGTTGGATCAAGTGCACCTGGCTGGGGCGGTATCGTTGCCGATGGACCATCGACATAGTCGGCAGGAGCGATAAACCGCAGAGCAAACGTGCCACCACTCGGACATGCAGGTGCTGCACCGAGCAGTACATCCACTCGATAGCCGCCATCTGTACCAGTCAGCTGATTCTGCTGTCCCGGTAGCACGCAGACATCGGGCAGTGCATTACCTGAACCATCAACCACGCTGATGCGAACACCAGCCAGCACAGTGCGTGAATCGGTGTCGTACATCAGACCCGACGGATCGACTGGCAGATTCCGGTCGAGGATATTGTCGCCGGATGCGAGCGTAATGCCATCCAGCACCAGATAGGTCACGTTAGTGTCCGGATGACGCAGTCGCAGCTGATAACCAGCGCCGGGCCGAAGATCCGGGAACGAATAGGTTCCATTGGACGAAACCACCTGGGTCGCAAGCAGAGTACCGTTCTGCAGCAGCTCGACGCGCCAGTTGGCCAGTCGAGGGTCCGTGGCGTCGAGTACGTCATCGGAATCCAGATCGCGGAATACCGTACCACCCAGCGTTGCGATGTCGAGGATCGGATCGAGATAATCCGGTATGCCATCACGATCCCGATCATCATCCGCACGATTGCCGTTGCGGTTACCATCTTCGTTGAAGGTGGTCACCGCGTCATTGTCGTCATCCGCATCGCGGAAGTCCGGCGTGTCGGCATTGTCGGTGTTGTTCAGAACCGCATTGGAACCGGTCGAGTTGCCGGCGCCAGGTCTGACCACCGTATCAAACGCATCATCAAGACCGTCACCGTCCGCATCTGCTCCGCGCGGTGTTCGATCCGGGCGACCATCGGCGTTGGCATCGTGGGCCTCGGTTGCATCTGGTACACCATCGTTATCGCTGTCGGCATCGAGGTAGTCGGGTAGATCTGCCCCATCACTGTTGGCAATCGTGATCGGAGTCCCGCCGTTATCCGGATCATAAGTGTTGTCCAGCCCGTCATTGTCCGTATCGGCACGGGACGGCGCACGATAGTTGCCTGGTGGCTGGGCTTCGATGTTGTCAGGTACACCATCACCATCCGAATCGATATCGAGGTGGTTTGGTACACCATCGCGATCAGCATCGACCGCGTCGTTGACACCATCGGCGTTGCCGTCGGCGAACCCGGGCGACTGCGGATCACGGAAGTTCGGAATGCCGTCGTTGTCGTGATCGAGTGATGGGTCAGTGACACCACCACCTTCAACCAGATCGGTTACGCCGTCGTTATCCGCATCCGGATCGACATTATCCGGGAGTCCATCACCGTCTGAGTCAATCCCGAGATCCCGATCAAGATAGTTCGGCACACCGTCCCGATCAGCATCGTCATCAGCAAAGTTAAGGTTGTTGTTGGTATCTTCAGTGCTGGTCAGCTGGCCGTCGTTTTCATCGTCGGTATCACGCCAGTCGCGATTGTCGGCACCATCCGTGTTCTGCAGTGGTGCGTTGGAACCGGTTGCATTGCCGGCTGCAGGTCGAACCACCGTGTCGTAGGCGTTATCGAGCCCATCGGCATCGGCGTCAGCACCTGCCGGCACCACGTCTGCAACACCATTTGCATTGAGGTCATGACCTTCGATGGCATCGCTTACGCCATCATTATCGCTGTCCGTATCGCGGAAGTCGGGTTGGTCGGCGCCATCAGTATTGGCCAGAGCGATCGCCGTGCCGCCGTTGTCCGGATCGTAGCGGTTATCCAGACCATCATTGTCCGTATCGGTTCCAGCCGGAGCGCGATAGTTACCCTCCGCTTGCGCCTCAACGTTATCGACTATGCCATCACCATCAGAATCGATGTCCCGACTGTCGGGTCGTCCGTCACCATCGGTATCGACCAGGGCATTCCCTTCAGTCACGTCTGGCAATCCATCACCATCGTCGTCCGTGTCGACGGAGTCGGGACGCGAATCGCCATCGAAGTTATCGGCGTCGAGGTAGTCAGGCCTTGTGTCGCCATCATTGTTGTTGCCAACGCCGCCTTCGACACTGGTCAGCACCGTGTCGTTGTCATCATCGGCGTCACGCCAGTCACGATTATCCAGTGCATCCGTGTTCTGCAAGGGTGCATTGCTGCCAAGGGCATTACCGGCGGCCGGTGAGGCTACCGTATCGTAGACGTCATCGAGACCATCACCGTCCGTGTCTGTGTTAACACGAACCCGGTCAGCAATGCCGTCAGCGTTGGCATCGTGTCCTTCGATGGAATCAGGGATGCCGTCGTTGTCGGCATCGGCATCGAGATAGTCGAGCTGATCAGCGCCATCGGTATTGGCTGGCGCGATGACCACCCCGCCATTGTCAGGATCGTAAGCGTTATCGAGTCCGTCGTTGTCCGTATCGACATTGGCGGGCGCGCGGTACAGACCTTCAGGCTGAGCTTCAACGTTATCGGTTAAACCGTCGTTATCACTATCGATGTCACGACTGTCAGCACGACCATCTCCATCGCTGTCGATCGCGCCATTGCCTTCGGTCAGATCAGGTATGCCATCACCGTCGTCATCCTGGTCCGACGTGTCGGGCACCCCATCGCCATCGAGATCATCCGCATCAAGATAGTCCGGCCGCAGATCGCCATCACCATTGTTGCCAACGCCACCTTCGGTAAGGGTCGGCACACCATCGTTATCGTCATCGGTATCACGCCAGTCGCGATTGTCAGCGCCATCGCTGTTCTGCAAGGGCGCATTGCTACCCGTCGCATTGCCAACAGCGGGACGGACGATGATGTCATAGGCATTGTCGAGACCATCGTTGTCGACATCTGCGTTGGCCGGCAGCACGTCTGCAACGCCATTGGCATTGGCGTCATGCCCTTCAATGGAATCAGGAATGCCGTCGTTGTCGGTATCGAGGTCGCGGAAGTCCGGTTGGTCCGCACCATCGGTATTGGCAATGACAATGGCCACCCCGCCGTTATCCGGGTCGTAGGCGTTGTCGAGACCATCACCGTCAGTATCGACATTGGCCGGTGCCCGGTAAGTGCCTTCAGCCTGGGCTTCGACGTTGTCGGTAATGCCATCGTTGTCGCTGTCGATATCCAGGCTATCGGCACCGCCGTTGCCGTCGGTATTGGTAACGCCATTACCCTCGGCAGCATCAGGAATACCGTCACCGTCGTCATCCACGTCGGTAGTGTCTGGCCTGCCATCGCCGTCGAAATCGTCCGCATCCAGATAGTCGGGGAACGCATCACCATCGGCATTGTTGGCCACGCCACCTTCAACCAGTGTGGTCACACCATCGTTGTCATCGTCGGCATCCCGCCAGTCGCGAGCATCTGCACCATCTCTGTTCTGCAACGGTGCGTTGCTGCCGGTCTCGTTATTGACTGCAGGCCGGACGATCGTGTCGTAGGCATTGTCGAGGCCATCGCCATCTGCATCAGCGTTGGCCGGGAGTACGTCGGTGACACCATTGGCATCGGCGTCGTGTCCTTCGATCGCGTCAAGGATGCCGTCGTTGTCGGTGTCGGTATCCCGGAAGTCAGGCTGATCGGCGCCATCGGTGTTGGCCGCCACGAGTAACGTGCCGCCGTTGTCAGGATCATAGGCATTGTCCAGACCATCGTTGTCCGTGTCGTTGCCACTGGGGGCCACATAGGCACCCTCAGCCTGCAACTCCACATTGTCGGTGATGCCATCGTTGTCGGAGTCGATGTCACGACTGTCAGGCCGGCCATCTCCATCCGTGTCAATGGTGGTGCTACCTTCGTCTACATCCCGGTAGCCGTCATCGTCGTCGTCAAGATCGACTGGATCAGTGATCCCGTCACCGTCGAAGTCCGGGAATGTCAGCGGCGTGGGAGAGTCGGTGTTGTTCGGATCACCGTCGGAATCATTGCCTGGCACGAGGCCATTCAGGTCGAAGTCCGTCCCGGTAGTCGAGAGGTCGGTCTCAGTGGAGTTGGCGACACCATTGGCAATACTGTCCACCGCACCGGTAAATTGATTGTTGTAGGTCAGTACGCCATTGGGAGCGATGGTCACCTCGATTCGCACCACGATGAAATCGTTGGGCTGCAGCGAACCAGGTTGCGCCGGGTTCAACACATTGGTATCGGTGTTTCCGTTGAATCCCGCATTCGCTGCAAAAGTCGCATTGCCACCATTGGTGACACCGGCGGTATTGACGCTGACGACGCTGGCGAAGTACTCACCGGCCGTATCCACATCACCAAGTGTCGCAGTCGCAGTACCAAAAGTTGCCGCGAGTGCATTGATTGCCTGCACATCAAACACCTGGAAGTTGCCAGTGTTTTCAATGTACAGGTCATAGGTCGCGCGATAGGTTGCACCAAGATCCGCCAGGCCGACCAGGTTCATGGCCGTACCAACTTCGATGGCGAAAGGGGCAGGCGCGGCGGAGCAGGAAGCACCACCGGCCAGTGTCGTTGGCGCAATGGTGATCAGGCGGGTGGCAGCCCCGGTATTCACATCGAGTCGGAAGACGCCACCATCCGAACTTTGATAAATGTAAAAGGTGCCGGCGTTGTCAAAGAACACGGCGTCGATCGCGAAACCGGTGGTGTTCGCCGTACCGAGTGTCGTGGTCGCTGCCGTCGCCGGGTTGATGCGAACCACTTCACGGGTACCATCACGCACACCGTACAACTGACCATCCAGCGGATTGGCCGCGAATTCGTAGACATCGCCGAGCGCAGTACCGTTGCCAACCAGGGTGGCCGTTCGATTGGTGATGTCGATGCGATAGATTTCATTGGTGGGGAACCGCAGTACGTAGTAGTCATTGCCGATGAAATCGCCACTGCCATAGGCGGCCGCAGGCAGACCGGTAACGCTGCCGAGCACCGCGATGGTTCCATTCAGGTCTTTGGCCAGCAGCCGGTTGGTCGTGAATTCCAGACCGTAAATCAGATTGCTACCCTGATGGTAGCCGATGCCATTCGAGGTCAATCCGGTGGCTGTGCCGCCGATGCCCACGAATGAACTGGTTGGGAAATCGACCCGATTGAATTGGCTGGGGGCGTTGATATCGATGTAGAGGTCGTTGGTGCAGGCAAACGGAGTCAATACGGACAGGAGATTTACCGGGGTCAGCGAATTGGTATTGGTCGGATCCGTGTCCAGGTCATTGCCTGGTATATCGCCGTTGTCATCCGGATCCGTGCCATCGGTCGACAGATCGGTGACGTCACCATTGGCAACGCCGTTGGCAGAACTGTCACCGCTGGCGGTGAATTGCAGCGTGTAAGGTGCATTCGCCGCTGCCGGGAAAAAGGTGACTGTCACCGGAACAATGACAAAATCATCAGGATCAAGTGAGCCTGGCTGCGCTGGATTCAGCAGCGTGGTGTTGCCCGGTGCACCGGTATAACCCGCGTTGGCCACAAATCCCGTGTTCCCGCCTGTCACTCCTGCGGTATTGATCGTGCCCACACTCACGAAGTACTCACCGGGTGCATTGACCGCAACTGCGCTTGCTTGAAGCGCTCCAAACCTGGTTGCCAGATCCAGCGTCGCCTGGATATCGAACAGCTCTGCAAAGGCGGCACCTGCAATCCGCACATTTAAGGTTACTTCGAAGACGTTGTTTCCCTCATCGGAAAGTGTGCTTGCGTCCAGTGCCGCGCCGATCAGTGGAGGTGTGGGTGCGCCAGCCGTAGGACAGGAGGCGCCGCTGGACAAGGTCTGATTCGGTAACGAGGAAATCTGCGTGGTATCTGCGTCGCTGACATCAATGTGGTAGAGACCACCGTTGGAATTCTGGAACAGGTAGAAGTTGCCAACGCTGTCGAAGTATGCCGCGCCCTTCCCAATCCCGGACAGCCCGGTGGCGCCAATCACCGTGGTCACTGCATTAGCGGGGTTGATACTGACCAGGGTCCCGGCAAAATCCTTGACTCCATAAAACAACCCATCGTTCGGGTTTACGGCAATATCGAACACATCGGTCAAACCTGTTCCAGAACCGATCAGGGTCGCGGTCAGCGCATCAACATTGATGGCGTAAAGATCGTTACTGCCAAAAGGTATGACATACAACAGGTTGCCAATGAAGCCACCGCTGGAGAAACCAATACCGTTCGGGAGCCCGGTGACTGCGCCGATCACAACTACGGTTCCATTGGCGTCAACGGCCACCAGTTGATTGGTCGACGAACGCAGCCCGTACATCAGGTTGTTACTCGGCCGATAACCGATGCTGGTGTAGAGCATCCCATGACTGGTACCGCTGATGGGCGTGAGGCTGTTCCCGCCGATGTTGATGCTGTTCAGCAGCGACGGGTTGCCCGTGGCGAGATAAAGCGTGTTCGTACAGGCAAACGCCGACAGCGCTGATACCAGATCAAGTGTCACCGTGTTGGACAGGTCGGTTACATTGCCGTTCGGGACACCATTGGCGACGAGATCCGCCGAGCCTGTGGCGGTATTGACATAGGGTGCACTGGTCGAATCGGGGAAAAAGCGGACGGTAAAAGAGATCGTCACGACATCGTTGGGAAAGAGACTGCCGGGTTGCCCGTTCTGCAGCAGATTCGACTGGCCCGAACCGTTGAATCCGGCGTTTGCCAGGAAACCGGTGTTACCACCGTTGACAACAGCACTGGTGTTGACCGTGACAGCGGAAACAAAGTACTCACCGGGCACGTCAACCTGACCAACCGCGACAACCGGCGTACCGAATTCCGAGCTCAGGTCATCGGTAACCTGCAGATCAAAGTTGTTGACGCCAGAATCGTTGCGTAACGACACCGAGTACACCGCAGTGAACTCGTTGTTCCCCGAGTCGGTGATGGACACGACACTCTTGGTCGTCTCCAGCGCGAGCACAGATGGCGCCACCGTCGACGCAACCAGCCACAGCAAGACTTTCAACCCAATGCAAAAACGCTTGCCCGTCAGGAAATCAAGACGTGCACAGGCGGGATTCTGCCGGAACATAAAATTGTCCTTTAATGTGTTCTGCAATCTGCGATGACCAACGCGGTGAACCGGTGTCGCCCTGTCCAATCTGGCGCCATGCGATTTACTCCACCCTTCGATGCTGCAAATTCTAGCCGTCTGGGTTGGCCAACAAGGTGTTTGACAGCACAATCAACGGAGGTTTATTGACAACTTAGTGCACACAAATTGTGTAGCGAATGCGGGTCGGTCTCGCGAAAATAACTTTTCATTACTCAGTCGACGAAGGCAAGAGGATCGACTATCAATTTACAATTCTTCTGCACTCGCCCGCCTGTACTGTCAGCGCAACTGACTCTTTCCCGTCGCATGACCTGCACTTGATCGTCACTTCGCGAAAGGTCAGGATAATTCCACCGCACTCTACATTTTGCAGGATCGAACATGAGCGAGGCTTCCGCGAAGGGCTATGTGCTGAATCAAACAATGCTTCGGGTGCGCAACCCACAAGCTTCGGTGGCGTTCTATCGCGACATTCTCGGCATGACCCTGCTGGATCGATACGACTTCGAAGCCATGCGCTTCACGCTCTATTTCATGGGTTACGAAGCGACCGACGACATACCGAATCAACCCGCCGAACGGGCCCGTTGGGTTTTTTCCAGACCGGCGCTTCTGGAACTGACTCATAACTGGGGAACCGAAAGCGATCCTGATTTCAGTTACCACAACGGCAACTCGGATCCACGCGGGTTCGGCCACATCGGTATCAGCGTGCCCGATGTGGACGCCGCCTGCGCGCGATTCGAGCAGGCAGGGGTCGAGTTCGTGAAGCGGCCGCAGGATGGTTCAATGAAGGGCCTGGCGTTCATCAAGGATCCAGATGGTTACTGGATCGAGATTCTCTCTGGACCAAACCTGGCCGCCATCGTCGCCCCCTGACGCGGGTCAGGAAATCCGCGTCACGCGATCCGCATTCAGACGAATTCGTTCCAGGCCTTCACCTTGAGCGCACCCGGATCCATCCAGCGCAGAGCCTCGACAATGGCGCCCGCCATCTTTCGATCAGTAATCAGCGATATCCCCGCGTCGATGGCTCGTCGACGGATATTGAAGCCGTCGGGGCGTCCCATCTCGTCCCACGCCTTGGGAATATTGATCACCAGATCCACGGCGCCGTTGGACATCACAGCAAGACTTTCCGCATCCTTGTCGACGACGGTGCAATCGATACCAATGGATTTCAACATCTCGGCGGTGCCCGCGGTCGCGTAGATCGGGAGATTCAGTTTTTCCTTGATTGTATGGGCGTCATCGCTGAACCAGAACTTGTCCTGCCAAGGACCCAACGACATGAGGATGCCCTTTTTCGGGAACTTGAAACCGGTGGCCAGCAGCGCATGCAGCAGTGCCTCGTGTACCGAGTCGCCCATGCATCCAACTTCACCCGTACTCGACATTTCCACGCCCAGTAATGGGTCTGCTCCGTGCAACCGGGAAAAGGAGAACATCGGCAGCTTCACGCCCACATGATCCAGATCCAGCGCATCCGTTCGTGGAAACAGGGGCTGGGCACCGAGCATGCAGCGAGTCGCTTCGGTGGCGAAATTGATGTTCAGCACCTTGGAGACAAATGGCAGACTGCGCGACGCACGCAGGTTGCATTCGATCACTTTTACCCAGTTCTGCTTGGCGAGGAACTGCACATTGAAAGGCCCGGTGATACGCAGCGCCTGAGCTAACTGAGCCGCGATTTCTCGCACTTTGCGCATGGTCGGCAGATAGAGTTTCTGCGGTGGCAGCACCAGCGTTGCATCGCCACTGTGGACACCAGCATCCTCAACGTGTTCACTGATCGCCCAATGCACCAGTTCTCCACGATTGGCAACCGCGTCGATTTCAACTTCACGGGCATGCGTTTCAAACTTGGACAGCACCACCGGATGGTCCGGCGAAACGATCCTCGCCCGTTCCAGGATTCGTACCAGTTCCTTCGGTTCATGCGCAACGCTCATCGCCGCGCCGGACAACACATAACTGGGCCGTACCAACACCGGGTATCCACCAAGCGTTGTTACCATCTCGTCTGCTTTGCCAATGTCCGTGACATGCAGCCACGCAGGTTGATCGATGCCCAGAACATCCAGCAGAGAAGAAAACTTGCGGCGATCTTCAGCGCGATCGATGTCTTCCGGACTGGTCCCGAGAATCGGCAGACCAGCATGGTGCAGTTTGAGCGCAAGGTTGTTCGGCAATTGCCCGCCCATGCTGACAATAATGCCATCCGGCTTTTCACGCTCGCACAGATCGCACACCGATTCAAAACTGACTTCTTCGAAGACCAGTTGGTCCGTTGTGTCGTAGTCCGTGCTCACCGTCTCTGGATTACAGTTGAGCATGATCGTCTCGTAACCAAGCCGCGCGGCTGCATTCACAGCATTCACCGCACACCAGTCGAACTCGACGCTCGAGCCAATACGATAACAACCGGAGCCAAGGACCAACAGCTTCCGGCGTTGCGATGGCTTGACGTCATCGGCGATGCTGGAATAACTCGAATAGAGGTAATTGGTTTCGGCCGGAAACTCAGCCGCCAGGGTATCGATCTGGCTGTAGTGCGGCACGATGCCCAACGATTTTCGCTGAGCTCGAACGCTGTGTTCGCTCTGGTCAGTCATGCGGGCAATCGCCGCATCGGCAAAGCCGTGTCGCTTGGCGTCTTTCAACAATGCCTCGGACACATCGCTGCCGTCAGCGACCAGATCCTGCTCGATCTGGACAATCTTGCGCAAATGCTCGAGAAACCAGCGATCAATGCGGGTGTGCTGGTGAATTTCTTCAACCGAATAGCCTTGTTTCAAAGCTGCGGCAATAGCAAACGGTCGCCTCGGCGTTGGTCGCAGATCGCGAGCCAGATCGACAATTTCACCGTAGTTGCTGGTGTCCAGACCATCTACGCCAATGTCGAGCATGCGCAGCGCCTTTTGCAGCACTTCGGCAAAATTGCGGCCGATGGCCATTACTTCGCCAACACTCTTCATCTCACTGCCGATTTCAACCGTCGCACCAGCAAATTTCTTCAGATCCCAGCGCGGCATCTTGCAGACCATGTAGTCGAGCGCAGGCTCGAAAAATGCACTGGTTCGGCGAGTGATGCTGTTTGAGATGTCTGGCAGCGAGTAACCCAGCGAGAGCTTTGCAGCAACATACGCGAGTGGGTAGCCAGTTGCCTTGCTCGCCAGCGCACTCGAGCGTGACAGCCGCGCGTTGACCTCAATCACCCGGTAATCGTTGCTCAGCGGATCGAGGGCATACTGAATGTTGCACTCGCCAACGATCCCCAAGTGCCGGATGGTCCTGGTGGCGATGGTCCGGAGCATCTGGTACTCCTCGTCGTTGAGCGTCTGTGACGGCGCGACGACAATGGACTCACCGGTATGGATGCCAAGCGGATCGAAATTCTCCATGTTGCAGACCGTGATGCAGTTGTCGCGAGCATCACGCACAACCTCGTATTCGATTTCCTTCCAGCCACGTAGTCCCTCTTCAACCAGCACTTGCTGAGCACCGTCATTGAAAGCACGAACCAGTGCGGGTTCGAGATCTTCAACACAATCGACGTAGGAACTGCCCTTGCCGCCGAGCGCAAACGCGCCACGCAACATGATGGGCAAACCAATCACACCAGCCGCTTCTCGGGCTGCTTCGATGTTGTTGCAGGCAAAACTGCGTGGTGACTTGACGTCGATCTGAGCCAGCGTGTCCTTGAAAAGCTGCCGATCTTCTGTGGTGCGGATGACTTCTACAGGTGTGCCCAGCACTCGCACCCCGTGTCGCTCAAGGATGCCTCGGTCGTGCAACGCTATTCCACAGTTCAGTGCAGTCTGGCCGCCAAAGGCTAGTAACAGCGCGTCGACCTGTTCCTTGACGATGATCTGCTCGACAAATTCAGGGGTCACCGCCGCCAGATAAATCCTGTCAGCCAGACCTTCACTGGTTTGAATCGTGGCAATGTTGGGGTTGATCAGGACCGTCGAGATGCCTTCTTCCCGCATGGCTTTCAAAGCCTGCGAACCGGAGTAATCAAACTCCCCAGCCTGGCCGATCTGCAAAGCCCCGGACCCGAGGACGAGCACACACTTCGGTTTACTGGGCAGGTAAGCGCCGTACATTGGAACTCCTTTTCTCGGGTTTACAGCTGGTTGACGAAGTCGTCAAAAAGATAGGCGGTATCGGTTGGGCCAGGTGTCGCTTCAGGATGGAACTGCACACCGAAGAACGGCAGACGACGTGACCGGATACCTTCATTCGTACCGTCGTTGATGTTCACGAACCACGGCTCCCAACCCTGCGGCAACGTGTCGTTGTCCACGGCATAGCCATGATTCTGGCTGGTAATGAAGGATCGTCTGGTAAGCAAATCCTGGACGGGCTGGTTCAGACCGCGGTGTCCGTATGGAAGCTTGAAGGTTTTCGCTCCTGCAGCCAGTGCCAGAATCTGGTTGCCAAGACAAATGCCAAACACTGGTTTGTCTGCACGGCGCAGCATTTCCTTGACCTGGTCGGTCAATTCCCAGAGATTTGCAGGGTCACCTGGGCCATTACCAATCAGTACACCATCGACTTCGGGCCAGTAACTCAGCAGGTCCGCATGCCAAGGGGCGCGAAGCACCGAGACACCTCGATCCAGCAGAGCGCGCACGATGTTGTCCTTGGCGCCGACATCGACCAGCAGTACGGTCTGTCTTCCACCCTCATACCGATGTGTTGCGGCAGGCGCGACCTGACGGAAGACGTCAGTGGTCATCTCGACCGACGTGGCTGACGCAACCAACGAGTGTGGGCCACAATCCTGCAGAAGATGTCCGGGCATGGTGCCGGCTTCGCGCAAATGACGGGTGAGAAACCGTGTGTCGATCCGGCTGATTCCGGGAATGCCCTGACTCTTGAGCCAGTCGCCCAGGGAACGCTGCGCGCGATGGTGACTGAAGCTCTCGGAATAAGATTGGACAATCAGACCCTGTACCTGAATGCGCGAGGACTCGAACGGCCCGGCAATGCTCTGACCACAACGGTCACCCGGCACTCCGTAATTGCCGATCGAAGGATAAGTCATGACCAGAATCTGCCCACGATACGAAGGATCCGTCAGTGTCTCGACATATCCGCTCATGCCGGTGTTGAACACAACTTCACCGCGCACCGCGCGATTGGCGCCGAACGAAACTCCTTCCAGTTCCGTACCGTCGTCCAGAATCAACCGCATGTTATTAGTCCTTGAAAGCACTCTGTGCAACGCCCTTACTATATAGAATGCGCCCGACAACTTATGTGAATGACAGCAGAGATCGGAACGTTCTCATCAACTTACCGGAGTTTCGCGAATGAGTGGGTAAGCCCACACCAGGGTCGTGCTCCTTCCTTCATAACAAATCTGCGAACGCACCAACGATGCTCAGGTCGTTACGAGGAGGTTTTTTTGCAAGTAAGATGCGTTGTTTTGGCAATAACTCAGTTGAACCTACCCTCTCGTTACGTTGTTCGCACAAACTGTTACTTCCATCAAGTTCATCCGATGGAAGGAGCGGCTATCATGGCCACTGCTCGAATCAGCTTTGATCAACTCTGAACAGAGGTTCCAGCGTCATGGAAGACAATCACATGCCACCTGTTGTTTTCTGTCTCCCTGATTGCTGAGCGATGTCACCAACAACAGTGAGAAGTGTTTAAGCCATGTACATACTGGGCATCTCCGCGTACTACCACGACAGCGCGGCCGCTTTGGTCAAGGATGGAGACATCATTGCTGCGGCGCAGGAAGAACGATTTACACGCAAGAAACACGATCCCAATTTTCCCAAAAACGCGATCAACTATTGCGTTCAGGAAGCAGGCATAACCGTCGCCGATGTCGATCATGTCGTCTTCTACGACAAACCACTGCTCAAGTTCGAACGGTTACTGGAAACCTACCTGGCCTACGCACCGAGTGGTTTTCGCTCATTCCTGACCGCAATGCCAGTCTGGTTGAGAGAAAAGCTGTTCCTGAAAGACCTGCTGAAAAAGGAAATGGCCGAACTCATTGGCTGCAAACCAAAACAGGTCAAGCCAATTCTGTTTACCCAGCATCATCAATCACACGCAGCTTCTGCTTTTTTCCCGAGCCCGTATCAACGCGCTGCGGTGATGTGTCTGGATGGCGTTGGTGAGTGGGCAACCAGTTCCGTGTGGCTCGGTGAAGGCAACAAGCTGACACCACAATGGGAAATCGACTTCCCGCACTCTCTCGGTCTGCTCTACTCCGCATTTACTTACTTCACCGGATTCAAGGTCAATTCGGGTGAATACAAATTGATGGGTCTGGCTCCGTATGGGGTACCGAAGTATGTCGATCTCATCTATGACAAGCTGATCGACGTCAAGGATGACGGTACATTCCGCATGGACATGCAGTACTTCAACTATGCCAACGGTTTGACCATGACCAACGACAGGTTTGCCGCACTGTTCGGCGGACCTGCAAGGAAGTCCGAAACGCCCATCGCACAACGGGAAATGGACATCGCTGCATCAATCCAGGTGGTTACCGAAGACATCGTGCTCAAATTGGCGCACACCGTTCACAAAGAACTCAAAGCAGATTATCTGTGTCTTGCAGGTGGTGTGGCGCTGAACTGTGTGGCCAACGGTCGACTGCTTCGAGAAGGCCCGTTCAAGGATATCTGGATACAGCCAGCCGCCGGTGACGCCGGTGGCGCGCTGGGCGCTGCGCTGGCAGTCTGGCATGAGCACCTTGATCAACCGCGGACGCCAGTGAAGACTGACGCCATGAAGGGTTCCTATCTGGGACCACGCTGGAAAGATGCTGACATCCGCCAGCAGCTCGATGCGCGTGGCGCGGTCTACGAACGGCTGGACGATCCGGAGCTCATGCCTCGCCTGGCCCAGGCACTGGAGGGCGAAAGCGTCGTCGGCTGGTTCCAGGGTCGAATGGAGTTCGGCCCTCGTGCACTTGGCGGACGCTCGATTATTGGTGATCCACGCAGCCGGAATATGCAGTCGGTCATGAACCTCAAGATCAAATATCGCGAGTCATTTCGACCTTTTGCTCCCTCGGTGCTTGCCGAACACGCATCGGAGTACTTCAAGCTCAATCACTGCAGCCCGTACATGCTGATCGTTGCACCGATTGAAGAGTCGAAACGTATCGCCATGACGGACGAGGAACAAAAACTGTTTGGCATCGCCAAGCTGAACGTGCCACGTTCCGAGCTGCCTGCAATCACCCATGTGGATTACTCAGCCCGCGTGCAGACGGTGCACACGCATTCAAATCCCAGATACCATGCACTCCTCAAGGCGTTTAATGAGCGAACCGGATGCCCGGTGCTCGTAAATACTTCCTTCAACGTACGTGGCGAACCGATCGTCAATACACCAGATGATGCCTATCGCTGTTTCATGCGAACGGAGATGGACTATCTGGTGGTTGAAAACTACCTCATGCGAAAACAGGACCAACCGGAAATGCCCGATGATGGTTCCTGGAAAACCGAATTCGAGCTGGATTGATCAATATGGCAAATCACGAGATTCCAGAACTGGATGCGAAGGGACTGCGTTCTTTCGGCCTGACTACCGGCGCCATCATACTGGTGCTGTTCGGATTGTTCTTTCCGTGGTTGCTGGAAGTGGGCATTCCTCGCTGGCCGTGGGTGCTTGGTGGCGTACTTGGTGCCTGGGGCCTGATCCATCCGACCAGCTTGCGGCCGGTGTACACCAACTGGATGAAATTTGGTCTGCTGCTGAGCAAGATTACAACGCCGATCGTCATGGGCATCGTGTTCTACGTAGTGATTTTTCCGATGGGCTTAATGATGCGAGCATTTGGAAAGGATCCCATGCAACGGAAACTGGACGAGACACAAACGACCTATCGTGTCGTGCAGGATCCTGACGCCCCTAATTTGCTGACGAGGCCATTCTGATGTTGGATTTGATCAAGGATCTCTGGACGTTCATGCGAGTCAGGAAGAAATTCTGGCTGGCCCCGATCGTCATCGTGATGTTGCTACTGGGTGGGCTCATTGTCTTGTCTCAGGGTTCTGCAGTAGCGCCCTTTATCTACACGTTGTTCTAGAGCGGTGGCGCCGAAGGCGCCACTTTGTGCGTGCTACTCAAACTCATCAAGTCAGCTCTAGGCATGGGCGTTGCGGTTGCCGCAACGCTTCTGCTTACGGACGTGGTGGCATTTCATCTTGCACCTATCCGATACGTGGATCAGTTTCCCGACTATCGGGTTTCTGCCAATCCACATGGTTTTGCCGGACGTGGAACCTACCCACACAACTACTTTGTGGCCAACACAGAGCGCGGCTTTGACATTGGACGCAACGTAAAGGCAGAACACTGGGTTGAAGGTGAAACCTATCCGATCTGGTCGAACAGTCTCGGCTGTTTCGATACGGAGCCGGATCTGACCAACGGCTACATCTATCTTGTTGGCGACAGCTATGCCTGGGGATATGCGCCCTTCGAGGACAAGTTTGGCGTCCTGCTGGAGAAGTCTCTCGGTCGGACAGTTTTGAAGTGTGGGGTTACCCATTCGGGTCAACGGCATCAACTGCTGAAGCTTCGCGAAATAGAAACCGAAATTCACCAGGCACCGGACGCCATGTTGGTGTACTGGTATCTGAATGACATCGCCAACGACCATTATTTTCCTCACTCAACCGTGATCGACGGCTGGCAGGTTGATAACAAGAAGATCGATGCACAGGGAAATCCTGTCGTCATCGACAACGATACACTGGTCAAAGCAGTGCGTGAGCGGGTCAACCGCAAACCGGATCCCGTTCCGTGGCACATGCGCTCGTCACGCAATTTCCTGTTCAACTACTCACTCACCGTCAATCTCGCAAAATGGGCTTGGGACAAACTGCGCCACAAGCCATCCCAGCTGGACGTACGCCTCGCCACGAGTGCCCCGGCGGACGCCGACTCGATCTATGACGTGCAAATCGAAAAAGACGGTCGACTCTGGTACTCGGACAACCCGATCGCCGTAGAAAACAAGCAGGCTTTGCTCGACCTCAATGCAGACGCGAAAGCTGCGGGTGCCGGGCTCGGAGTGGTGCTCATACCCCCCATCGAACACGTAACGGATCGTGGCTGGCACAGCGAGGTGCGAACCTTTCTCGAAGCAGAAGGTCTTCGGTATGTAGATCTGACAATTCCATTCAGTGAGCGAGAGGTCGATGCCGACACCGTGTTTCTGCTGGATGGGCATTTCAATGTCTACGGAAACGCGCTCGTCGCAGAAATCACTCAAGCCGAATTCAACGGCATCCTCACCAAGTCATCCAAACCGGGTTCATGACCAGCATGCGAACAGGTTTAGTCCTCATAGGCATCACAATTCTTCTGATTTTTGCGATCGAAGGCGCGGCTTGGCTGAAAGTCGGCTCCGCACCTCTGGATATCCGGTACGAGTGCGCCGCCAATGCACCAGCCGATCGCTACATTATCTTCAGTTATGGCGAGTCAACGGTGTATGGGACACCGGTGCCTGAGTATGGATTCATGGCCCAGATCGACTCGGCAACGAAGAAGTCAGATGCCACGCAGTACACTGTCTGCAATATGGGGGAAGGTGGTCGCGATTCAAATGGTGTACTGCTCGATGTGGAGAGAACACTGCAGTACAAACCTGACCTGATCATCGTGTTCAGTGGTCACAATGACTTTCTCCAACCAGAATTCGAAGCCACTTCGATGCGTCGCTGGCGTGAGCGAATAGCCGGATTCGCAACGATTCGTGCCGTGAACAAGTTGACGGAGAAGATCAATCGCAGGCTCAGCAAACCCGTCATCCAGCAGGCTCTTCCGCAAACACTCGTCGCCGTTGACAGGAACGGTCAGGACTATCAGCTGCGCATCGGACGTTACGAAAGCAACATGGAACATATCATCGAGGCGGCCGAGGACGCGGACGTACCACTACTCTTCGGAACTCTGACCAGCAATCTCGACCAATGGGCCCCAGTCTACAGAAAAATCCCCATTGGCAGCGGCGGCGTGCGTGATGAACAACGCACGGCTGCGATTCTGAATTTCCTGCACTCAGGTCAAGTCACAGAAGCGAAGAGCCTGTTCGACGGGGCTAGCTGGTCTTCTGAGGAAAAGGCGGCGCCGGTGGTGAAGTACATGGAAGCACACTTCCTGCCTGCCGATACGCAGGCCGAACGACTGGCCAGGGAGAAAGCGTTCAAGGCTGCGAGGGACGCCGATCCAATTCCGTGGCGAGTTCTCAGCCGATTCAACACACACGTTCGTAAGGCCGTTGCAACGAGTTCCAATGCTCGGCTCGTAGACATCGAGCAGATACTCGGTGACGCAGCCGGCGACGGTGCACCTGGCTACGACCTGACCACTGACAACTGCCATCCCACGCCAGCAAGCAACTATCTGATCGCTCGCTCACTGCTGGATGCGATCGAGATAGTTCACGTTAAATCGATACCGTGGTCCAAGCAGGACGCAGAGGCCTACATATCATCACTGCCGACAGAGTTGCGTCTTGAATATCTTCTGCGAAACGGTGTGTATGTCATGAAGGTACCCTTCTTCGACTACGATGCTTCCCGTCGATATCTCGAAGAGGCACGTCTCAACTGGCCCAACGATTGGCGCAGCTGGGGGAATCTGGCTAGCATCGAACTTCTCGTTGGCGATCCGGAAAAAGGCAAGGATCTGCTTCGACATGCACTGGTACTGCAGCCCGACCAACAGCTTTACCTCGGTCACCAGCATACCCCGTATCTCAAGGATGCGTTGCTGACCAGGGGACTCACCATGGAAGACGTTCTTCAGACCGCGGCTGCAGATCGGGACGCAGACGGTGGTTGATGTCTGGCGCTGGACAAAATCGAACTGCTGGTTGCTGTTCGCGCCCCTGATTCTGCCGATTGCGGTACAGGCGGCGCACCCAAATGTACTGTTGATACTGACAGACGATCAAGGTTACGAAGACGTTGCAGCGTTTGGTAACAGGGAACTGCAAACACCAAACCTCGATGCACTTGCGCAGGCCGGCGTCAGGGTGACTCAGTTCTATGCCCAGCCTACCTGTGGCCCCTCCAGGGCAGCCCTGATGACCGGCAATTCTCCGGTACGCATAGGGATGGACTTCGATCCTCTCCCGGGCTCGAAGCGAGGCCTGCCCTCGGAACCGACGACTCTCGGGGAAATGTTTCGCTCCGCAGGCTATCGAACCGGTTATTTCGGCAAGTGGCATCTGGGCGATCGCCGCGAGCATCTCCCACTCTCCCACGGATTCGACCGGTACTTTGGCGTGCCCTACTCCTCTGACATGTGGCCGTTTCACCACAACATGCCAGTTGCCAAGGGTTCAACGACCGACGAACGGCTTCTGGCTGCAATAACACGAGTCAACAAGACCGGCGCCGCTCACCGAGGCATGACATTCACCGACCCAGGGATTTTCCCTCCGCTGCCCTTGATCGAGGACAACGCGACTCTGGAAACGAATCCAGACCAGCGATTTCTGACCGAACGCTTCACCAACCAGGCAATAGGATTCATCGAAGCGGATGACCGGCCTTTTTTTGCCATGGTCGCCTATACCAGCCCACACGTGCCTCTGTTTGCACACCCGGAGTTTTCCGGGCGATCAAAGCGCGGTCTCTATGGCGATGTCATTGAAGAAATCGATGCACGTGTCGGGGAAATATTCCAGGTGCTGAAAAAAGATAACAAGCTACAAGACACAATAGTCATTTTTCTGTCTGACAATGGTCCGTGGCTTGAGTATGGCGAGGATGCTGGCTCTGCAAAACCTCTGAAGGGTGGCAAGGCGACAATCTGGGAAGGCGGCTGGCGCGTACCAGCAATCTTCAGCTGGCCGGGTCACCTCCAGCCGGCGATCATCAATAATGTCATGAGCATGATGGATGTGTTGCCGACACTGGCACAGATGAGCGGTGTCGAACCACCCGGCCGGTTTCCTCTGGATGGAAAAAGCCAATGGCAGGCGCTGCGCGGCCAAACGGTCAATCCCGACGCTGAATTCCTGTATTTCGCGGATTTCAGCGGGGAAGGGGCCACCTCCACCGTCGGCAAGCAGTACCTCGCCTTTCGAAAGGGTGACTGGAAGTTACACCTCTATACCCACCGGTCACGTTGGCTGGGCTGGTGGTATGGTTACGAAGTTCGACCAATTGCCTTATACAATCTGACGCTCGATCCTGGCGAGACGACTGATCGCCAGGTCGATCATGCAGAACAGCTGGAAGAGATGTCAGAGCTGGCGACGGAGCGTCTCAATATGCTCTGCGCAGAGCTTCCACCTTGGGTGGGCAACACCTGCGACTGACAAGGACCCAGAACGGTTCGTCCGCCTCACAGGAAATCTCTTCGTACGTTCGAAGTCCTGGTCAACCATTCAATGCGACTTTCTCATCGACCCAAGCAATTGGTTTGTCTCCTTGATCAGTACCTCTGCGATGATGCGGTGACCCTGTGCATTGGGATGCAGGACGTCGACTGACACGTCCTTGGATGCAACGCTGCCGAATGCTGGCTGGAGATCCACAAACGTGAATCGCTCTTTCGCAGCGATGACCTTCAGATCATCGTGGATGTTTGACCAGTCATACGGGCCTGTTGCTTCGAAGGTGAAGACCGGACAAACCGCCAACATGACCTGCGCTTGCAGCTGGTTGCCAAGATTTGACAGTCGTTCAAACTCTCTTCGGATCTTTCCCGCCTGAAGTTGATTAGCTCGCTGGAAATAGTCTGCCGACAGCGAATCTCCAGCAGCCAATTCCTGCAAACGCTCGATTGCGATCCGCCCATAGCGCTCAATGAAAAATTCCGAGCGAAAGTACCGATCCAACCCTCCATCCTGAGCGCTCGACGGATCATTCAGAACATACGCAACGATAATCAGGTCTGGCTTCAACGACGGTCCGACAGATTCCAGGGTAGCCACCTCCTGCGCAAGGCTGTAGCCATCGACTGCAGCGTTGTACACAACCGGCTCCGGCTCTCCTCTGGCTCTTGCCTGCTCTCGGATAGCCTTCTCGAGAAGTTGTGGAAACGCCTCCTCCGAGTGAACACCGAATCCCCAGGCAACAGAATCGCCCAACACCAGTATTCGTGGTCCGGTGGCTGAGGGCGGAGGTTCATCATCCCGAAAGCCCAGTGAATTGATGCGGATCTCGACACCCTCTCGCTCCATCATCGCGTTGGGCACAAGCTCATAGACACGGCCGGGATCGTTCGACCGCCGATGGATTGCCCCTTTCGCAGACGGTATGGGCGGAAGCTTGAGTACTCGAGTTTCGTAGACACGAAGCCCGACCTCCAACAAGACCATCGACACTGCTACAGCCAGAATCATCCCGAGTAGCGTCAGACACCATTTAGGAACCAATCCAAAGCCCATCCGCCCTTTCTCTCCTCATGAGTTTCGCCAGTGCCATGCCAACCGCTCTCGCAGGAAGGCACCACGGCGCCACGCAGCTACTTGATAGCCGCCAGTTTACAGAAGAATCCAACAACAAGATTGAGCAACAACCTTCCAGAAACCCATTCGTGCCTGCGCTGAAAATGGCCGTCCAGGTGCTGTGCCGCAAGCGATCTGCGCTAAACTCCAGGCAGCGCAGTTTCAATTCATGGCAGGACGGACCGCGAATCCGCCTCGTGGAATCAGACAAAGATATGGTGTTGACCCGCACACTAACGACCTACGCATGCATCGCTCTGCTCACGGCACTGCTCGTCGATGTGGTTGCGTACTCCTTCCTTCCGAGACCACTGACAGCAGTACTCGGCGATTACCGCAAGCCCGGAACATCACAGGCCAGACAATCACTTCGCAACAGCTACCCAGCCAACTACTATTTTGCACATCCAACTCGCGGTCACGACATTACGCCCAGCGGGCATCAACGGCACTATGTCCACGAGCTTGGATATTACGACGTCTGGTCAAACGATCTGGGCTGTTTCGATAATCCAGTCAATGATGGAGAGTTGAACGCTGCATTCATCTATCTCGCTGGCGATAGCTTTACCTGGGGCTTCACGCCCTTTGCGGCACACTTCGGGTCGTTACTGCAAACACGAGTCGGGGTACGCACGATCAAATGTGGTGTAGCAGGCACAGGACAGCGGCATCAATTCGAGAAATTCCTTGAAACCACAACACGACTCGGCCGCCTGCCAGCCCTGGTTATTGTCAGTGTCGTCGCCAATGACATCGACGATGACTATGCCTATCCAGCCTTTGCAGTGATCGATGGTTGGCTGACCGCGACCAAGGAGTTAGATCCGGCAAACGATTTGGTGGAGGTACCCGAGGAGACGATTCGACAACGCATGAAGGACTATTTCACTCAAGTACCGACCTCGACCACACAGGAAATCAAGGCGTGGCTGATCGAACACTCACTGAGTCTGAATTTGTTGAGAAGCGCCTGGCGGGCGGTAAAGAATCGAAACGTTGACGAGGTTGCGGCCGCAAACACCGTTTCGACACCGGCAGCCTCAGCACGACGAGGCTTCTGGACGCTCTCCGGTGACTACGATCACTACCCCAGCGACGTGACGAGGATCTCAGCAGCGAATCTGGGGGCCATAGAGACCTGGCAGAAACACGCCCAGCAAAACAACTACCAACTGCTGGTCTCGATCATCGCCTATACCAAGGTACCGGGCTACAAGGACTACTTTGCAGACTTCCGCTCGCGACTGAACACCATGGGCGTCTGCGTGGTGGATTCGTCCCTGGCAATCGCCACACACGGTGACCCATCAGGCTACTACTGGTCCATCGATGGCCATTTCAACCCTGATGGCCATCGTTTCTACACGGATTTCCTGGCAGACGTCCTGTCCGACATGTACAGCGGGACCCGCCTTGAGGCCAGGCACCGGAACACCATAGGGCAGGCCTGTATTCCGCCTGTTGGCATGCACCTGTCGAACGGGTGACCTCGATTAGTGACAGGTCCGCGCATCGGACCTGTCCGGCCAGTTACTTCTTGATCAGCTCCACGCTGATCACGACATCCACTTCATCACTCACCATCGGTACATACTCAGCCAGGCCCCAATCCGAGCGCTTCAGCTTGGCTGTCGCGTTCAGTCCGAGCGTAGGCACCTTGCGCATCGGATGTACTGCTGCCTTGTTGAGGGTGGCTTCAAGCGTTACCGGTTTGGTCACGCCCTTGATGGTCAGGTTGCCCGTGATACTTGCCGTAGTATCCGAGTTCATCTTGATGCCGGTAGACACGAAGTTGATGGAGGGATTGGCAGTCGTCGCAAAAAACTTGTCACCCTTCAGATGGCCATCAAACTCAGCCACCCGGCTGTCGATACTGTTGGCATCGATATCAACTTTTACCGAACTTTTAGCGGGATCTTCTGAGTTGAGGTCTAAGTCGACAGTGAAAGTATTGAATCCGACGTGCGGCCTGGAAAAACCGAGGTGAGAGTAGCTGAACGAAATGTAGCCGTGGGTGTTCTCCAGCGTGTATGCACCGGATGGCACACCCACCGCTGCCTGCGCCAGTCCGCTGACGAGCACCAGTAAAAGACCGTACGAATTGAGTCGATTGAACACGATATCCTCCTGATTGATTTACCACCCCAGCCTGCCCGCCGACAATCCAACTTGCAAGCATCGCGAACTGTCCGCAGCATCGGGCTCTTATTGACGTCCGGGAGAATCAAATGCGTCTGGCGCTATTGCTGCTTCTCACCACACTTGCCCCACTCACCTGGGCCGATACGATCGACGACGCCTGTCGGCATCTGATCATGGACTACGCCTGGTATCGTGATCATCCAGATGCCAACGCTTACGCAACCCTGTTTACACAAGATGCTGAACTATCGATCCTTGGCGAGACTTTCAAGGGCCGTGACGCGATTCGGCAGCGATTGACCGCTTCATCCGGCAGTACCGTGCACCTGATGTCGACCATCCGCATCAACGTCGTTGACGATGCCACTGCAACCGGCCTGAGTTATGTCACGGTCTACACAGCACCTGCCGGTGCGGGCCCGCATAGCGTCTCCGGTTACGCCGCGATCGGTGAATACCATGATGACTTCCGCAAGACTGAAGCCGGGTGGCAGATTGCTAAACGAGTGCTGGTCATGCGACTGCGTGATGCGAACTTCAAGCCGCCTGCATCAAACTGATCTTCAGATCAGTTCGCCTACCCGGGTGCGTTCACTCGGAGACAAATCCGGCCAGACGCTCGGCTGCCTCGGCAAAATCTTGCATGAAGTCCATGACCACGGTGCGAGCAGAAACGCTCTCATTCATTAAACCAACGCCCTGCCCGACCCAATAAGTCGAGAGCGCCTTGGCGCCCGGATCACCGGCCAAAGCCAGTCGATCGATCTTGGCGAGCGCCGGACCGCTGACGAGCCCTTGCAGGGGCATGGGTAAAGGCTCAGGTGCATCTGCGGATTGCCAGGCATCCGTCCAGGGCGAACGCAACTGACGTGTGTACTTGCCTGTCCTGCTGCGTGATCTCACCGTCTGATTGGAACCTGCGCTGAGCATCTTTTCCTTGATGACTGGATGGGTTTCCGCTTCCTGGGTGGTCAACCACACCGAACCGGTCCACACACCTTGGGCACCCATGGCCATGCACGCGGCCATCTGTCGGCCCGTCACAATGCCACCTGCCCCAAGCACCGCGACGTCAGGGTACGGCTTGAGCGCGTGCACTATTTCAGGAACCAGCACCATGGTCGCGATCTCGCCACAGTGGCCACCGGCTTCACCGCCGGCCGCAATGACCACGTCCAGCCCGAGTTCCGCGTGTTTGATCGCATGTTGTTTGCTACCCGCCAGCGCACCGACCAGGATGCCGCGCTGACGCGCGCCATCAAGCATGAATGGAGGTGGTACACCCAGTGCATTCACCACTAGCCGGATGGGATGTCTGAATGCAGTCTCGAGTTGCATCGACGCGCCAGACGCACGCAGATTATCGCCAAAATTGGCCGCAATCTGACGATCCCACAGGTCGTGCGTGGCGATCCCGTGCTCTGCCAGCACCCGCTCGACGTATCGCTTGTGCGCCTCCGGAATACGCGCCGCGATATCTTCCGGTGTGAGGTCGCCAGTCCTGTCATCCATGCTGGTCGGCACGATCAGGTCGATGCCATAGGGTTTACCGTCGACGTGTTCGTCGATCCACGACAATTCGATCTCCAGCGACTCAGGTGTGTGGCCTACCGCGCCAAGCACCCCAAATCCCCCTGCCTTGCTCACTGCCGCCACAACGTCCCGACAATGGCTGAACGCAAACAGCGGGAACTCGATACCCAGTTTCTGACAGATCGGTGACTTCATTGTGGCCTCCTCACGGCGGTCTCCTCACGGAAAAAAAGTGCTCAGCCGCCTTCGATGCGCGGCAGAAAGTGAACCTCGCTGTCGCGCTCTAACGGTTCGAGAAAGGCGTCCTGGTAAATCAACCCGTCGATCGCGACCGATGCCTTGTCGAGTTTCTCCCGGATACCGGGATAGCGGGATTCGAGCGCAGACAGCAGGTCACGATAGTTGATCGCGGCAACGGTCGCCTCCCGTACACCTGCGGTGTACGGGAGAACGTTGTCAGGAAAACAGACGCGGGCCACGCCGCGTCAATCAGTTGCCTGCTTCAATCGCAGCCAGCACACGGGGCGGAGACAGCGGCAGATCAGGCACGATGAACCCGAGTGCCGAACGAGCAGCATTCGAGCACGCCGCCAGAGGCGCGATGATGCCGGTTTCACCAACACCACGAACACCAAATGGATGGGTTGGATTGAATACTTCGATGATCTGGGTATCGATCATGGGCAGGTCCGATGCTACCGGCATGCGGTAGTCGAGGAAGCCTGCGTTTTCCATGATGCCGTCCTTGTTGAAGATGTACTCCTCATTCAACGCCCAGCCGAGACCCTGCGAGGCACCACCCTGATACTGACCTTCCACATAGGCCGGGTGAATCGCCTTACCCGCATCCTGAATGGCGGTAAAGGACAGTACATCCACTTTGCCGGTTTCACGATCGAATGCCAGATCAACGATATTGCAGGCAAAACTGGCACCTGCGCC
>JANNBJ010000041.1:0-31759 GCA_031385325.1 Gammaproteobacteria bacterium | reverse complement strand
CCGCTGTGTGCATAGGCGTGGTGCGGGGCCATGAAGGCCAACGGGTTGTAACCCCAGTAATTGGTGAGCCCAAGCGCGGTCAGGTGAGGCTCGTCGATGTGATGCTGGACAGGCATGAGTTCGATCACCGACACACCCAGTCGCTTGAGGTGCGCGACCAGATGAGGATGTGCCAACCCCGCATAGGTGCCACGCAGGGGTTCCGGGATGAATTCGTTGAGCCGGGTCAAACCACGCACATGTGCTTCATAGATCAGTGGCGTGTTGTGCCTGACAGAGAAGTTCACGCTGTTCCAGGCCGCGACCGGTTCTGTCACCACACTCTTTGGTATGTACGCTGCATTGTCAGCCGAGGCCTGGCCCGCACGCTGCAGGCCCGCACGCTGCACAAAGTGGGCAGGATGCTGGATGTAGGACCCACTGAGTTGTTTTGCGTAGGGATCAATCAACACTCTGGACGGGTCAAAAAAAAGTCCATTGTCGGGTTCAAAAGCACCCTGCGCGCGAAAGCCATAACGAAGTCCAGCGCCCGCTTCGGGTAGAAAACCATGCCAGACATCAGCAGTTCGATCTGGCAGGGGCAGGCGCGCGATCTCGCGATTCGCGGGGTCGAACAGACAAAGGTCCAGTGCCGTGGCCCGTTCGCTGTACACCGCGAAATTGACGCCGCCATCCACACAGGCACTGCCGAGGGCAGAAGGATCGCCTCGTTCCAGTCGGCGGGCGCTCATGTTCACGAACGGACCTGCTTGAAAAAGACCGTCGCAAGCGGCGGGAGCGTTATCTCCAGGGAATACTCACGTCCATCCATGGGCGAGGCATCAGCGGTCAATCCACCCAGATTGCCCACGTTGCCACCACCATAACGCTCTGCATCAGTATTGAGCAGTTCGCGGTAGAAACCACGATCTGGAACACCGATTCGGTAGCCGCCGCGCACTACCGGTGTGAAGTTACAGATCACGACAACCACTTCTCCTGCGGCATCACGACGCAGGAACGCAATGACGGAATTGACCGAATCGTCCGCGCGAAGCCACTCAAAGCCTGCCGCTTCGCAATCGAGTTCACACAAGGCCGGCTCGGCGCGATACACCCGATTGAGATCCCTGACAAGGGATTGCACACCACGATGTTCCAGCTGCGCCAGCAGGTGCCAGTCGAGGCCAACGTCGTGATTCCATTCAGACTGTTGTGCAAATTCACTACCCATGAACAGGAGTTTTTTACCCGGATGTGCCCACATGAAGCCCAGGTACGCGCGCAGATTGGCGAACTGACACCATCGATCCCCGGGCATCCTGCCAATCAGGGATCGCTTGCCGTGCACCACTTCGTCGTGGCTGAGCGGCAATATGTAGTTCTCTGAAAACGCGTAGTGGAGCCCGAAGGTTAGCTCGCCATGGTGATGTGATCTGTGAACCGGATCGCGGGAGACGTACGTCAAGGTATCGTTCATCCAGCCCATGTTCCATTTGAAGCCGAAACCCAGCCCACCGTCATGCACCGGACGAGACACGCCGGGCCATGCGGTGGACTCCTCCGCCATGGTGATGACGCCGGGAAATCGACCATAGAGCTGCGTGTTCATGGTCTGCAGGAAGCTGACCGCGCCCAGATTTTCACGCCCGCCGCGCACGTTAGGGAGCCATTCACCCGGCTTTCGGCTGTAGTCCAGATACAGCATCGACGCCACCGCATCAACCCGAATGGCGTCGAACCCGAACCGTTCGATCCAGGCAACCGCATTGCTCAGCAGAAAACTGCGCACCTCGTGGCGATCGAAGTTATAGACCAGCGTGCCCCAGTCCGGGTGTTCACCAAGGCGTGGGTCCTCATGTTCATAAAGCGCTGTGCCATCAAATCGCCGCAGCCCGTGGGCATCATTGGGGAAGTGCCCCGGCACCCAATCAAGAACGACACCAATGCCTGCATCATGAAACCGATCAACCAGCCGCCGTAACGCGCGCCAATCGCCAAATCGGCTGGCCGGCGCAAAGAGGCCGGTAGGCTGATATCCCCAGGAGCCTTCAAACGGATGCTCTGCCAGGGGCATGAACTCGATGTGCGTGAACCCCAGGTCAGCAACATAGGGTACCAGTTCGTCGGCCAGCTCGTCATACGTGTAATGACGTCCATCGAGGTGTCGTCGCCAGGAGCCGGCATGCAGTTCATAGATCGACATCGGCTGGTGTCGGTCTGTCTGCGGGTCAGAACGCGGTGCTGGAGTGAATGCCGAGTCGGTCAGCAGCGACGCGGTGCCGGGGCTGGCCTGGTGCCAGATCCCGAGCGGGTCGGCTTTCAGCAGCAGATCACCGCTGGTCGTGAGAATCTCGTACTTGTAGTGAGAACCCTCGGTGAGTGCAGGAATGAAAAGCTCCCAGATACCCGCATCATGGTGCCTTCGCATCACATGCCGACGCCCGTCCCAGTCATTAAAGTCCCCAACGACGGAAACACGCCGCGCGTTTGGCGCCCATACCGCAAAACGGTAGCCACTACACCCAAGCACTTGCAGGGGGATGGCGCCCAGCCAATGGTGAAGGTGTATGTCCGTCCCGGCTCGAAATGATGCAAAAAGTTCAGGACCAAACGTCGAAGGGAATCGATAGGGATCTTCGATGACGGCCCAACCTTTGCCGTCGTTGACGCGCAAGCGATACGGTTCCGGCAGCGTTAGTCCGGGGATAACCGCACCAAACAGGTGCGCTTGCTGCGTCAGTCGTTGAAGCGGAATCGGCCGGGCTTCGGCGGATTGCAGCACGATCTGCGCTGATTCGATCCCCGGCAAATGCGCGCGGAGCAGCACACCCGAGGGGCTTGAGTGCATACCCAGCCACCGGAATGGATCGTCACAACGACCCATACCCAGTTCGGCAGCAATATCTTCGGGCAGCAGCAGGCCCTGCATGTTCATCTTGTCCATGAAGATCATTCGGTTCTAAGGGATACCTTGAGTTCACACCGGTAAAGCAGAGATCACTCTTGCCATCCGGGAATTCCGAGAACTGGTGCCAAGTGTAGCGGTATGGCGGGAACCCGTGAGCGCCAAACCACACACCCCGAGCGAATTCCCTGGTTGGTGGGATAGTCTGCCAGCAAGGACCGACTTCCGCCGAACCGACGACAGCCCGGATCTTCCCGATTGGCCCGATGCACTCAATTGTGGGATGGAGATGAATCGACGAATCGGCGGAACCAAAGCTCCAACGCCACACTGCGAAACACTTGATGTACGCTTGCGCCGTCTCTTTCGAATCGTCGAAGACAGTCTGCCAATCCTTGACGGTCAAACGTCCCGCGCTCCCTGGCAGATTGCGACCCCAACAAATCCTGTATCTGTCCCAGATGCTGCTTCATCCAACTTGCCAATGGAGTCGCGAAACCGATCTTGTGATACCGGTTCAGAATTTCCGCTGGCAGGTCATTCGCAAACGCCTGGCGCAGAATGAATTTTCCTTGCGCGCCGCGCATCTTCTGGTCAAACGGCAATCCAAACGCAAATTCCACCAGACGATGATCGAGGAAGGGTAATCGCGACTCTACGGAGTGCGCCATGCTGATGCCATCTCCAAAGTGGAGAAGTTCGGACAGGAGTCCAGACGCATGGTCCCGATACAGCGCTTTTGTTAGCGGGTCTGCGAAACGAGCGGGACCAACAGCGGGTTCCAACCACATCGTCTCGCCCAGATCCGAAGAAACCAACGGCCTGACTGCCTGTGCACGAACACGAATAAACCTGGACCACAGCGTTGGACTTGGTTGAATGCGCTTCAACTCACGCCATCCGCGCAACAACCGCGGGACACTGCTCGTCAGATTCCAAGGTCGCAGATGCTCCAACTCGGTGGCCAGGTAAGGCGCAAGGTAACGATCTGGATATCCTGCCAACAGTTCATCGGCGCCCTGACCTTCCAGCACGACTCTCGCGTGCGCTGAGACGGCTGCCAACAACTGCCATCGGGCGAGTTCCTGTCCACGCTGGGGTGGCGCATCCAGGTGCCAGGTCAGACTATCCAGATCATCCAACATGCGGGACGCATCGTACTCAATATGATGGATTTTCATGCCTACCGCGTTCGCCACGATCGATGCATAGCGACTTTCATCGGCGTAAAAGTCAGGGAATATCGCAGTAAATGCATGTATGTGCGGTATCTCTGCCTGGTCTTTTGCGTGTACCGCGATCGAAGAAGAGTCCAGACCGCCGCTCAACAGCAGGGCTACCGATACATCAGAACGAAGCCTGATTCTCAGCGCGTCACGGAACAACTCACGAAATGTACTCGGGGCGTGCTGGTAGTCGTACTCCTCCGATTGGTCAGTGTAGGACCAATAGGTCGTCACCTCGCAACTACTGGCAGTTACGATGACGTTGCTCCCCGCGGGAACCTTTGTAATGCCCTTAAATGCCGTATCGCGACCATTTTCGCATTGGTTGAAAGTAAGGTAACGATGTACAAATGACCAATTGGGGAGCGGTTCTACCTCTCCACCAGCGAGAATCGCCTTAGCTTCCGACGCGAAATAGAAAGTGTCCCCATGCCAGGCAACATACAAAGGCTTTACGCCAAATCGATCGCGTGAGCAGATCAATCGCGACCGACGGCTGTCCCAGATTGCATAGGCCCACATGCCGTTAAAGCGCTTGGCACAAGACTCTCCCCATTCTTCAAATGCGTGCACGATAACTTCAGTGTCGGTGTTCGAGCGGAACCTGTGACCAAGCATCTGAAGTTCGGAACGCAATTCAACGTAGTTATGAATGGCGCCGTTGAACACAACAAAGATGTCACCGGACTCATTGGAGATCGGCTGACGACCAGCAGGGCTGAGATCCAGAATTCGAAGCCGCCGACTGGCCAACAGCAGTGTTGGTGTGAAGTCCGCAATCAAATTCTGTCCGCAGGATACATGCCCGTCTGTACCAGCGAGCAAGTACCCAAAATCATCAGGCCCTCTATGAACGAGAGTGGAGGACATGCGCTCGACGCGACGGCTATCCCCATGGTCAAGCCCACTTCGACGCCAAAAACCGGCGATGCCGCACATCCGTTCAACACCCCTTAGCGTCAGGTTCAGATCGTAGCGTAGAGAAAGGTACAGCCCCGACGCGAGCGAAGGTGAAGTACTTCAGCGCCCCGCCGCCGGTCTAATCGTGCTCGGATCCTGCCCACATACACGCGCTGGATTTCGTTCACTATCCGCTGACAAGACCGATCACTGGTTATCAAGAATACGGGTGATCAGCTGTCGCCACCTGGTTATGGTCGGCTGATCCTCAACCAGCCCATCGTGCGTGACCTCGCCCTGTTCGTGAATCTGCGGCGATTCAACCAGTTGCAATCGGAAGCGATCCAGTTGTCGAGCCAACCAGGCACCACCGGCCACGACGTGAATCCCACGGGAATCAGTATCCGTCGGACGGTACTTCGCGATGTTGCGACGAAGGCTGGGCCAGATCGCATTCCATTCTGCCATGTCGTCCACGACCGGAAGTGCTTCGCGCGCCAACAGATGTTCTTCATGTCGACGACGTACTGAATTGACGATCACGCCCGGGCCGTGCCTGAACAGTTTCGCCACGTAACGCGCCGTCCTCAACAACAGTGACAGCGCTGGGTGTTGGCGCGGAATGCGAAGAGAGGGCTCGAGCAGTACTGCATCAACCGGCGTCTCAATGAGCTGTCTTAATCGAGCACAAAGTTCATAGGCGACGAGTCCGCTGTAACTGTAACCCACAATCACCTGACGTCCGTTGAGTTCGAGCGCCGCCAATTCCTTCAAGTAGCGTTTTACCGCTCCCGATATTCCAAAGGCATGGAATTGTTCTGGCTCGAGCGAGCCACTGCCAAGGATGATGATGCCAATATCGCCAGGTAACTGCTGCAGAAGTTCTATGACATGTCCGCCAACACAGATGACGTTGCCACGATCGGACAGCGGACGAACAATGCTGAGGAAATGGCCCGCCGTGGTTTCCGGAATCAACGGCGCACCATGTGTATCCAGACGCTGGGCCAGTTCTGCGATCGTCGGCGCTTCAAAGAGGGTTCGCAGCGAAACCTCGAGTTCCATGAGCGATCTGATGCGAGCAACAACACGCGTTGCAAGGAGTGAATGGCCTCCCAACACAAAAAAATTGTCGTGGATGCCAACCTTCTGAAGGCCAAGAACTTCTCGCCAGATTTCCTCAAGGAGGACTTCATTCGATGAACGAGGGGCGACGTAACTGGTCGCAGACTCGAATCGTGTATCGTCCGGCGCTGGCAACGCCAGCCGATTGATCTTGCCGGCCAACGACAACGGCAGCGCATCGAGTGCCACATAGGTCGACGGCAGCATGTATTCGGGTAGACGGCTGCGCAGAAGCGCCCTGATATCGGAAATCTCAAGTGGTTGAGCCATGTCCTTGACAAGATAGGCCACCAGTCGCCTTTCTCCAGGACGATCCTCTCGCAGGACGACCACAGACTGCTTGATCGCAGGGTGCAAATGGAGAGCTGTTTCGATCTCGCCGAGTTCGATACGGAAGCCCCGCAACTTCACCTGATGATCAAGTCGACCCAGAAACTCAAGGCTGCCATCAGCACGGCGGCGCACGAGGTCGCCCGTCCGATACATGCGTGCGGACGGATCTGCAGAGAAGGGATTCATGACAAACTTCTCGGCGGTCAATTCAGCACGATTGAGATAACCGAGACTGACCCCTGAACCACCAATACAGAGTTCACCGGGAATACCAACAGGAACTGGCTGGAGCCTTGAATCCACGACGTAGACCTGGGTATTCGCGATTGGCGTGCCGATGGATCCAAACTGGTCTGGATCACAAACCTGCTTGATCGTCGACCAGACGGTGGTTTCCGTCGGCCCATACATGTTCCAGAGTTCCCCGCTCCGCTCAAGCAGATCGGCTGCCAGTTGGTCTGGCAGCGCCTCGCCTCCACACAGGACTTTCAGCGTGCGGCTACCCATCCAGCCGTGATTCACCAGCATTTGCCAGGTGGTCGGCGTTGCCTGCATGACCGTCGGCCGGGAACGGGCCAAACACGCCGACAGGGCAGCAGGATCAGCCACCACATCCTTGCCGGCAATCTCGACGCTGGCGCCAATCGTCAGCGGCAACATGAGTTCAAGAACAGAGATGTCAAAGGTCGGTGTTGTCACGCTCACCAGGCGATCAGCCGATGTGATGCCAGGCTGGCGAGCCATCGATGACAGCAGATTGACCACCGCCCTGTGAGGTACCTGCACACCTTTCGGCCGTCCAGTGGAGCCTGAGGTGTACATCACGTAGGCACGATCATCAACGGCGGACTCTCGGCCGGGATTGGCGGGATCCTGGTTCGTCTGCCAAGGCTCGTCTACATCCAGGCAGATCTGTTGTTCAATGGCGCCAGGCATGAAGGAAACCAGCCGTTTCTGGGTAACCAGATACCGCACTCCGGCGTCCGTCAACATGCCATCAAGCCGTTCCGCCGGATGGTCAGGGTCCAGCGGAACGTAGGCGGCCCCCGTTTTCATGACACCAAGAATCCCGACCACCAACTCAAGTGAGCGTTCAACAAACAAACCAACCAGTGTCTGCGAGTTTACTCCCAGTGCCAGCAGATGATGGGCGAGCTTGTTAGCCCGTTCGTTCAACCCTGAGTAAGTCAGCTCATCGCCTTCAAAACGTACCGCGATTGCGTTCGGAGTCCTGACCACCTGGGCTTCGAACAGGCCATGAACACTCTGGACTGAATGCGGTGGTTCTGATGTGTCATTCCACGTCACCAGGAGCTGCTGTCGCTCCGCGACGCCCACCATGGCAAGTTCATCAACCGGGCATTCCGGGTCGCCGACGATTGCCTCCAGCAAGTGCTGGAAGTGATCCACCATGCGCGCGATGGTGCTCGCGTCAAACAAGTCCGTGCTGTACCGGAACACACCAACCAGATGCTGATCCACCGGCATGAGACTGAGCTCAATATCCAGCGCCACTCGCTCACTGCTCGACGGCAGGGAAGACACTGCCAACCCATCCAGCTGCAACCGCTGTCCCTCAAAATTCAGGAACTGGAACATGACCTGAAACAGCGGATTCCGACTCAGGTGCCGCTCGGGTCGAAGTTCTTCAACCAGCTTTTCAAACGGGACTTCCTGGTGTTCATAAGCCGCGAGCGATGATCGTCGAACGGCGGCCAACAGTTCACTGAAGGTTGGACTGCCAGCGAGATTGGTCCTTATAACCACCGTATTCACGAAACAGCCAATCAGGTTTTCGAGTTCCGTGTGGGTACGTCCCGCTACGGGAATGCCGACCGCAACATCATCTTGCCTTGCGTATCGAAACAGGAGCACCTGGAAAGCTGCCAGAAGCAGCATGTGCATGGTCGCACCAGACTGCTGACTCAACCCTTGCAGCCGAATCGCCAAGGCTGCCGGAATCTCGAAATCATGGCGCCCACCTCGATGACTCGCAAGCAGCGGCCGTTGCCGGTCCGAGGGTAATTCCAGCGGCGCCACACCCTCCAGTTGAACCCGCCAATAATCCACCATCGCCTGCAGCCTACCGCCGACCAATTCACGGCGCTGCCACATTGCAAAGTCGGCGTAGCTGATCGGCAACTCCGGCAATACAGGCACCACCCCGCGTGTGAAAGACGAATAAAGCGTTTCAAGTTCACGCCACAGCAGACGCAGCGAAGTGCCATCCGTGGCAATGTGATGCATGGTCAACAGCAACACATGTCGATCCACGGCACGTTTCAGGAGCGAAACTCGCAACATGAGATCGCACGCTGGATCAAACGTTCGCGCAAGTTCCTGGTGTTGACGAATGCGCAACTCGTCGTCCTGCTTTGCCGGTGACAGCGAAGTCAGATCGGTACGCTCGACTGAAAGTCGACGATCCGCTGGAATGACCTGAACCGGCTGTCCGTCCTGGACGCGAAAATTGGTACGTAACGGTTCGTGTCTGGACAAGATCTCTTGAAACGCACGACCCAAGGCATCGGCATCCAGAGGGCCGCCGATTTCCCAGGCATAGGACAGGTTGTTGGTGGCTGACTCGCCTTCCAGTTGTTCGAGGAACCACAGCCGCTGCTGTGCAAACGACAACAACGCAGTTTCCGAATCGCGGTCAAGACGGACAGGCGCACTGACGGACGCTGAGTGTTCCTGACTGCGCGCGATCTCAACGATCGACGCGAGTTCCGCAATCGTCGACGCGTCGAACAGTCGACGTACCGGGATGTCTACCTTGAGGGAGGCGACTATCCTCGCTTTGACACGAGTGACGAGCAGCGAATGCCCACCAAGAGAGAAAAAATCATCATGGATGCCCACTGATGGCAAGCCCAGCACCTGGCACCAGATAGCTGACAGTTCATGCTCGATTTCGCTTCGAGGTGCGACGTAGACAGTGGTCACATCCGGTCGGGAATCATCCGGCGATGGCAACGCTCGACGATCAACCTTGCCGTTCGGCGTAAGGGGCATTGTTTCGAGCATGACGAAGCGTGCAGGAATCATGGCACCAGGCAATCTGGATGCCAGATATCCATGCAGCACTGCAGACTCTACGCGGTGCCCCTGACGCGGTACGACCCAGGCCACGAGACGCTTCTCACCGTCCGCACCGGTGACCACACCGACATGACAGGCGCCAACCTCCGGTTGTGTGGACAGGACGCTGCTGATCTCGGCGGGCTCGACTCGTACACCACCGATCTTGATCTGATCATCAACACGCCCAGCGATTTCAAGCACACCATCCGGCCGATATCGACCCAGATCTCCGGTGTAGTACAACAGGTCGTCCGCTTCGCTGCCGAACGGGTTGAGTCTGAAGCGTTCACGGCTCTGGTCGAAGTCCAGATAACCGAGAGTGCGGAACGGTGTGCGGATGACAATCTCACCCAACTCACCCACCCCACATCGTTGTCCGCCACTACTCATCAGCACGAGCTGCGTCTGTGGCAGCGGGCTACCGATCGGTTGTATGCCATCCTGCACGTTCGCCCTTGATGGAACCCGGTACCACGATTTGGCCAGCGTGGTTTCAGTCGGCCCATAGAGATTCACGATGTCGCCGGCAAACCGCAAGCGCCAGGCATTGACGAGCGTGTGTGACAGCGGTTCACCCGCCATGAAGAGCAGGCGAATATCGCCTAACCGAACGGTTGCGCTCACGAGACTGAGCCAATTCTGCAATCGTGAGGGGACGCTGTGCACGATGGTGACACCTTGCTGATCCAGCCAGGGCCAGAGTACGCTCGGATCATCAATGGACGCGTCGGGGATGCACAAACTTGCACCGCTGGTCAGTGGCAGAAAGATCTCCCGCATGACGACATCAAACGAGATTCCGGTGACATGAGCGATTCGATCAGCGGGTCCCACTTCAAACTGATCACGCTGCCAGGTGATGAAATGACTCAGTCCCGCATGACTGCCGACTACACCTTTTGGCATGCCACTCGTACCCGAGGTGAAAAACACATAGGCCGCATCTTCAGGGAATCGACGTTCAACCCCTTCGACAGTCTGCGCATGATCTGCCGGACGACTACCCGTGACCTCGCCACTACGACCATCCACCACAACCAGCGGTCGATGTGCCGCCAGCCCTAGCGCATCCGCGGTGACATCACCAACCACAGCGAGAATCATGCATCCCGCATGATCGATCATGTATCGCTGACGAATCAGCGGCAGTTTGGGATCGATGAGTACGAGTACCGCACCGCTACGCAATAGCCCGACAACTGAACTGATCAAACCAAACGACGGAGCCCCATAGACTGCAACTCCTGCGCGTTCGACGAATCCTTGTTTGCGCAACTGTTCTGCGAACTGTAGCGATCTTGACCACAGCTGCGCATAACTCCAATCCGAAGTGCCGCAGCGGATGGCAACCTGATCTGGCAGCCGCTGGACGATGTTCTCAACAAGATCAGTAACCCGTCTCTGTATTGGCGCGGCCAGCTTCAACCCCGGATTCGGCAATAACAGACCCGACCTGGATGTACACAATCCAAGGGATTCGATCGCGCGGTCCGGGTCCATGACAATCTGTTCGAGTACCCACTGGTACTGGTCCAGGAACTCGCACATTCGATCAGCACTGAACAGATCCGGGTTGTAGACCAGGTTCAACAGGAGCTGCTGTGGCGTCTCGCGTACGTAGACTGTCAGATCATACTTGGAGGGAAGCACGCCACTCGAAATCTGCTCGATTGAAAGCTCAGAAGACTGCCAATGAGGCTGATCAGTCGTTACACCGTTGAACAGCACCTGCACCAGGGGGCTATGTGAAGCACGTCGCTCCGGGCTCAGTATCTCGACCAGACGCTCGAATGGAAGTTCCTGATGCTGGTAGGCGTCCAGTGCATTGCTGTGTACCTGTCCCAACAGTTCTCTGAACGACTGATTACCTTCCAGATCAGTACGAATAACGAGCACGTTAAGAAAAAGCCCAATCAACGCCTCATGATCTGAACGTGTACGACCCGCAACAGGAATGCCGACGAGGATATCAAGTTGGCCGGACAGCCGGCTCAAGAGGAATTGAAATGCGGCCAGCATCACGGTAAAGGTCGTCGACCGGGATTGCAGCCCAAGTTGGCCGATGGACGTCGTCAGTTCGCAACTCAATTCAAGTGTGCAACGAGCACCACGGTTGGACTCATGCTTCCGGCGAGGCCAATCGACAGGCAGTTCAAGGAACTGTGGGGCGCCTCGCAGCCGCTCTGTCCAGTAGTCAATCAACCCCGCTTCGAAATCTCCCTGCAATCGCTCTCGCTGCCACCTGGAATAGTCCGAGTAGCTTGTCGGGAGATCTGCGAGTGGTGACGGGTTCCCGCGCCTGAATGCCTCGTACACGGTTGATAACTCGCGGAACAGGACCGAAATCGACCAGCCGTCGCTTGCAACATGATGCAGGACCAACATCAGCACATGGTCGTTGTCGTCGATGTGCAACAGTGAGGCTCGCAGCAACAATCCGCTGGTGATATCAATAGGTGTATTGGCTTGTTTCTGACACCAGCTGGAGATGTCGACTTCCAGTTGCGGGGTTGGCGCGTCTGTCAGCGCTTCATGCTGCAGTTCAAAGCGTTCGACCGGCGTTATGACCTGAAACAGCTGGTCACCATCCAGAACAAGTTTGGCACACAAGGGCTCGTGCCGGCGAATGATCTCTTCGATGGATCTTCGCAACGCCTCGATTTCGAGCGACCCGCGCAGTCGTAGGCCTGCTGGCATGTTGTAAGCAGGATTGCCAGGTTGCATCTGTTCCAGAAACCACATGCGCTCCTGGGCAAAAGACAGAGGAACGTATCCGACCTGACTGCGCTCATCACGCAATGAGGGCCTGACTTCAATGAGCTCAGACGTATTTGGCACCTCATCCAGGAGCCGTGCGAACTCTGCGATAGTCGGTGCTTCGAAAATTTTGCGGAGCGGCATCACCTGCTTCGACCCGGACCACAATCGCGCAACGATCCGCGTAGCCAGGATGGAATGCCCGCCCAGGGCAAAGAAGTTGTCGTGAACACCGACTGCCTCAAGACCGAGTACTTCGCACCAGATCTTCGCCAGTTGCCGTTCAGCCGCAGTTCGTGGCGCGACCTGGTCCGGATGCACACCCAGATTCGAATCATCCGGCTTCGGCAAAGACTGTCGATCGATCTTCCCACCCCGTGTCATGGGCAGACGCTCAAGCGGAACGAACACCGCCGGGATCATGAACTCCGGCAGTCGCTGCTTGAGACGCGATCGCAGACGCTCCATAACAGAAGCGGTCCACTCACTGGTTTCGAAATAGGCGACCAGACGCTTGTCACCAGGACGATCCTCTCGAACAATCACGACGCACTGCCGGATTGTTGCGTCCTCCCGGATGACAGCTTCGATTTCACCCGGTTCGATCCGGCAGCCACGCAGTTTGATCTGATGATCCATGCGTCCCAGGTATTCCAGCTCTCCGCTGGCTGTCCAGCGCACGAGATCTCCAGATCGATACAGTTGCGCTCCCGCCACGAAAGGCGACGGCACAAATCGTTCAGCCGTCAATTGGGGTTGATTGAGGTATCCCCTCGCCAGGCCATCACCGCCGATGTAGAGCTCACCAGGAATGCCAATCGGAACCGGATGACGATGACGATCAAGTACGTAGGCCGAGGTATTGGTTATGGCACGACCTATCGGAACGATCGCATCGGCGCGACCATCACACAACCAGTAATGCGTATCGATGGTGGCTTCGGTAGGACCATACAGGTTGCAGAGCGGGATGGAGAATGCCTTGCAAAAATCCTGGACCAGACTGCGGTCCAGCACCTCACCGCCAACAAAGACGCGCTGCAGCGTCGAACTCGCAGCGAACTCTGACGTTTCTACCAGGGCGCGCAGCATCATCGGTGTCACCTGAAGGTGTGTGACACCATGTTTTTGCACTGCAGCCGAGAGCAGCAGCGGGTCCATTTCTGATCCCGGATCTGGCAGCACCAGCTCTCCGCCGACCATCAGAGGAGCCAGAAATTCCCACACGGAAGCATCAAAGCTGATGCTGGTTTTCTGTAAAAAAACATGGCGGGAAGAAAAGTCGAAGTTTCCGATCATCCACTGCATGTGGTTGCAGATGCCGCGGTTCTTCACCATCACTCCCTTGGGAAGGCCGGTGGAACCGGAGGTGAAAATGACGTAGGCGAGATTTTCCAGGCTGGTAAGAGCCGGGAGATTGTCGGTCGCTGATGATGCCCAGAGGTCGCAATCGTCGTCGACTTTGAAAGTACGCAGGCCTGGAGGAGACCAGCCCTGCGGGACGGCGGCGTGTGACAGAACCACGCATGTGTCCGACTCTCGCACCATGAAATCCAGACGCTCTAGCGGAAGGCCGGGATCGAGCGGCAAATACGCGCCACCTGCTTTCAATACTCCCAGCAATCCGACGACCATCTCGATGGAGCGCTCCATATGCAGTCCGACGACGCTATCGGCGCCCACGCCCACTGATCTCAAGAATCGAGCCAGCCGGTTGGCCTGTTCGTTCAGCTGTTTGAAGGTCAGCGTCTGACTGCGAAACCGAACCGCAACACGATCAGGCGTCCGCGCGACCTGTTGTTCAATGCTCGTTGCTGGCAAAGGACAGGATTCAGCCAGACCAGAGTCAGTCGAGTCCGGCACCAACTGACGACGTTCTGCTTCTCCCAGCAGTGGCAACTCCTCGATTCGACAAGCGGGATCCCTGACAATCTCCTTCAGCAACTGGCGCAGATGCCCCGCCATCCGCTCGATGGTCGAGTCAAGAAACAGGTCGGTGCTATACACCATCGTCATCCGCAGCCCGTCTGTCCTCTCGGTCACTGACAGTCCCAGATCGAACTTCGATGAGTTCATCTGGAGAGGCAGTGGCTCTGCAGCCAGCTGTCCGAGCTGTCCGAGTTGAAGAGGAGCATCAGGCGTGTTCTGAAACACGAAGCTGACCTGAAACAGAGGATTGTGGCTCAGGTTGCGCGGTGTGCCGAGTTCACTGACCAGCTTCTCGAAGGGAATGTCCTGGTGATCATAGGCATCCAGCGTGTAGCCGCGGGTGCGATCCAGAAGCTCCGTGAACCGCGGATTGCCACTCAGATCGCCGCGCAAAACAAGCGTGTTCACGAAAAACCCGATCAGCTGCTCGTACTCCAGACGGCTGCGTCCCGCTACCGGCGTGCCAATCGCAATGTCTGTCTGGCCACTGTATCTCATCAGCAGCGTCTGGAAAGCGGACAACAGAACCATGTGCAGCGTGACGTGATGTCGACGCGCCAGCACCTTCAGGCCAGCCGTGAGATCAACTGGAATTTCTACGGTCACCTCAGCACCACGATAACTCGGCTGTGCCGGCCGGGCGTGATCCAGGGGCAACTCCAGCGGCTCCAAGCCCTCAAGCTGCTTTCGCCAGTAACCCAACTGTCGTTCCAGTACCTCCCCGCTCAACCACTGACGTTGCCAGACCGAATAATCCTTGTACTCAACCGTCAGGGGCAACCACGCCGGTGCTCGTCCCTGGCTCCGTTCCGCATAGGCAAACGACAATTCACGTGCAAACACACCCATCGACCAGCCATCCGATGCAATGTGATGCATGACCACCAGCAAAATCTGATCAGTGGGACCAAGATGCACCAGCAATGCCCGCGCCAAGGGTGGCTGTTCAAGATCAAAGGGCTGCCGGGCCGCGGACTGAACTGCCTGCTCGCACTCGGTCATTTGCTTCGTCGATGCCCACTGGCTCAGATCCAGCTCGACCAAAGGAAACGACGAATCCACGTGGTACTGCACCGGACCATCGACCGTACCGGCATAACCCGTTGCCAGCATCTTTTGCCGAACCAGCACATCGGTCAGAGCCGCCTGCAACACCGTGGTTCGAACCTCCCCGCTCAACCGCCACGCCTGCGGCATGTTGTAGAGGGCACCGTCCGTAACCATTCGATCAACGATCCACATCCGCTCCTGTGCAAATGAAAGAGGCCTGGTTTCCTGGTCTTCGTCCACGGCATGAATAACGGTTCTGGAAAGGGGGGCCTTCCCTCCTTTGAGAAGTCTATCCAGTAGTTCCCGTTTTCTCGGAGTTAACATTCCTTCTTGCTCGGGCTTTGGATCAGACAGATTCAAATTGAATCCAATCCAGGCCGGGTGCCAGACGCGCCACCAGATTCAACTCCGGAACTGAGCAGGCTCCCCGGCAACGGGACGTCATCCCTGGTGTCAATTTGAATGAGCGTCGGACGCCTGGTCGAGAAAGCATGCTGGACCGCAGGCGCAATGTCTTCGATGTGTTCGAGGTACACCCCTTCTCCGCCCATTGCACGCGCCATCAGATCGTAACGGATGCCTTTCGTGAACTGGCAAACCGGTTCTTGATTCAAGTCAGTCCAGAAAGCCTCCTGCCGCAAACGACCGCCATTGCCGTGATTGTTTCCGACAACTATCACGACGGACAGGTTATGCCGTACAGCCGTTTCAAATTCCATCACGCTCAACCCCAATGCAAAGTCCCCACATACCACCAGGACAGGGCAGCCCGGTTGAGCAGCTGCTGCAGCCAGCCCAAAGGGCACTCCAGTGCCCATACAGCCGTTGTTGCCAGCGGTCAAACGAGTGACAGGTGCGTTCACACGCAAGAACAGACTCGACCAGGCCATCACGATGTTGCCATCCAGAACGGTGATGGCGTCATGGGGAACTGCCTTGGACACTTCGTTTAACCAGCAAGCAGGCGTCATTGGAAAATCTCGATCCTCAGTGGCCTGTCGCAATCGATATTGGAAAGCCTGCTTCTGGAGCGAGAACGACGTTATCCACTCAGGACCCGTCGGGTACTCTCTTGTCTGACCATCACTCAGCGCGACAAGCGTCTTCAACAAGTCAGCGGGACGTCCAGAAATCTGCACCTGCTGGTAACGCGCGTTCGATACGCAGTCGTCATCCAGACCCAGTCTGACCACAGGCGTTTCAGGACGGATTTCTGTGCCGTGTCGAAACATCCAGTTGAGGTACGCGCCAATCATCAATACCAGATCGGCCTGGTTCAGGAGCCAGCCGCGAACCGTTGTGCCATTGAGCGTGTGTGAATCGGGCAGAAAACCGCGTGCATCGGGGCTGGTCACAAAAGGCAGACGCCAGGTTTCAACCAGGTTGCCCAGATACTGCCACGGATCACCCCACCTCAGTTCATCTCCGATGATCAGAACCGGACGCTTCGCCTGCTTCAGCGCCAGCACGAGGGAATTCAGGTCTGGGGCCGGATCGTGCCTGGCGGGTCGAATCGAGAGCTCTTGCCAGCTCGAATACCCGGACAGCGCATCTTCCGTCACGTCGAGATAACAGGGGCCCGGCCGCCCCCGCAAAGCGGCCTCGATGCACTCAACAATTTTCGGCCCAAGCTCACTCGCCTGAACAACCAAAACCGAGCGCTTGGTGATCGATTCAAACAGGCGGGTACCATCAAGCGCCTGAAAAGCCCCTGTGTCCGCGGCATGAATTGATCTGCGGCCACCAATGACCAGCAGCGGCCAGTGATTGTCCCGGGCAACCAGAATGCCGGTCGAACAGTTGCTCACGGCGGGACCTGAAGACACGATCACCGCCGCAACGAGGCCACCTGAAAAATAGTTGTGTGCTCCCGCCGCGAGCGCTGCTGCCTGCTGGTGCCGGGTGGCGATCACACGCAGGCCATGTCGCCCACACGCTGCCAGCGTCTGGTCAATCGGAATTCCGCTGACACCATAGACATGGGTTATGCCGCATGCCTTCAGGTATTTTGCGATGAGCTCATGCCCAACGATGCCACGCTGTTGCGAAAGCTGGCTCAGGAGCTTGATACGGCGTGGATCCGTCGGACGGCTCGTCATCCGGAAACATTCACAGGATGATCGGCGCATGGCACTGGACGGATTCTAGGAGCCTGTCGGACTTGAGCGATCGTCGCGAGCCGAGTGGGAGAGCGAGGCCAGTTTTTCACGAATTCGAGGCGCATAGTGGGCTTTTCCGAAGGAAATACGGGGGCAACGAGAAATCGGGGAAAAATGGACCGCTCGTCCCACCGGCGCAGTAGATCGGTCTCAAGTCCGACAGGCTCCTAGGATATCTCACGATGAGCGGAACGAACCTGAGTTGCCTGAAAGCAGTTTCTCGACCTCTTCATCGGATAATTGATCGACAAACGCCGCAAGCGCCGCCGTCCGATCTTCCTGTGCCTGCAGAACCACACGGGCGAATTGTTCAACGGTTGGCTGTCGGAACAGTGCAGCAACCGACAACTCCACGAAAAGCCCGTCCTGGATGCGAGCCATCAGACGCATGGCACGCAGCGAGTCACCACCGATCATGAAAAAGTTGTCGTGCAGACCCACCCGTTCAACGACCAGGATCTCACACCACCATGACGCCAGCATCTTCTCTATCGGTGAGCCTGCAGGTACAAACGGTGGTCGAAGTAAATGTCCAAGTCGCTCATGCAGCCCAATCCGCTGAATCTTGCCGGTCGGACCTTTGGGAATGCTCGGCACTATCAGGATCTGGGTAGGCACTTTCGCCGGAACCAGCCTGGAAAAGACAAACGCACGCAGATCGACTTCAGTGACGGTGGATCCCAGGCGCAACACGACCGCAGCAACCACGTCTTCACCAAGCGTCGGGTGTGGGATTGCGAAGGTCACCGCCTGGCTGACCGCATCGCTTTCCAGCAACACTTCGTCGACTTCGCGCGGCGATATTTTTTCGCCGGCGCGGTTGATGATCTCCTTGAGTCGACCAGTGATGTGGAGGTAGTCCTCCAGGTCCAGATATCCCTGATCTCCCGTTCGGAACCAGCCATTGGTGAATGCTGCTTCGTTGGCTTTCGCATTGTTTACATACCCTGTCGTGACACTCGGACCGCTGATCACGATTTCACCGACATCGCCACAACCAAGGATGTCGCCGGATTCATCCATGATCGCAACCGTCGGCCCAGCTGCCATCCCCACCGAACCCGGCTTGCGCTGACCGGGAGGCAAAGGGTTGGACGCCATCTGATGAGCGGCTTCAGTCATGCCGTACGATTCGATGACCGGCACACCGAAGGCTTTTTCCAGTTTACTCATGACAACAGGAGGCAGCGCTGAAGAGGAAGACCGAATGAATCGCAGATTATGGTCACCTTGTTTCTGCCCGGACCCGACTGTCTCCAGCACCGACTGGTGAATGGTCGGGACGGCCGAATACCAGGTCGGTTGGTCTCGTTTCAACCAGGTTCGAAATTGATCGCCATTGAAACCCGGCGTACAGATTACCGATGCGCCAGCGGCCAGCGATGACAAGAGCACACCAACAAGACCATGGATGTGAAACAGGGGCATCACGTTCAGACAGACGTCATCGGCAGTCAACCGCAGCGTCTGTTTGATGGCCAGCGCTGAGGCACACAGATTGTGATGGGTTAGTGGCACCATCTTCGGTCGCGAGGTCGTTCCAGAGGTGTGCAATATCAATGCGACGTCATCAGCGGTGGCCGGTTCGACGAAGCCGTCGGGCGTTGCGTCGAAACCGCTGAATCGGAAGAGGCCGCTGGATGAAACTGCCGCCTCGAGGTCCAGAACCTTGATGCCTGCACGCTGCGCGATCCTGCGGGCAGAGGTGTCCATATCAGCGGGGACGATGATCGCCGCCGCGTTGAGATCCGAGAAGTAATACTCGAGTTCGCTGTCGCTGAATTGGGGATTGAGCGGCGCGCATGTCGAATACGCCGCCACCCCCAGAAATGCTGAGGCCATGCACGGTCCGTTCGGGAGAATGGTTGCTACCCGGTCACCAGCCCCTACGTCATTGGCACGCAATACTCGTCCGACGTAGTTGACCTGGTCAGCCAAATCCGCATAACGAAGTCCCCGACCGCCGGGGCAGGACAGCGCCACACAGGCGTCGTCGTGACCTGCCAGAAGATCGACCAACCGATCTGAAAGCGAAATTGCCACCTCGGGTGAATTGCCCCGCATGGTTTGCTCCTGCACTACTTCCTCCGGAGCCTTCTTCATTGAAGACTGCGCACCCCAACCGGGCAAACGTGAATTTACCATACGACATCGCACTATCGGCGAGCCAGCAGAGAGACTAGACGGGTTTTGGGCCGACTTCCGGGGCACAACGCTCATCCCTGCTCGCACCTGCGTTTTCGGTCGGTCCTGACCACACGGAATGGGCTTTAACAGGGCGCTCTTGCGCCCATGCGTTGTGCGCCAATCCTCATTCCTCCAACATACGGCCGAACTTCCAACCGCGGCTCAAAACCCAACGATGCGAGTCACCGAACATCCCCGCTGGTTCTTCAGTGTCACGAGTGCCGTCAGAACGATTGCCACCACGATCCTGCTGGTTCTGATCTCGCCGAACTCCCTGCTCGCCCAGGCTCACTGGACCGATCTCGAACGAATCGTCGCTTTTGGCGACCTGCACGGCGATTACGCGCAGTATCAGAGACTCCTCAAGCTGAACGAGATCATCGACGACCAGGGACATTGGCAAGCCAGTCGGACACATCTGGTCCAACTGGGGGACGTTCCCGATCGAGGTGCGGATTCCCTGCAGATCATTCGCAGTCTCATGCAACTGCAGAAGGAAGCCGGCAAGTCAGGTGGCGTCGTCCACGCGCTCATCGGCAATCACGAAGCGATGAACATCCTCGGTGATCTGCGTTACGTTCACCCGGGTGAATACGCGGCGCTGGTCACCCGCAAATCTACTCGCCTGCAGAAGAACTATCTCGCGAAGGTTCTGGCCTACCGGATCAAGAACGACCCGACGCTGGTCGAAAATCAGGAGGGGCTGATGACGCAACTGGCGAAACAGTATCCACCGGGATTTGTCGAACATCGCGTTCTCTGGCAACCCGGTGGTGACATCGCAAAATGGGTGGCGGGTAATCCAGCGGTCATTCGCATCAATCGAACGCTGTTCTGTCACGGTGGCATCAACCCGCACGCCGAACTGCTGCCAATCGAAGACATCAACGCCGGTATCTCGGCAGCACTGAGCAAGGCAGACAGTCCACCGGATAATCCGGCAACCCGCGAAGACGGCGTACTCTGGTATCGAGGGTTGGCAACGGACGACGAGGTGACCGGCCTGCCTGCTGTGGAGACGATGCTGTCCTTCTACGACGTTGATCGCATCGTCATCGCGCACACGCCAACACGAGGCGAGATCGTGACCCGGTTTGGTGGCAGAGTCGTCATGGCGGACACCGGCATCTCTGCATTTTATGGCGGCCATGTGGCCAATCTTGTCATCGAAGGCAGTACGCTCTACAGCCAGACACCGGCAGGCCGTAAAAGTCTAACCATTGAGGCGCGCTGACCATGTCGGAAATGATCACCAAGCTCTGGCGACGACTGCCGAAGTCGAAAAGTGCAAAGCCATCGCGGATCCTCACCCAGGTAGCAGCTACTCCACAGCCTGAACCGATGCCACCAGGCAACGGACGGTTCAACAACCGCGAAATCTCGGATCTGCAGTTCATCGAACGCGTGGTTGAAGAAGCACACAACAAAGCCCACCCGCTGCTGGAGCGACTGCGCTTTCTCGCGATATCGGCCAGTGTGCTGGATCAGTTCTACTCGGTGCGCATTGCAAAATTGCGTCGGGCCGCCCGGAAGATCGACGCCTACATCACCCCGGACGGCATGACACCCATCCAGCAGCTGCAGGTGGTTTCCGCGCGAGCGCGCCGACTCATGACGGCTCAGCAAACCGCCTGGATCGAAATGCGCGAGCTGCTCGGTGCCGAGGACATCCGCATTGTCGAACCCCTCGAGCTTGATGCGGATTCAATCACCTGGCTGCACCACTTTTTCCAAAGCCATGTCGCGCCTGTTCTCACGCCGGTGACCATCGACGAAGAACACCCCTTCCCGTTCATCACCAGCGGCGGGATCTGCACGATTCTGGAATTCGCGGCCCGCCACATTCTGATCCCGTTACCCGCAGCCTTACCCAGATTCGTGCAGTTGCCCGGCGAGCCCATTCGGTTTACCCGGCTCGAAACACTGATCTTTCGATTTTCTGCTGATCTCTTTCCCCACGACAGCCTGCGCAGCCAGGGGGTGTTCCAGATCCTGCGCGACAATGATCTGGCGCGCCAGGAACGTTCCGACGACCTGCGTTCGATCATCGAGTTCGGCCTGAAGATGCGGCACAAGGCAAACACGACCTTGCTGACAGTCGAGGACTCCATGTCGGCAGCCTCGATCCGATTTGTTGCCAGGCATCTCGGGCTTTTCAGCGATCAGGAAATGACGCTGCTTGAACATCAGCACCAGCCATTGCACGAGTCAGACACGGTGTTCATGGCACGATTGCCCGGGCTCGCAACCCTGTCAAACATCATCAATCGCGCGGTGACCAACACCTGTCCTCACCTGCTGTTCCCACCGCACAAACCGCGTTACCCGCAGTCCTTTCAGGGTGCAGACAGAGACTGTTTCACCGCCATCTCGAACAAAGATGTACTGGTCCATTGGCCGTTCGAATCCTTTGACAGCGTCGTCGACTTTCTTGAACAGGCAGCCAGAGATCCGCAGGTGCTTGCCATCAAACAAACCCTCTATCGCACCAGCGACGACTCGTCGGTGGTGAATGCCCTCATCAATGCTGCACAAGCCGGCAAGGCGGTAACCACCGTCATCGAACTGGAAGCTCGCGAAAACGAGTCATCCAATGTGGAACTCGCCAAGCGCATGGAAGCCGCAGGTGTTCAGATCATCTATGGCATCGTCGGATTGAAGATCCATTGCAAGGTCACCCTGGTAGTCCGCCGCGAAGGTGATGACACTGTCACGTATACCCATTTTTCATCGGGCAACTATCACCCGGTCAACGCCCGTATCTATACCGACCTGTCGTTTTTCACGCGCGACAAACAACTGTGTGATGAAGCCAGCGCGGTCTTCAACTATGTGACCACCGGGTTTCCCATCAAGACCGAAAAGCTCATCGTTGCGCCTACCGGTTTGCGCAAACGACTCTATGCGCTGATCGACAACGAAATCGCTCATGCTCAGTCGGGCCACATCGCGCATATCGTCATCAAGGTGAACTCCTTGACCGATCCACACGTGATCGAACGGCTGTATCTGGCCTCCGAAGCCGGGGTCGAAGTCGACCTCATCGTTCGCAGACACTGCAGTCTGAGGCCGGGCGTTGCGGGCATGTCGAGCCGGATTCGGGTGAAGAGCATCGTCGGGCGTTTCCTTGAACACTCGCGAATCTACGCCTTTGCCAATGGGGCAGACATTCGCGGTGATCAGACAGTTGTCTATTTTGGCTCACCGGATCTGATGGAACGGAATCTGGACGAACGGGTGGAATTGCTGATTCCGGTCGAGGATGCCGATGTCAGGCGTCGCATCATCGACGAGGTCATCATCAACAATCTGCTGGACACACGACAAAGCTGGATACTCGGAGCTGACGACCGGTATCGACGACATGAAGACACCACCGGCCTCTGCTCACAGAGCACATTTATCGAATTGGCGAACGGAGGACTTCCACATGTCAGTTCGTAGATTATTTGCAGGCACTCTTGTTGCCGGTGTCTTGTTGTTGTCCGGCATGCAGGCGTTTGCGGCGTCAGGAAAACCCTCACATCAGAGCACTGATCCGCTGTTTGCCGCCGGCTCCGCTCTCGCCATCACTCTGAGCGCACCCCTGTCCAAGGCAAAATCTGAACGAGACAAGTCAGCGGTTTACCCAGGAACAGTTCTCAGCGAAGGCAACACGTTTCCTGTCGAACTCACACTCCGGGGCAATAACCGCCTGAACAAAATGGTCTGCACCAGCCCTCCGCTACGGCTGGATTTCGACAAGCGGGCCACCACCGGGACCGTGTTCGAACATCAGAGCCATCTCAAACTCGTCGTCCAGTGTCGCTCAGGCACGCAGTATGCGGACTACCTGCGCGCGGAGTATCTGATCTACAAGGCGCTGAACGTATTGACGCCCCTCAGCTTTGAGGTGCGGTGGGTCGACGCTACGTATATCGACACCGACGGCAAGATGAAAGATCGTGCTGAAGGCGCGTTTTTTGTGGAGCGGAAAGGCCGACTCGCCAAACGCAACGGACGTGAAGTTGCCGACAAACCCGGCATCAAGATCAGCGAACTGGATCTGCCTGCGGCTACGCTGCTTGATCTCTTCCAGTTCGTGGTCGCCAATCCCGATTACTCGTTCACCACCGCCCCTCCGGGAGATGAGTGCTGCCACAATGCAAAGCTCCTGTCCGCGCGGACCCCGGGAAGCTACACCCCGCTCATCTATGACTTCGATTCTTCTGGCGCGATCAATGCGAAGTACGCAGTGCCGGCCGCCAATCTCAGGATCAAAAAAGTAACCGACCGTTTTTACATGGGTTATTGCGAAGGCAACGCCTCGCTGACGGACGTTCGAACCCGAATCCTGGCATCACAAACCCAGGTGCTCGAACTGTTCGATGCCGATCCGTTGTTGAGCGCACGGATGAAATCGCGGCTGATTCCCTTCTTGTCCAAGGGCTTCGAGATCCTCAGCGACGACGGTCGCTTCACGAAGAACGTCGTCAATCGTTGTCGCTGACCGGTCTATAACGTGAAATCACCCCACCTCCGATCTTGCCTTCGTCGGCAATAACCATGGACCCATCCGGCAACACCGTGACGCCCTCGGCCTGAGCATGGTCCCTGAGGGTCATCGTTCTCAGCAGATGGCCTGCTCGGTCAATCACCAGCAAGGCACTCTGCCGTGCGGCAACGATGTGAATTGTGTCCCCTTCAACCGATATTCCGGAAGGACTGAGTTTTCGAATCGGGCCAAGTTCATCGAAAGGAACGGCGATAAACTCCCTGGCTTCGGAGTCGCCAGGCGACCACGCATAGATCATCAGTTTGTCCCGGTCCTTCTTGCCGAAATTCTCCTTGCAGACAAGCAGGAACTGCGTCGTATCAAACGCCAGCCCTTCAACTTCGCACCTGTTCTTGAGTCCGGTGGAAAAGACCTCGAAAGCCGTGTCCGGCCGCCCCTTCACGCCATCGATGGCTCGATACAGAACACCTTGACTGGTCACCAGCCACACATCGTTGCCAGCGAGAGTGATCCCTTCGAAATCAGCCTTGATCACCGGCTCACCCAGGGAAAACAGCTCCTTTACCGCACCGGTCTCGAAGTTGATTGAGTACACCGTGGCAACTTCATCGGTGACAGTCAGCAGTTCGTTTCGACTCAACGTAGCAAGGCCTGACACTTCTCGCAATGCTGCTGGCAATTGCAGTCGCTGCTGCGGCGACGTGTCCACCGTAGATGTTGACACGTCACCACACGCAGTCGTGCCAAGCAGAGTCAGGACTATTAGAACCCTAAGCATCATCGTCGTTGCGTGACATCGCAGGGGGGCGTTCCGGTCCATCATCCGCTGGGTCCTGACTCATCCACTCCCGTGTGAACCAGCGGTTGACCGAGACTTCTTCACCGTAGTCGAATTCCCAGAACAGGAGGACCAGATAGTTGAACATCACCGAAATCACGATGGTCAGTTCAAGTGCTTCGATGCCTGCAGCAAGACCTGCGCCTATGGCCACGAAGATGTAGATCGCATCCAGAGAATCATCCAGCGTGAGCCGGAAGCGGACTCCTGCAACGATGCCTGCCAGGCTGAACGCCAGTGCCAGTGAGTTCTGGACAATCATGACGATTCCGGCAACGACAACCGGTAACAACAGGATCGTCAGTACAAACGATTGTTCCCGACCGCGGCGACGACGTGCGCCCATGTAGATCCACGCCACCGGCTCCATCAACACCAGTACGGCAACAAGCGCAATCACCAGTCGAATGGATTTTTCCACCGGCTCCCATTGAATCGGCGTGACCTTGCCTGTCATGAACTCACCCATGCCAGACTGAAGCGTGTCGATGCCACCTAGCGGCAGATATTGCGAGAGCACTGGAAAGGCATAGACGAGACCGACAGCAACTACGCCCACAAACAAGTAGTAGGCAGTAAGAAGAAGGAACGGTTTACCCGATTTCATGCAAATCCCGTCTGGCGTCCATCAACAAAGAAGCTGTACAAGAAGCGATCACCGCGAACTGCAAACCAAGGCAAGTGATGAAGACTGACCTTACGACAACCGGTACTTCGGTGCCAACACGAAAGACTTGCGGGCGTACCTGCCCGGCTCCAACTTCAACCGCACCGATGCATAAACACTACTCGCCTCGTAACGCCACTGTCACCGGCAACCTTGCCGCTCGCCATGCGGGCAGCAGACCACCTACCAGACCGAGTGCCAGGGCGAGCAGAATCCCGCGGGTAATCAACTCTTGCGACACTGCAAAATCAAACGCCACCTGGCTGAACGAGGCATTGTTGAGGGTCGAGACGGTCGCGCCGTTGAACATCAGCCAGGCGATGACACCTCCCAACAATCCACCCAACAGTGCAAGCGTCATGGATTCGACGATGACGGAGACAACCACTGGCGTACCACCGAAGCCGATGGCTCGCAGCGTTGCAATCTCACGGGTCCGCGCGGATACCGCGGAATACATGGTGTTGAGTGCAGCAAACATCGCACCTATGCCCATGATGACTGCCACGGCATAGCCGAATCCCTGGATGAGCTTGCTCAGACTTTCCGACTGGCGGGCAAAGTAAGTGGGCTCATCGGTCGCATCCATATCGAGCCGCTTGTCATCCTTCACGGCTGCGGCAAATGCAGGATAGGCCGATGCGGACTGCAACTGCACCCGCAGGGAAGACAACACACCCGGACCACGAAACAGATCCTGAACCACTGGCAGGTCCATCCAGAGTTCGGATTCATGGCCACCGCCATCTGCAGTGAAAATGCCGACCACTTTCATGCGTGCGTCGCGCAGTTTGATCTCGGCGCCAAGATCGAGCCCTGCAAATTGATTCGCAGCGCCACGTCCGGCGATAAGCTCGGCTTTGCCGGGTTCAAACATCCGACCTTCGGTAATACGCAGCTCGGATCGCAACTTCACGCCAATCGGCGTGACACCACGCAGCGTGAGATTGGCTGGCGATCCGGTTGCCCGCTTCGGCACGTCGGCGATCAGGTACAGCTCCGGACTGAGCAACGCTTGTCCATCCAGTTGTGCGATGCCGGGAAAACCCGCAACGATGTTGGCCTGGGAAACGGACATCCCGGAGGACAGCTCACCATTGGAGCCCCCTCTCAAGACGATGACTCGATCAGCCTTGCCGGTCCTTTGCAAAGTACTGGCAAACCCTTGCGCCATGGACAACAAGGCGACCAACACCGCAACCACACCAGCAACGCCAACGACGATGACCAGCGAAGAAGACCATCGCTGCGGCAGCGTGCGCAGGTTCATGAGCGTGATTGCAAAGATCTGGCGCAATACGTTCATGACGATTTCCTAGTTTCGCCGCAGCGCTTCGACGATGGTCAGGCGCATGCCTTGCAACGCAGGGAATATGCCGGTGACGATTCCCAGCAGTACTGCAAGTCCAACCCCGCCAAGCAGCGTCTGCGGTGCGATGCTGAAATTGGGCAGAATATTGCCGATGGCCTTGGCGATGCCGGGAGCTATCAGCACCGCGATTCCCATGCCAATCAATGCAGCAACCAGCGACAGCAGGATGGCTTCTCCCAGCATCAGGCCGAGTACGGAAAAGTTGCTGAACCCCAGTGTCTTCAGCACCGCCACTTCCGGAATACGCTCACGAAACGCCTGCGCCATGGTGTTGCCGGTGAGCAGCAGAATCGTGAAGAACACGGCACCCAGAATACCGCTCATGATCAGCCCGATATCCCCCACCTGCTTGAGAAAGGCGGCCTGGAACTCGGCTTCCGTGGAGGTTCTTGTTTCGTTGGCCGAATTGGCGAACAACGCATCGATGGATCGAGCCACATCGCCAGCCGCGTTGGGATCGGCGACACGTACGATGAACCAACCCACCGTCCCCTTGGAAAATTCCCGGGCTTCATCGAAATAGGCAAAATTGATGAGCATGGTGTCCGGTGGCGCTTCGTCCGGCGGACCATCGTAGATGCCCACGACATCAAACTCCCACAACCGGTCACCACCGGGCTTGGGCCAGATGTCGGCTTCAATCGGAATGCGATCGCCGATCTTCCAGCCGAATCTTTCAGCCAGCGATCGTGGTACGACCGTCCCGCTGCGCGTATTTGCAAAGGCCTCCAGTTGTTCAGGCGAAATGATCAGCTCGGAATACATGTTGAAGTAAGCACGTGGATCAACCGGATGCTTGGGAAAGAAGTTTCGCGGGTCCTGGTATCTGCCACCAAACCAGTTCGCCATCGTTGCATCGACCACACCGGGCGCCGACTGGATGCGCTGCTGATAACTGAGCGGCAGCGGATCAACGATCGAATAACGGGGCGAGACGATCAGTCGATCGGCCCCAACCAGCTGCACACCGCCGAGAAATCCGTCGATGATTGATCGCAACAAGGCGAACAGCAGAAAGGCAATGGCGATGGAGGCGAGCGTCAACACGGTGCGCGTACGGCGCCTGAACAAACCAGCCCAGAGCAAGCCGAGATATTTCATGTCAGCGATTCCACCAGTACACCCTTGTCCAGATGCACAACGTGCTGCGCGAACTCCGCCGCCTTGGGATCGTGGGTCACCATGATGACGGTCTTGCCGTGCTCCCGATTCAGCAGCTGCAGCAGATGCAGTATTTCATCGGCGGTGGCGCGGTCAAGATCGCCAGTGGGTTCATCACACACCAACAGCATGGGGTCGGACACCAGCGCCCTGGCGATCGCAACCCGTTGTTGCTGGCCACCGGAGAGTTCGTTGGGTTTGTGTTTGGCCCGATCTCGCAAACCAACGATTTCAAGCGCGGTTGCTGCGTGTTCGGCTCGTGCGCGGCTGGACAGTTTTGTCAGCAGCAATGGCAGCTCGACGTTACGCTGGGCGCTCAGTACAGGCAACAGGTTATAGAACTGGAACACGAAGCCGACGTGACCGGCCCGCCACCGCGCGAGATCTCGTTCCGAAAGCGAGTCAATACGCTCGCCACCAATAGTGATGCTGCCGGTGGTCGGATGATCCAGGCCACCCAGCAGGTTGAGCAGCGTGGTCTTGCCAGAACCGGACGGCCCCATCAGTGCGAGAAAGTCGCCTTTCGGAACATTCATGCTGAGTTCACGCAAGACCTCGATCTTCTCTTTGCCTCGGGTGTAGGACTTGCTGACCTTCTCGACCCGAACCAGGCTCTCGCTCATCGGTCTCTCCTCTCATATCCCGACTTGGCAGGACTCTTTTCCGCCATCTGGCGTGTTGCCCTCAGGGTGCTACCAGCATGCCGGCAGTGAAGGCCACCGCGCTACCATCGCGAGCGCCAAGCAGGACTCGCTCTCCCGCCACCAGCCCTGACACAATCCGCGTTTGCGAGCCAACAACATCGCCAACACGAACGCCCCGCTGTTCCAGCGTGTGGTCCGGCGTCACCACGAATACATAACGATCTGCTCCACTGCCACGCAGGCCAGCCGTTTCCAGACGTGGCAACAACATGGCCGTATCGGCGTCCGCGGCCGGTACCGATGCGGCGCTTTCGAGAAAGCTCACCTTGACACCCATGTCAGGCAGCACACGCTCATCACGTTCGACGAAGCCGATGCGCACTCGCACCGTTGCCTTGTTACGATCGGCCGTAGGGATGATGGCGATGACACGACCTCTGATCTGCAGTTGCGGGTAGGCGTTCAGCACCACCGTGACCGGCTGCTCCGGCCGGACCCGATTGATGTAGGCCTCGTTGACGTCGACTTCAACTTCCAGGGAATCCATGTCGACGATGGTGCCGATGCCGGTGCGGGTAAAACCACCGCCCGCCGAGATCGGTGAAATCATCTCGCCGGGTTGAGCTGCCTTGGCAACGATGACACCGCGGAAAGGCGCGCGGATGATTAGATCATCGAGCATTCGTTGTTGTAACGCCAAGGCTGACTTGCTGACACGAATGTCAGCCCGCGTGCGCTCAAGCCGTGCTTCGACACCCTCGCGCAGAAGTCGGGTTCGATCCCCTTCCGCAGCAGATACCAGTTCTCTGTCCACCAGATCTGCAGCCCGTCTTTCATCGAGTCGGGCCTGCTGCAACTGGGTATCGAGTTCCTGAAGGCTGGCCTGCGCCGCCTCCAGCCGGGCTTCGGACAGTTCGTATTCGCCACGCGGAATGCTGTCATCCAGTCGGGCGAGTACCTGACCTTCTTCCACCTGCATGCCTTCTTCGATCAGCACTTCAATGACCTTGCCGGTGATTTTTGCGGATACCGTCGCCTGGCGTCTGGCGATCACATAGCCGGATGCATCGAGCACGCTGTTGCCGATACCACCGTTGTTCGCGCTGTCGGGTGCTTCGACGACGACGGTTGCAACGGCCATCGGCACGGCCTGCCTGTGCATGAACGACCAGACACCTGCTGCAAGTGCGGCGATCACCACGAACCCAACGGTCGGCGCAATCCACGGCGGTCTGCTTCGTTCTGGCGGAGTATTTCGATCGATGCGAAGCTTGCCGAGCATCTCGCGAGTCTGGGCAGCATCATTCGCCTGGTCAGTCATGGCGTGGGTGGCAATGGTCCTGGTTTTGTTTGCTGTCCGGATGACAGCATGACCACGGATGCTATCGTTGTCCGAGTTGGCTTGTCATCTGTGATCCGACGGAATCGGGGAAAGCCGGACAGACGCGTGCCCTTGTCATGCCACCTGCGACGACAATCCCGGGCAACGTTGAGTTTTCATCGCCAGTGCTACTTGTTGCGATCCGCCAACGCCGTCCACTCCGCGGCTGTCACACCACCACTGCCGTCCTGGTCGAGAAACTTCTGGAAGACGAAGGAGTGGTAGGTGAGGAACTCCCGGTCTGACAGCCGCCGGTTCTTGTTGAAGTCAAACCCGTCAAATGATGCACGGGCGTTGCGGGCCGCCCGCTCGTCGAGCGACTTCTTGAATTCAATGAAGCTCAGCGACCCGCTCTGGTCGAGGTCGAGGCCCGCATATCGACGGGACTGGTAGGCACTGAATTCCTTGAGATCCACTCCGCCGTCGTTGTTGCGATCCAGCGCCATCGGTCCAGACGCAGTGCCAGCCGCGTCTGCCTTCGATCCACCTGAACCTGATGCGCCAGTGAGCGCCGCCAGTTCTTCGACACTGATAAAACCATCCTGATTCGCATCGATGAAGCGGGTGAACACCAGCTCCTGATAGGCCGCGTATTCGCCTGGGGAAAGCGCGGCATCACGATCTGTGTCGAAACCATCGAAAGACGCACGCGCATTGGTTCGCGCTGCGCTGCTCAAGGTGGCTTCGAATTCCGGGAAAGCAAGCATCGAATTGCTGTCGGCATCTCGGGTATTGAAAACCGCGGTCTGATAGGCCTGGTACTCGGCGAGTTCGACTTTGCCATCGCCACTGCGATCCAGCGCCGCCACTACGGCAGCAGGATCAACGGCCGCAGTTGACGGTCCACCGTTCAACAGCAGAAAGACTAACAACAGAACGCAAACAGCACCACTGTTTCTATGCGTTGCAGATGAATTGGCTCGCACGATCCAGGTCCTCGTTGTGCGTCAGGCGAATGATTCTGATTCGCTCATCGCCTGTCGGCAGACAAAAAAACGGGGTGGCGGCCAAAGCCGGTCCACCCCGTAGTCTCAGTCTCTATCGATCGCTGCCCTGTTAAAGCCCGAAACGATAGGTCGCATCCACACCCCAGAATCGGGGATAGATGTGACTCGCAGTCGTCCGCCAGTTGTTGGTCGAACCGTCATCCGCCTGGGCGATACCGCGTGGCGACAACTCGTTGGTGACGTTATCGACAAACGCCCGGATCGTGTACTTCCCGGCCAGGTCGTTGAAGGTGACACCCAGGTTGACCTGGAAGCGATCCGGTACTTCGTAGAGCTTGATCTCGCGACCCGCATCGTACTGCTTGCCGGTGTAGGCATAGACCCCACTGAAGGTGAAGCTGCCGAAGGAAGTGCCTATCAGATAGTTGCCAAACAGCGTCGCCTTGTGCTCTGGAATCCGCTTCAAAGGCTCGCCCTTCAGGTCGAAGATAAACAGATCTGGACGATCAAACTGAGCGGTTGCTGGAGTCAGCGGATTGTCGTAAATCGGCTTCGGCAGGTTTGGATCATTGTCAAAGCTCAGCAGGTACGACGAGTCATACTCCGCCTTGGTGTAG
>JANNBJ010000025.1:0-117992 GCA_031385325.1 Gammaproteobacteria bacterium | reverse complement strand
GTGCCGTTGATGATGTAGTCATCACCATCCTTCACGGCCGTGGTTTTCAGGCTGGAAAGATCCGAACCCGAGCCAGGCTCCGAGTAACCCTGACACCAGTAGTGTTCTCCAGACAACATGCGTGGCAAGTAGTGGGCCCTCTGCTCTTCGGTGCCGTACTTGAACAGTACCGGCGCAAGCATTCGCAGACCAAGCGGAATCAGGCCTGGCGCTCCCGCCTTGGCCAGCTCTTCGTTGAAGATGTACTTCTTCGTGATCGACCAGCCGGGACCGCCATGCTCAACCGGCCAGGTCGGCACCGCCCAACCTTTTTCGACGAGGATCGCCTGCCACTTCATGGCGAGATCCTTGTCGGCAAAAACGGTGGTCGTCTTGCGGGATTCGGCGCGCATTTCTGCCGTCAGTTTGGCCGCAAGAAACGTTTTGACGTCCGCACGAAACTGCTCATCTTCTGCGGAAAACTCGATCTTCATGACTGTAACCAGTAGTCTCGAAAGCCCGGCAGTTTAACAACCGGGTAGCTTGACAGCCATCTCTCGCACAGCCCTAATCTGCAGGACATTCAGGGGAGGCTGGACATCCAGACTCTGGTAAATCGCTCGCTGATTCGCGTCGGCGCTTCACACTTCCGTGCTCCGTCGGTCATTCTGATCACCACCCGAGTCAATGCAGCATGGGCGATCGTCATTTTCCAGTGAGGATCGCGCCCGGTGTGGCGGTCAACGGACTGCCTTTCTCGGTGTCGCCTGATGATGTCCTCGACCATGTTGGCGAGCCCGATGATGTGCGGGTCAATCACGACGGAGAAGTGGAATACCTCTATCGTCTGGATGGCATGCAATCCGTCATCTATCGCTGTTTTCACCACAATTTTGTGGAATGCACGTTCCCCGATCGAGGACCTATCGTCGTGGACGGTCTGGCAATCCTGACACCGCGCCCGTGGCTGGACGCTCAGCCCGACGCCTTGAACGTTGCCCGTTTCTGCATCTCGCCGCGGCACTGTATTGCCTATGACTACCGGTTTCCCGATCAGGGTTCCATTACCGTTTTTCGACAAGGCCACTGGGATGCACTGCTGTCCCGGGCCAGGGAGCTGTAGCGCATGGCAACTCTGCTCGTTCGTCTGCTGGTGAAGTCCGGCATGGAAGCTCGCTTCGAGACGATGATCACCGAACTGGTTGACCAGACATTGGCCAACGAAACCGAGGTTATCCGTTACGAATACTGGAAAGGTCAGGCGCCACGCAGCTGGTATGCATTCCTCAGCTTTACCAGCAAGGCTGCCTTCTTCCACCATCAGGATGCGGACTATCACCGCGATCAGCCTTATGATGAGTGTGTAGAAAGCATGCAGCTGGAGTGGCTTGATCCGGTCAACGGCGCCTCGCCATTGCCACGCACACAAAATCCTCCACTTGCCGCGAACACACCGTCCAATCTCGCGGAGTGGGAACAACGATCACCCATACAACTCGCCCCATGGTGGCGAGATCGCAACTAAGGAGTCCTCATGGCCACCCGAATCATCATTACTGGCACCATCGACATGCCAGCGGAAAATATTGCTCCGGCGCTCGCTTCTGCCAAGCCACTCATTGAAGGCGCGTTGACTGAAGCGGGCTGCCTGGACTATGACTGGTGCCCCGATCCACGCATTCCTGGTCGCATTCGGGTACTTGAACGTTGGGAATCAGAAGCCGCGCTTGCCGCGCACTTCCAGTGCGACTGGTATCTGAACATGCGCACGCACCTGGCGACCTACGGGATCACCGGCGCCAGCGTCGCCAAGTATCGTGTTGATATCGAAGAACCCGTGTACGACTCGACCATGACCCCACGAGCTGACTTCTTTACTGAAAAGAAATAGCGGCTGACAAATCGTTCAACACGTCACTCAAGGAAAGTCTGATTGATCAGACTTTCCTCAGACAAACCGGCACGAGAACGAACCCAGAGAGCCGAAATCGACGTGCCAGATCTCGCCCGGCGCTACGAGTACCGGGCGAGTGAAAGAACCGGACAGAATCACTTCCCCCGCTCCCAGGGTTTCGCCGAGGTCGCCAAATCGATTGGCAAGCCAGGCAACAGCGTTGGCTGGATGATTCATCACCGCACCGGCTACTCCACTTTCTTCGATCACCCCGTTCCGGGACAACAACGCACCGGCCCAGCGCAGATCAACTGAATCGACCGGCACGGGACGCCCTCCGATCATCAAGCCAGCACTGGCTGCGTTGTCTGCAATCGTGTCGATGACGCCTCGAGGCTTGCGGGTTTCGGGATCAATTCGAAAGGTTCGCGCGGCGATCAATTCAACCGCAGGCACCACATAGGCGGTGGCGGCCAGCACGTCCGTGACACGTACACCCGGTCCTCGCAGCGGCGACTTCAACACAAAGGCGATCTCAACCTCGAGCCTCAAGTCGGTAAACCGCGCGACTTCGATCTCGGCGCCTTCGGCGAACAGCATGTCATCGAGCAACACACCAAAATCCGGTTCATTGATCTGCATGGCCTGTTGCATGGCGCGAGAGGTCAAACCGACTTTGCGACCGATGACGCGGCGTCCAGATTGGACCTTGAGCGCCATCCAGGCCTTTTGAATGGCATAGGCATCCTCAACGTCCATCTCCGGGTAGTCGAAAGAAACGGATCGCATCTGCTGGCGGTTGCGTTCTGCGGATCCGAGTCGCTGCGCGGTCTGTTCGATCTGCTCGCGTGTCAGCATCTCGTCTCCTCTGGATAAGCGGTCCGCACTACTGAGGCACCGTGCGTACTTCGTTCGCCAGCATGTTGATGTTCTCCATCAACAACGGGCCTGCGTCTGGTCCGACCGAGGTCGCAGTCAGATACTCCGCTGACGGATAGGTGGCGCCAGGAGCGAAGTAGTCAGGCTTGAGAATGTAGCCGAGCGCATCTCCGGTGAGACCCAGCACAAAGCTGTGGTGTCGATCCAGCAGCGCACGCGTGTCGAGTGAGTACTGCGGTGACGTCTCGCCGGGGTGAGTTACGAAGACGGCGTCGCCGATCGAGAACCATGCAGTTTCAGTAGTCAGCATGCCGTCGTTGAGTGGCCTGTTCAACACGCCGGCTTCAAGCAGCGCCTGAAAGCCAGGATTCTTCAGTGGAATCTGAAACTCACGACGCGCAAAGGCAAGCCCGGGGGCATCGTTCTGATCCGCATCGAGTAACAACGTCAGTGCTGCATGTGCAACCGATGCGCCATATCGATCAGCCAGCGCAAAGCCTCGATCCGTCTTGTCAGGCTGTACCCAACCACCGATAGCGCCTTGCAGGAACAGATGCTCGCCGGGCAAATGATCAGCCATCACACGATAGAAACCTGCCACATAGTCACTCGATACCAGATCGGATATCGAATCCATCACCGTCGGGTGACAGGCAAAGTTGGTGAGTGTGGCGATGGTCATGCTCGACTCATCGAGAAACTGCACGACGCCCATCTGTCGATCGAGCAGTCCGGGTTCGGTCACATTCTGTACCCAGGCAAGATCATGCACACCGCTCGCGACCCGCATCGACGCCGTGCGCATGCTTGCTGCAGCCGCCGCAACCTGGGTTGCAACGGCCGTGGTCAGACGATCCATGTAGACCGGATCCCGACCACTGGACAGCTCCTGCTCACCCCACAGTCCGACCACATCCGGACCGGAATGTGAGTGCGTGGAACTGATGATGATTCGTTCAGGCAACAGTCCCTTGACCGTGGTGGTATACGCGACCGCACGTTGCCGCATCGCTTCGATGTCAGGACGTGTGAGACCGATGTTGTCGACCGTAACGATCGCGATCATTGCCGCGTCGTTCTGCACCACCACGGCCTTCACAAACAGCGGGTCATGTACGCCGGAGAAGCGTCGATTTCGCGCGTCACCAGCGATGAAGGCGCCGGGTTCGGGTGAGATCTCGGCGCTCGCAACGCCAACTCGAAATCCAACCGCCGGCGCTGGGTTATCGGCAACCGTCGTAACAGGTTCAGGTGGTGTGCAACCTGCCAGACACACCAGCACAAGCCAGAACTGAATCTGCTGCAGTCGCATTCAAACTCCCTCGATTCGTCGTACCTCAGATACCCGACGATACCTGAACAGGACCTGAGTAGTCTGGGCCTGCCTGATCACCAGTCAGTCTTCCGAATGAGCTCGGTTTTGCCATCCCAGGCGTAGTGCGCTTCTTTCCAGGCATTGAAGTTCCGCCGTGAGTTCGGATTCTCGGTGTACAACTCGACAAAACAACCCAGCAGCGGCCGAGCATCAACATAGGACACCGCCAGCTTTCCGCCAACAGCAATCTCGGTGACGGACGGATAGCCGGCTGCTTCGAATCTGGCTTTCTCAACGCTGACATCCGGCAGACAGATGGCAATGTGATGCAGACCAGTTTCGCCTTTCCGGAACATGTCCCGGTAGATCGATGGTTCATCACAGTGCTGCTCGATCAACTGGATGTGATGGTCCGGACCACACTGGCCCCATGCATAACTCAGATCCACATGGGATGGCTGACCACGATACGACTCGACGAAACTGCGCCCGGCTGGTGGCGCGAAGTGACGGTCCATGAAAAACGGGCCGGCGCCGAACATCTCGGCCCACTTCGCACAGGCTTCATCGATGTTGCTCACGTAGTACGCGTACTGTTCGATCGGATAACGCATGAACGGATGATTCATCAACGTCACTCCCCTTGTTTCAATTCCAGACCAGCGGCAATCGTTCAACACCACCGACACTGCCACCTTTGATTCGAACCTGCTGTTCATCCTCGATTCGGAAGTCGGGAATCCGCTTCAGCCACTCTTCGATCGCTACAGCCACTTCCGTCATCCCCAGGGCCGAGCCTGGACACTTGTGAATGCCGCGCCCGAAGGTTGCATGCGGAATGGCCTTGCGATTGAAGTCGACATCAAGAGGTCGCTCGTAGACGGCGTCGTCAAAGTTGTAGAGCACCAGCGGCAGATACACCGCCTCGCCCTGCTTGATCAGCTGACTTCCCAGCGTGCAGTCTCTGGTTGCGGTGCGAGGTATGCCAACCATCGAAAAACGCCGCATCAGCTCATTCAGCCGCCCCTTGATTCGTTCCGGCTCGGCGGCCAGCTGCTTGCGCAGTTCCGAATGCCGCGCCAGATGCATGGTGACAAAGCCAAGCGTGCCCGCGGTGGTGTGGAAACCACCGATAAACAGCTGCTGACACATGTGCATGACGTCTTCGTTGCTGATCGGTTTGCCCAGAATCTCGCCCTGGAGTAACTGGCTGACCAGATCCGAGCCTGGATTACGTCGACGTTCGAGGATGATGGGTACCAGGAAGTCGGCAATTTGTTGCAGCATCGACGCAACCGATGCCGGGCTGGCTGCATTGGCGCTGTATGCCATCTGTCGCAAACGTTCGCGCTCATGTTCCGGGAACGCCACCAGCTGATGGAAAATCGAAATCGGCAGAATGTTGGCAAACTCTGCGACATAGTCACAATGTCCCCGATCAACCACCTGCTCCACCAGATCTCGCGCCAGTTGCCGAACGTCGGCTTCCTTGTCACGCACGACCCTGGCGGACAACAAGGGGACCAACAACGATCGGTAAGGTGTGTGTTCTGGTGGATCGAGACTCAACGGAATGAAGCGATAGACCTCCCCGACTTCTTTCGGCAATGCAAGAATGCGACTCGAAAAGAGATCGGGTTGATCCAGCACCTCACCAATCAGGGATGCCCGCATTGCGATCCAGTGTCCACCATTCAATGGTGTCCAGCGTAATGCCGGACCACCGTCGTCCTGCAGTGTTTTCCAGCAACGCTGATGGTCACCTTCGAAGCCTGCATCGCCATGGCCACCGAACGTGTGGTAGTTCAGTTCGACAATGGCGGATGACGGGACGTGTACGGGAGGCGCAACGCGATAGCCGGTTGCGGCGCTGTACGGAATGGATGCGTCGACGGTCACTGATGCCGGCCTGTTTTTCCTGGTTCAACCGGGAGCATACCATCGAGTATTCGTCCTGACAGTCCGCAACAGACAGTCCGCTGCAAGGTGACACATGCAGATCAGCATGGTTCACTGCGAGCCATTCTTCCGAAGATACGCACCCAGCATGATGATTCGTCGCACTTTCCTGGCTCTTCTCGTCGTATTCAGCGGCTTCATCACGGGGCTGCAGGCAGACCCGTCTTCCGTCGTCGGTCAATGGAAACTCACGGTCGAAACGCCGAATGGAACGACCAACCCCATTCTGACCATCAACGCCGCAGACGCTGGTTACACAGGCACTTACGTTGGCCCTCGTGGATCGTTCGAATTGAAGGACATCAAGGTCGAGGGCAACACGTTCTCGTTTCCTCTGACCATCACGATCCCGATTGGCACTCTGGATCTTCAATACACCGGAAAAGTTGAAGGCGAGACGATTTCGGGTTCGATCGGCAATCCACAGGGAACGATTCCATTTGTCGGCGTACGCATGCAGTAACCATGGCGCGGCGCAGCTCGCAACCTGGGTGAAAGATCAAGCCCGCGTTTGAATCAGACCGGGATGGCAAGACGGGCTTCAAGCCCATTGCCAATCTGGTCATAGACGGCTTTCATCACCTTGTTGTCTCGCACCTCTGGGCGAGCCACCAGCCAGATCGGCAGGTCCACCGGGACTGCATGCGCCAGCGCGCTGTACAGGCCATCACCTTCGCTGACCAGCGCATCAGGAAACGCACCAATACCCCATCCGGATTTTGCGGCAGACTTCTGACAAGCCAGCGAATCACTGCGAAACACAACCTGCTCGTCGCGAAAGGCGAAGCCCTGACTACGGGCTGCGTTCAGGAATTCGCCATTGGAATATCCGTCAATCAAACGGTGTTCGCGCAAATTGTCCCGAGTCAGTTGCCCGTAGCTGTGCAGGTAGGCATCACTGGCGTACGCACGCAGGCGAATCGACCCGACACGCCGACAGATCAGATCCTGCTGAGTTGGCCGCACATGACGTATGGCGATGTCGGCCTCACGGTCCAGGAGATTGAGCTGCACATCGGTGACCAATACGTCCAGTGCGACGCCCAACTGGGCAAGCGCGCTGGGCGACGCGGGTGTCAACGCGGGAAGCAGTTCAGCAGTCAACTCAGCCACCGTAATACGAATCCGGCCTACCGGCCGTTTGTCCATGTTATCGACGGTATTGCGCAACTGAAGCGCTGCAGATTGCATTGGTGCTGCCGCAGCCAGGAGCTGCTCTCCCGCTTCGTTCATCACCAAACCGTGCGACGTTCGGGCGAAGAGCGAAAATCCGAGGCTCTCCTCCAGATGCTGGAGATGTCTGGCGACGGTTGGATGCGCAATGCCGAGGGATTTTGCACCGCCTGCGAGACTGCCAGCCCGCGCCACTGCGACAAAGGATCGAATGAGGTTCCAGTCAAGATCGAAAGCACCCAGTAGTGCATCGGACATCGCGGGCTCCCTGTTCACTGTTGCAATCGGGATTCTACGTTACGTATGTTCCCATATGCACATCGTTTCGTTACTTTAGGTAACACATGATCTGAACCAGATCGGTAACCAAGGAAACGAAATGAACAAGCTCTCTCTTTTGGCCCTTCCACTGATCGCCTTTTCCGCCCTGTCTGAAGCCCGCGATGGGACTTTTGCCGACCAGCGTGGTTTTGCGGCGTGCACCTCAGAATTCCGCGCTGCGAGTGTTGGACTGGTCACCGACCGTCATCATTTCATCAATAAGCGCGCTGAAAATCCCCGCTTCTACATCAACGGCACCCGATGGGAAGATGGCAGTCGAGCCGATGTCAAAATGTCTTGTGAAACTGCCCGCAGCGGCGTCCGTGTACTGGCCAGCGAAATTACGGCCGGGCGCTACCAAGGTCAGCCAACCAAGGTGACGACGATCGACATGGCCGCCTCCGGGAACTGACTCCTTCCCGTTGAAACCCGGCGCCACTTGATGGCCCGGGTTTCAGCCCTTCCGTCTATCGAACAGGAAGGCGCGTGTGGACTCCCTCGCTGCCGCGTAATCAACACCTTTGAGCCGATCGATATCCCCCACCTCTTCGGGCACATACCAGTGCACGGTGTTGCCGTGATAGGCATTCCACACCGCATCAGCAATCGCTGAAGCCGGCATGACGCGGAACGGTCCTTCCTTCGGAAACGTCTCGAACAGACGCTCATCGAAGTCATCGCCAGATCGTGCAGAGATCGATCCACGAAGCATCGGTGTATCAATGCAGCCCGGAAGTACATCGGCCGTTCGAATACCAAAGCGTTCGAACTCCAGACTGAGGGCTTCGGTAAGACCTCGAACTGCAAATTTCGAAGCCGAGTAAACGGCACGCAGCGCATGGCCATGGGTGGCAACCACCGACGCCGTCGACATGACCAGCGAGTTCGGTGCATTGCGCAACAGCGGCAATGCTGTCCTGGTGCCGATGATCACACCCCAGACATTGATATCGATGATGCTGCGCATGGTCGACAACGGCATCTCGTCAAACCAGCCGCCTGGAGCAATCCCGGCATTGTTGAACAGAATGTCCATGTGTCCACCGGTGCGCTCGCCAAAACCTGCGACTGCCCGGGCGTAGGCCTGCTCATCGGTGCCATCCAGCTCCGTGGCCCAGACCTGTTCCTGGTTGAATGAGGCAACGGCGCTCTTCACACGCTCGCCATCGTTGTCGAACAAACCGACAAACCAGCCCGCATCCACGAATTTTCTGGCAGTAGCCAGACCCATGCCACCAGCACCACCGGTAATGAAGATCGACTTGCGTGAGGTTGTCATCAGCGCAGCTCGTAACTGATGTGCAGGTGAGGCAGGTTGCGCAGAATGAAACTCGGTTCCGCTTCCGGTGGTGGGTGCCCTTCCGAAAGGCGGATGTTCTTCAGCCGATCCAGGATAGCCAGGAAACCGAGATTCAGTTCCTGTCGAGCCAGCGGCGCGCCAATGCAGAAGTGCACACCCGCGCCGAATGCCAGCTGCATACCTGCTTTTTCACGATGGACGTCTACCTGATCCGGACCTTCGAACTGGCGCTCATCACGATTGGCGGCCCCGTATCTGAGCATGATCATGTCACCAGCTTTCAGTGGTTGATCGCCCAGCATCGTGTCTTTGGTAACCAGTCGCGGAAGACCCTGTACGGGAGATTCCAGTCGCAGCGCTTCTTCGACAAAGGTCCGGATGAGTTTCGGATTGCCACGAATGTCGTCCTGGACCTGCGGATTGCGGCACAGCAGCAGCATGCCCCAGCCAAAAGTACTGGTCGTCGTCTCGTGACCCGCGACCAGGAACTGGTTGAGGATACTAAGCGCCTCACCGTGTGTGAGGGGACGATTGATGCCTTCCAGAGTGCTGTTGGCGAGGATGCTGATCATGTCCTGTTGCGGTTCGCGACGACGCGCCTCCACGAGACGGACCAGGAGCTTCTGCAGGTTGAGCGCAGTTTCGAATCGTTGCACCAGTTCCTGTGGCGACAAGGGCGTCAATCGCAGCGCTGAAGCAGCTGCGGTGGCTGCCATATCAAAGAAGGGGCGATCTTCTTCCGGGATACCCAGTCGATCGCCGATGATTCGCAGCGGAACAGGGAAGCCGAACTCCGTGACAAAATCTGCTTCCCGCTGGTTGGTCAGGTTTGCAAGCTTTGCGTCGACTACCGATTGAACCGTAGCTTCTGCCTTCTTCACCTCTGAGACAGTGAACAGCTGGCTGACCAACGAGCGGTACTGCGTGTGCGCCGGCTCATCGAGTGTCAGCATGGTGGGCGGGATGTGAACCATCTCGGCATTGATTTCGAGCAACCGCTTCTGCACGTCCGGCGGCGCGCTTGAAAAGGCGATCTCCTGGGATTTAGCAAGAAAACCATCGTACTGACTGGAGTAGGTCTGGGTATCCCGAATCGCTTCCCGCACCAGGTCATAACGCGTGACGATGTAGGCCGACAACAACGGTTCGAACTTCACCGGCGCATTGTCGCGCAGGTACTTGTACGCATCGTACGGGTTGAGGAGAGTCTGGTAGTCGGCCAAAGTAACCGTGGCGTCATTCATGCTGGTGCCTCACAACTGGGCGATCGCAGGATCGCGGATTTCATAGATTTCAATGATGTTGCCAAACGGATCCTTGCCATACACGGCCGAACTGGTCCCGAAGTTGACCGGCGCATCGGCGACAAACGTCATGCCGGCTGCACTCAATCGATCATACTCCGCCTGTATGTCACGAACCTGCAGACAGAAATGGGGGTAACCGAGATCACAAGGGCGTGAACGGAGATCTCTGGGCTCAGGATTTCGATACTCCCACACTTCGAGGTACGCGTTAGCTGCCTTGAGCATGGCCATTTTCGCTGACGTCTGGGGCAATCCAACCGCACGATCCGCACCGGGGTGAGTACGATCCCATTCACTTCGCTGGACGGCTTCGAAACCCAGCACCCCCGTATAAAAGTCGAGCGCCTGGTCCAGATCTGGAACGCCGATGGCAATGTGATGGATACCTACGATCATCTGGTCAGGCTCCGTTGATGACGGGCAGTCGTTTCCGACCCCACAGGAAAAATGGCGGAATCCGCTCACCCGCGTTGATCAGCTTCAGCCTGGGGAAACGGGTGATCAGTGCATCGAGTGCACACCGCGCCTCAAGCCTTGCCAGTTGTGCGCCGAGACAAAAATGCACCCCAAGTCCGAAGGACATATGTCGGCCGGTACGATCGATGTCGAATTCATCCGGATTGGCCCAGACGCGCGGATCACGATTGGCCGCCGCGTAGTACATCATGACCTTGCTCCCGCTCGGAATGGTGACATCGTGCGCAGTCACGTCACGAGTGGTATTGCGATAGAGCGCCAGGACCGGGGGATCAAATCGCAGGCTCTCTTCAAGCGCGCTGTCACGACAAGCAGGCTCACGCACAACCCGATTCCAAAGCGCCGGTCTTTCCAGCAATCGCCACACCATATTGGTGATGGCTGATGTCGTCGTCTCGTTGCCACCTACCAGCAGTTGCGACAGTACACCCTGAATTTCTTCATCATCGAGCCCGCGATCACCTTGACGCGCACGCACCAGCGTGGCGATGAGATTATCTCGCTGCGGATGTTTGCGATGCTCGCGAATGGCATCGAGCAGGTAATTGCCAAGTGCCATCAGATCAGAGGCATAGATCGATGGATCTTCAGCGCCCATGGCTGCGACGGATGAGTCGGACCACCGCTTGAACAGATGGCGGTCTTCCGTCGGTACACCGAGCATTTCGGAGATGACGATCACCGGCAGGGGAAAGGCGAAGTCTTCGTGCAGGTCCCACTCTCCAGACACGGGCACAGCAGCCAGGATATCCGCCGCCAATCCAAGTACTCGTGTGCGCATCGCCTCGATGGCCGCCGGTTTGAAAGCCTGTTGAACCAGGCTGCGGAAAAACGTGTGCTGTGGCGGATCAGACAGCATCCCGCGTGGTGGGGTGAAGCGTGGCCCTTGCCCGAACTCACTCGAATACGTTTCGATATCCCGCAGCGCAGCATTGACATCGGCATAGCGGGACAACACATAAAATGGAGGATCAAACCGCTGCTCGAAATAGACCGGTGCATGCTCCAGCAACCATGCGTGCGCAACGGCAGGATCGGCGAGCACTGCTGGGTCAGTCGGGTGATAACCATTCATACGGCGATGGTACCCCAAGCGCCTGTCGGCCGTGTATGCTCAAGGAAGGGGAAGGAGAGACCATGCAGCCGCTGAAGAATTCCACTCTGTTCTGTTACAGCCTGGCCGATATGCCAGTGATGATGTCGATATTTCCGGTCATCGTGTTCATACCGCGTTATTACACCAATGATGTCGGCATTAGCGTCGGATTGATCGGCACGATTCTTTTGGCGTCACGTATCTTTGACATGATGACCGACCCATTGATGGGTTACATCAGCGATCACACGCGATCCCGCTGGGGCCGACGGAAACCGTACATCGCCCTCTCCGTGCCCGTGATGATGATCAGCATTTATCAGTTGTTCTTGCCACCGGAAGGGGCAGGTGCTGCCCATCTGCTGATCTGGAGTATGACCCTGTCTCTGGGTACTACGCTGATGATCATCCCCTACTACGCCTGGGGCGCTGAACTGTCTTCGGACTACTATGAGCGAACGCGCATTACTGCCGGCCGGGCGATGGCCGGGGTATTTGGTCAGTTCCTCGCTCAAGCCATACCGGCGATCGCATGCCTTGCGTTCCTTGTTTGTGGGACCACATCGGTACTTGAGATCGTCTGCTACACGATGCTTGTCGTCATGCCTTTGTGCGTCATCGTTACCCTGGGTGGAACGCCCAAGACCGACGTTGCAGTTTCGTCCACGCTTCCCGTGCTGACGGGATTGAAACTCATGGTTAAAAACAAGCCATTTCTGCAGCTTGTCTCCGCGTTTACCATGGGATCGATCGGGCTGAGTATCACTACTCCGCTGTATATATTCTTCATTGCAGATGTACTGAACGAGGAAGACAAGGCGATCTATATGCTGGCCTTCTTCTACATCACCAATCTGCTGAGCGTACCAATCTGGGCGAAACTGGCAGCAACGTTCGGCAAGCATCGTGCCTACATGGGAGCTTTCGTTCTCATTGCCTGCGCACACCCTATGTACATGCTGCTCGGCGAAGGAGACTTCTGGTTCATGCTGCCTATCACGATCTTGACCGGCTTCGCAGCGGGTGGCTTCGGGGCAATGCTGCCAAATTCGATGAAGGCAGATGTGATTGATCTGGATACTCTGAACAGTGGCGAGAGTCGTGCTGCACTGTTCTTCTCAAGCTGGTCGTTCGTGCAGAAGCTTGTTGCCAGCCTGGGAACGGCACTGGCCATGTATGGCCTGGCGTTCTTCGACTTCCAGCCTGGTGGCAACAATGGCCCCGATCAGATCTTTGGTGTGCGATTCCTGTTCTCGACCTTCCCGTCGCTCTTTTATCTGACCGCAGCGGCCTTGATGTGGAACTACCCCATCACCGAAAGCCGCCACGCAGAAATTCGGGCTGAACTCGACGCACGCGCCGCCGCTACATCCACTTGAGGACGCGTTCGACACATTCCTCCGTGGTGATCTCGTGGGTTCTCAGCGTCAACTCGGGATTGGTCGGGGTCTCATACGGGCTATCGATACCCGTAAAGTGAGGTAACTCACCCCGCCGGGCCTTGGCATACAGACCTTTGGGATCGCGCGACTCGGCAACGCTCAGTGGAACGTCCAGGTGAATCTCGACGAATTGACCAGGTTCGAACATTGAACGCGCCATGTCGCGCTCCGAACGGAACGGTGATATGAACGCAGTGATCACGACCAGGCCCGCGTCAACCATCAGCTTGCCAACTTCGGCAACCCGTCGAATGTTCTCCACCCGATCCGCGTCGGTAAACCCGAGGTCGCGGTTGAGGCCGTGGCGAACATTGTCACCATCCAGCACATAAGTTCTGACCCCGCGCGCATACAAGGCCTGCTCCACCGCGTTGGTCACCGTCGACTTGCCTGATCCCGACAAGCCTGTGAACCAGAGAATCTTGGCCTTATGCCCATTGAGACGTTCGCGGGCTGTGCGATCGATGGTCAGTTTCTGCAGATGCACGTTCGATGCACGGCGTAACGCAAAGTTGATCATGCCGGCGGCGACGGTGTGATTGCTGAATCGATCCACCAGTACAAAAGCGCCCATGCTGGCGCAATCGCGATAGGGTTCGTATGGCAGTGGTTTGTCGAACGACACGGTCACTCGACCGATGTCGTTCAGCATCAGGTCGCGTGAGTGCAGCTCCTCAAGCGTGTTGATGTTGTACTTGAATTTGATCTCGGTGATCGTGGCGTTGACTCGTGCTGTGCCCATCATCAGCCAGTAGGATCGACCGACAAAACCATGTTCCTGATCCATCCAGACGATGGAACTGTCGAATTGGTCAGACACTTCGCAAGGGGCCGTTGCGCTGACAATGACATCGCCTCGCGATGCATCCACTTCGCGATCGAGCGTGATGGTGACGGCCTGGCCGACCTCTGCGCTGGGCAAGCTGTCCTCATAGAGCACGATGCCGCTGACCTTTGCTTCCGCACCAGAAGGCAACACACGCACCTTGTCCCCGGTCTTGATCGAACCAGCCACGACGCTGCCTGCATAACCCCTGAAGTCTGCATTCGGACGGCTGACCCACTGCACTGGAAATCGAAACGGATGTTCGATCTGTTGCTTGCGCACTTCAACAGTTTCCAGGAAACCCATGAGTGTCGGCCCTTTGTACCAGGGCATGTGCGTTGAGCGTGTGATGACGTTGTCACCTTTCAACGCCGACATCGGAATGGCAGTTATGGTTTCGAACTGCAGCTTTTCGGCGAATTTCATATAGTCCTCGACGATGTTGTCGAAAACACCTCGCTTGAATTTCGCGAGGTCCATCTTGTTGATGGCCAGCACCACGTGCTTGATGCCCAGCATGGAGGTGATGAACGAGTGCCGTCGGGTCTGAACGAGAATGCCTTGTGTCGCGTCAACCAGAATGACGGCAACATCAGCAGTCGATGCACCGGTCACCATGTTGCGCGTGTATTGTTCGTGCCCGGGTGTATCGGCAACGATGAACTTCCGTCGCTCGGTATTGAAGAAGCGATACGCTACATCGATGGTGATACCTTGCTCGCGTTCAGCCGCCAGGCCGTCGACCAGCAACGCAAAGTCGATGTCTCCGCCCTGGGTCCCCTGCTTTTTCGAGTCGTTCTTCAGCGTGGCAACCTGATCTTCGAAGATCATCTGCGCTTCATAGAGCATCCGGCCGATGAGCGTACTTTTGCCATCATCGACACTGCCACAGGTGATGAAGCGCAGCAGATCAAGTTGCGCCTGCTCCTCGATATAGGCTTCGACACGACGCTCGACTTCCGTGAGTTGCATGACTTCGCTCATTTAGAAGTACCCCTCCTGCTTTTTCTTCTCCATGGACGCGGAACTGTCGGTATCGATGGCGCGTCCCTGACGCTCACTGGTACGGCTCTGCAGCAACTCAAGGACGATGGAGGAAAGATCGGCGGCATCCGACTCAAAGGCGCCAGTGAGCGGATAACAACCGAGCGTACGGAAACGTACCCGACGCATCTCGATCTTCTCGCCGGGCGCAATGCGCATGCGATCATCGTCGACCATCGTCAGCATGCCATCGCGTTCCACCACCGGACGTTCAGCGGCAAAGTACAAAGGCACGATTGGAATGTTCTCGCGGTAGATGTACTCCCAGATATCAAGCTCAGTCCAGTTGGAGAGCGGGAATACCCGAATGCTCTCGCCTTTCTGCTTGTATCCGTTGTAGAGATTCCACAGCTCCGGTCGCTGGTTCTTTGGATCCCAGCGATGCGCGGCATTACGAAAAGAAAACACGCGCTCCTTGGCACGACTCTTCTCTTCATCTCGACGTGCACCGCCAAAGGCGACGTCAAACCGATGCATGTCCAGAGCCTGTTTGAGCCCTTGTGTTTTCATGATATCGGTATGTAGCGCGCTGCCGTGATCGAATGGATTGATGTTCTTTTCGATCCCTTCAGGGTTGATATGGACGATCAGCTCCATGCCCGTCTCGCGGGCGACTGTATCGCGGAACTGATACATGTCCTTGAACTTCCAGCGGGTATCTACGTGCATCAGAGGGAATGGCGGGGGTGCCGGATAAAACGCCTTGCGAGCCAGATGGAGCATCACCCCGCTGTCCTTGCCGATGGAGTACAGCATCACCGGATTTTCTGCCTGACTCACCACTTCCCGCATGATGTGGATGCTCTCGGCCTCCAGACGATCCAGATGAGTGACGCCGTTTTTTGGTCGATGCAGTGACTTGCGAATCGGCTTCAGGTCTGGCGGTGGCGGATAGTAGGCATTCGTCGCGATACGCACGCGACCACCATCTGGCGCAGCAGTTTCATTGGCCGATGCCTTCCACACCAGTTGCCGGTACAGGCTGGATACTTCGCCATGGGGCCACACCAGTATCGTCTTGCCAGCAGCCAACCGATCGGTTGCCGCCCGCAGCGAGAGCAGATCCATGTTCTCAAGATAAGTCCAGCGACGCGCCATACGGCCGTCGTTGGCAAACAGCATGTGGCCAAAATCGGCGTGATGACGCACCTGGACCACAAAACTGTGCCATCTCTTGCGCTTGGCTTCGGCTTCGAGGTGATCTCGCACCAGCTTGATGGGCGGACGTCCAAACTCGTCCGTGACCTCTTCGATCTTGAGGGTTGGTGGCAGCAGTTCTGCCTTCTCCAGCAGCCGTTCGGTGGAACGAACCGACTGGGTGGAACCGTCGCCGATGGCGTCGTGCACACTCTGGGTATCCCAGAATGTCACCCGGCCCTGGTCATCCATGCGATTCCTGAACAAAGAACTCGGTAACGGCACTTTTCACCCTGACAACTTGTCGCGATGTGCAATTGTAGACGTATCCAACAGAATTCCGGTTAAAACAAATGTGAATTTGCTCATGCTTTTGAAGGTTTATGCAGATTACGTCAGGCCGCCTGGCGTTCAATTTCAGCGTTAGACTACAGGCCGTTCCATTCATCGGAGGTCAACAAAATTCAATCCAGAATCTGTTCTCTGTTAGGAATCGATTTTCCGCTTCTCGCGTTTACGCACTGTCGTGATGTGGTCGTGGAGGTTTCCAAAGCTGGTGGGATGGGCGTGCTCGGCGCCGCTGGCCACAGCCCTGAATCCCTCGAAATCGACCTGCGCTGGATCGACGAGCATATCGGCGGCAAACCCTATGGCGTTGACCTGATCGCGCCAACCAGCATGGCCATCAACGATGACAACATCACCGGCCAGGAACTCGAGGCGATGGTGCCAAACGAGCACCGTGCCTACGCCGCCAACATTCTCGCCAGGCATGGAATCGACTCAGCCGACGTTTACTTGAATCGTCGAGGTGGCGCCGGCGGATTTCTTACTGCTGGCCGAGCCGCAACCATCATCGACGTCGCCTTTGCGCACCCGATCAAGCTCATCGTCAATGCCCTGGGTGTGCCACCCCGCTACATGATAGAAATGGGCAAGGCCCGTGGTGTTGCGACCGCCGCACTGGTTGGCGCCAAGGAGCATGCTGTCAAACAGGCGGAAGCAGGGGTCGACATTCTCATCGCTGCCGGCACGGAGGCCGGTGGGCACTGTGGCGAGGTGTCCACACTGGTTCTGGTTCCGGAAGTCTGCATGGCAGTAGAAAAATATGGCGTCCCGGTGCTCGCTGCCGGCGGTATCGTTACCGGCCGACAAATGGCCGCGTGCATGGCCATGGGTGCAGCCGGCGCCTGGACCGCATCCATGTGGCTCACAACGATCGAGGCCGAAACTCCGCAGGTGATCAAGGAAAAATACGTGCTGGCGTCTTCGCGGCAGACCGTCCGCTCCAAGGCTCGCACCGGCAAATACTCTCGCCAGCTGCGTTCTGCGTGGACCGACGCCTGGGAAGATGAGGACGCTCCAACGCCGCTGGCGATGCCTTTGCAATCCCGGGTCGCGGAACCGGCACTGGCCAAGGTCAACAAGCTCGCCGAAGGTGGTCATGAAGGCGCGAAGCAGCTCTCGACCTATTTCGTCGGCCAGGGAGTTGGTTTGATGAACAGCATCCAGAGCGCCCGAACTGTCATGTTCGAGTTCATGGAAGACTATCTGAAAGCGGTAGAGCGGCTGAACGCGACCGTTGGAGAATAGGGTTCCGGGGTTCGTCTTGGATAGATCGCTAAGACGAACCAATTGACAGAAGGTTCTCCACGGGTTCGTACAACGCCTCGAGGTATTTCACCTCACTCTCATCAAGCTTGATCGCCAAGGCGGCGACCAGCTCATCGAGTTGCGCGAGCTTGGAGACGCCAACGATTGGCGCCGTCACAGCCGACTTGCCGGCCAGCCAGGCCAGCGCGATCTGCGCTGGTTTGACACTACGTTTGCTCGCTACTTCGACCACCCGCTCTGCAATATCGAACGTACGCCGGCCACGATAGAGCGACTCCGTACGTTTGCGATCTGCGCCTTTTGAGCGATTGGTCGAGCCGGCCTCGAAACCGCCGCTGTATGCGCCGGTCAAGATGCCTCGTGCCAGTGGCGACCATGGTGTTACTGCAATGCCCTGTGACTCACAGTACGGGAGCATCTCCCGTTCTTCTTCCCGATAGACCAGGTTGTAGTGGTTCTGCATCGATATGAAGGGTGTGAGGCTTTCCAGTCGGGCTGTTAACTGCAGCTCGACAAACTGCCAGGAGAACATGGACGAAGCACCGAGATACAGAACCTTGCCCGCTCGAACCGCGTCATCCAGTGCCTGCAGCGTTTCTTCGATCGGTACGGTGGCCTGACCGGGAATGCCATGTGGATGACGGTGGATGACAAGATGATCAACGTAGTCGTGGCCGAGTCGTTGCAGACAGGCGTCGATTCCTTCGCGGACATGCTTGCGGGACAGGCCACCCATGTTGGCGCCCCGCCCCATGGGCATTGAGATTTTTGTTGCCAGCACATAGTCGTGGCGGGCGAACGATTCACGCAGGATCTGGCCAACCACCTCCTCGCTGGCACCTACGCCGTAGATATCCGCACAGTCGAAATAAAACAATCCATGATCCATGGCGGCTTTGAAGATCGGTCGTGCTTCCTCGATCGGCAACGTCCAGTCGCCTTGATGCCCCTTTCCAGGCACCCCGAAGTTCATCGTGCCCAGACATAACTGCGACACACGCATCCCGGCCCGCTTGCCAAGTTGAACTGGCTTCAGCATCGTTCATCCCCCGATAAATATTCTCGCAGTGAAGAGCGCACCAGCACCCGTGTCAAGCATTTGGGCTGCGGGACGACAGGGTGTTGACGCTACAATACACGCATGACTGATTCTCAACTTCCTGCCCTCCGGCAGATCCTCTCTCCCACCGATCTGGCTCGCCGCGCCCGTCTGCTCATCGAGGATGGTTTTGGCATGGTCTGGATTACCGGTGAACTGTCCAATTTCCGGGTTCCATCGTCCGGTCACTGGTATTTCACGTTGAAAGACGACTCGACCCAGCTCCGCGCTGCCATGTTCGTCAACCGAAATCGTTACATGCGCATGAAGCCCAAGGATGGCATGCAGGTACTCATTCGCGGCAAGGTGACGTTGTACGAAGCGCGCAGTGACTTTCAGATCATTGCCGAGCACATCGAGGAGGCTGGCGAAGGCGCACTGCGTCGTGCGTTCGAAGCCTTGTTGAAAAAGCTCGAAGCGGAAGGGTTGACCGCGGTCACTCGAAAACGCCCTTTGCCTGCCGTACCCAAACGTATCGCAGTCATTACCTCGGCGACCGGTGCTGCGCTACAAGACATGCTCAGTATCTGGCGACGCCGCTATCCACTGCTTGATGTCATCGTTCTGGACGTCGCGGTACAAGGCAGCGCCGCCGAACCACAGATTCTCGCAGCCCTGGCTCGAATTCCGGAAATCAAGCCAGACCTCGTCATCATGACGCGTGGTGGTGGCTCGCTTGAAGACCTGTGGGCATTCAATCTGGAAAGCGTGGCACGTGCGCTCGCCGCCTGCACGGTGCCCACCATTTCTGCCATCGGTCACGAAATCGACACGGCCATCACCGACTACGTGGCGGACTTGCGAGCCCCAACTCCTTCGGCAGCTGCCGAGTTGAGCACGCCTCATCGCATCGAGTTATCGCGACAGCTGGCCGGGCTGGAACATACCCTGGCTTCGATTTTTCAGCGCAGGCTGCAGCAGCGACGGGCCAGCCTCGAACTGTTACGTTCTCGACTGATCAGTCCCGCCGCCCAGCTGCAGCAATGGATGCAGCGAGCGGACGATCTTTCGCATCGCAGCCAACTGGCCATGGGGCATGCCCTGAAGACCGCCAATCGACAGCTCAATGATCGCGCCCAGGCATTGATGCGGCAGCATCCGCAGTTCCGACTGGAAAAGTTGCAGGATCAATTGAGTCGCTTGCAGGCGCGTAGCACCAACAGCCTGACACAGCGGCTTCGCCTGTTGAACAGCTCGCTGGGCGGTCTCGCACGAACACTTGATGCGTTGAGCCCCCTCCATACCGTTGCGCGCGGCTATTCCATTCTGACCGACATCGACGGCCATGCGCTTACCCGCACAACAGAACTGCACACGGGCCAGCGCGTGCGTGCTCGGATGCAGGATGGAGAAGCCAGCATGCTGGTTGAAGGTGTGACCCGTGCCGAACCGTAGTTTGTTTCTGCGATGCCACGCGATAGGCGTCGCTGGGTTGCTCATCTGCACCGGTTACAGTCTCGCTGACGCAGTGCCAGGCGGAATTCACGTACTGCCAATTCCTGATAACGCGGCCTGGGTGTCGTACGAAGGGCGTCCGGTCTTGATGCGTGTTGGCAAGGCCTACATCGGCATCAACATCGCCGCAAACCCGGGTCGTCATCAGGCGCAGATCCACGGCGAAACCTCAAACGTCGTGGACTTTGAAGTTCAGGCAAAGACCTATCCCGAACAGCGTCTGACCATCGCCGATCCAAAGATGGTCAATCCGGACCCCGCTGATCTCAAACGCATCGAGCTTGAGGCCGCTCGCATGGAACGGGTCTATGTCAGCTTCACTGCAGGTCCCGCGCCCGCCCGTCTTGACAAGCCACTGAACGGGCGAATCTCCAGCGCGTTTGGTTTTCGCCGAGTCTTCAATGGTGAACCCCGCAACCCTCACGCTGGACTGGACCTGGCTGCCTCCACTGGCACTCCCATCAAGGCACCGGCATCAGGCACCGTTGTGCTGACGGGAAGCTTCTACTTCAACGGCAACTCCGTTTTCCTCGACCACGGTCAGGGGCTCATCACCATGGTGTGTCACCTGAGCGAAATCAAAGTCAGGGAAGGCGCACAGGTGCAGGCTGGTGAGATTCTCGGTCTGGTCGGCGCCACTGGCCGTGCCACTGGTCCGCATCTGCACTGGTCGGTGAGCATGAACGGGAATCGCGTGGATCCGGTAACAGCGGTGGCGGTGTTCAGCACACCTTGATCAGGTCGTGCCCGATCGATGCCAGAACAGTGATGCGGCAAAACGAGCGGTCATTACCGTTCTGACTCCGACGAACTACCGACTGTGTCTTCTGACCCGATCTCGCGCCCGTTGCTGCCGCGGTGTCAGCACGTTACGCCGGCCGGCAAACGGATTTTCAGGTGCCCGCAGGATGATTCGAATGGGCGTACCGGCCAGTCGAAGCGCCTGACGAAAACCATTCTCCAGGTAGCGAATGTAACTCGCTGGCAACGCATCCACCTGATTGCCGTGGATGATGATGGTCGGCGGGTGTCCACCCTTGCGTGAGGCCATTTTCAACTTGATGGGCCGGCCACGAACAGTGGGGGGGAAGTGTCCCGTGACCAGTCCCTGCAAAATCCGGTTCAACAAAGTGGTCGACACATCAAAAGCGGCGCTGCGATGCACGTCCTGTACCGCAGACCAGAGTTTGCCCACCCCGGTTCCGTGCAAGGCAGAAATTCTATGAACGTCCGCCCACGGGACGAAGTCGAGTCGTCGATCGAGAGTGGTCATGGCACGATCACGCGTGTCGGAGGTGAGGCCATCCCACTTGTTGGCGGCGATGATCAGGCCCGCCCCGGCTTCGGTTGCAAACTGCAGGACATGCAGGTCCTGTTCGACAACGCCTTCACTCGCGTCGATGACAAGGATGACCACGTGCGCCCGGCCAATAGCATCCAGTGATTTGACGACGGAGAATTTTTCGGCGATGCCGTCTACCCGGCCTTTACGACGAACCCCGGCGGTATCGATCAGCACGTAGTTCACGCCATCACGTTCGAACGGGATATCGATGGCATCCATGGTCGTGCCCGGCAGATCGGCCACCACCTGACGTTCTTCACCAAGCAGTCGATTGATGAGCGTGGATTTACCGACATTAGGCCGGCCAATGATCGCAACACGAATCGAGTTGCTGGCGGCCACAGGCTGATTTGCAGCGGCCGGATCATCCTCGCTGACGGCAAGTTCTGCCAGTTCCTCGAGAATTCGTTCTCGCAGCTGTGCCATGCCATGGCCGTGCGATGCTGATATGGGTTCGAGGTCACCGAGGCCGAGCCGCGAAAAGTCGGCACTGGCCGTTTCCTGGTCCAGCCCATCGACCTTGTTCAGGACGCCCACCACCCGCGCACCACGACGCCGCATCTCATCAACGATTTCAATATCCAGCGCGTTCAGTCCGGCCCGTGCATCGAGAATCAACAGCACCAGTTGTGAATCGAGTACGGCTCGCCAGGTCTGCGCCTGCAACGCTTCTGCCAGTACTTCGTCACCGAACAAACCACCGGTATCAACGACGGTAACCTGGGTACCATCAAGATCCGCCCGACCATACCGCCGATCACGGGTCAGCCCCGGTACATCGGCTACGAGTGCGTCACGCGTACGGGTAAAACGATTGAAGAGCGTGGACTTGCCGACGTTGGGCCGTCCAACCAGCGCGATCGTCGGCATCAGCGCGCCTCAATGGTGAGCGCTGAGAGCTTGCCTGAATTGCCAAGTACAAAGAGCGTGCCATCCGCGACTGACATGCCACTGCGCAGGCCCCTGCCATCGATCTTGCGACGACCCAGGAATCGACCATCGCTTTGTGCCAGCACATGCAGATAACCATCGTCGTCACCGACCACGAGATAGTTCGAGAAGGCAATAGGCGGCGAAAGACGACGACGCTTAAGCGCTTTCTGGGTCCAGATCACTTCACCGCTATCCCGATCAAAGGCGGTGATGATATCCGCTTCATCGACGGCATAGATCTGACGATATCCTTCTGCGAGATCCAGATTGGTTGAGATATCCCGCTCCCAGATCTGCGATCCGTCGCGTTGTCGAAGCGCCTTGATCCTGCCCTGGAACGAGGCCACATAGATGTTGCCCGAGGAAATCAGCGGTGCGCCATCCACATCGACAATTCGATCCAGTTCGGATCGACCTTCCGGCAGCATGACACGCTGCTCCCAGATCGGCTCCCCGTTTTCCGCACGAATGGCACTGACCTTACCGTTGGGAAAGCCGGTCACCACAGCGCCCGCCGAATACACTGGTGAACTGGTTCCCCGCAAGGTCAGCACAGGCACCTGATTGTTGAAACTCCAGACCTGCACACCGGTTTCCGCATTGAGCGCGACCAGCCGGCCATCCACCGTCTGGGTGAACACCATACCGTCTTCGGCGATCGACGCCGCGAGCACTTCGCTGCGCACATCTGAGCGCCATAACTGAGTGCCATCGCCGGCGGACAACGCCACCAGAAATCCGCTTGCGGTGCCCACCAGGATCATTCCCGAACCACTACCCAGGCCACCGACAAAACTCGGATCCTTGCGATCAAAAAAATTGAGACTGGAAAGAATGCCGCGCTTCAGCGGGTCGACCTTGGCCTCCCATGCTCGCTTGCCAGAATAACGATCAAAAGCCGCAACATAACCATAACCATCTGCGGCGTAGATACGATCGGCGAGCACCAACGGGCGCAGTCGCAGGTACTTTTTCCCCAACCCTTTGCCGATTCCGCGTTTCCACTCGGTATCGATCTTCACTTCCGGTTTGGAAATTTTGACCAGTTCCGCCTGTTCCAGCGGATCTTTGTCATCCTCATCATCAACCCACGGCAACCAGGAGAACCAGGAGCAACCACCCAGTAGCGCAATCATCGCGAACAGCAGACCGGCTCTGGCAAACATCGAACTATTGGTCATCATCGGTTTCCGCTGTTTTCGCTGGTGCAACAGGTGTCACCACAGGATTCACCGTCGGCGGTGTTTCCGATACTGCCGAATCGTCAGCCGGTGTGGCGACCGCGGACTGCTCAGCAGCTGAGTCATTGGCAGTCGGGATTTCGGTCTTCGTATCGGCGGGCTTGTCAGATCCTGCAGGCATGGCGGAGTTGTTCATCTTGGCTTCGAGCAAGGAATCTTTCTGGTCGCCTTCGAGGGTGGCCATGGCCGCCGCATACGCTTTGTTGGCCTCGGCACGCTCATCCCTGGCCATGTGGATATCGCCTTTGAGTTCCAGAGCCAACCCTTTGTAGCCTTCACCGCTGACACGATCGAGCAGCTTCAGCGCTTCGTCAGACCGATCCAGGCCCTGCAGCACCGCAGCCTGCCGCAAGATGGCGAGACTACGCAGGAGCGGTTCGCCCGACCCGTCGATGACTTTCTGCAGCAGCGGTTCTGCCTTTTCCAGTTCCCCGGCTTCCGCCGCTTTGGCCGCCTGCCGGAACAGTACAAGACTGTGGTAGGCGCTGCCCTTGGCACCGGCCTCAATCGCAGCAAATGCGCTTTCCTGCTTGGCTTCGTCGGCACCTGCATCCAGCCAGGACTGATAGAGCGCGGATGCTTCAAGCGCCTTGTCCATGGTGTGTTTCTGATACCACTGCCAGCCACCATAACCAGCAGCCGCGACGATCAGACCAATGAGCAGCCAGGTGCCATACTGTTTCCACCAGTTCCGCAGCGATTCCAGCTGCTCTTCTTCACTCAGGTACTCAGACACAACTTGCTTCCTCGAACTATTGGGGGGCGGCCTGGGCCTGCCGGATGCCGCGCGCAACATGCGTGATGAGGGCCTCGGGAGTCAACTCCATTTGCTCGCCATCGCCCGCACGCAGCGGCTTCAGCGTCAGCACTCCACGCGCAACTTCATCGATACCAATGATGATGGCATAGCGTGCACCGCTGTCGTCGGCCTTCTTGAATTGAGACTTCAGTTTGGCGCCACCCAGCCCGGTACGAATACGCAGATCAGGCAGACCGGCGCGCAGCCGACGCGCCACACCCATTGCTTGCCCGGCCAGGGATGCATCCTGGATGCAGATGAAGACATCGGCACTCTGACTGGCCGTCAGCGCCTCCGACTGCATGACTTCGTGCAGCAGAACCACCCGTTCAACGCCCATGGCAAAACCCGCGGCAGGAGTCGGCCGACCGCCCAGTGTTTCGACCAGACCATCGTAACGACCACCTGCACAGATGGTTCCCTGCGCTCCCAGTCGCTGTGTCGTCCACTCGAAAACCGTGTGAGTGTAATAGTCCAGACCGCGAACCAGCGCCGGATTCAGTACAAAGGGGATCTGCAAGTCCTCGAGCAGGCCTTGCAGCGCGTCAAAGCCGGCGCGACTTTCATGGTCGATGTACTGGAGAAGCTCTGGCGCACTGGCAACGATCTCGCGAGTGCGCGGATCCTTGCTGTCGAGAATTCGCAAGGGATTGGTGGTCAGGCGTCGCCGGCTGTCGGCATCCAGTTCACGCGCAAACGGCACAAGGTAATCCAGCAAAGCGGCTCGATAGGCCAATCGACTTTCGCGAGAACCCAGTGTGTTGACTTCAAGCTGAACGGCATCGGTTATACCCAGCGCCAGCCAACAGGCGTAACTCATGTCCAGCAGCTCAAAATCCACGTCAGGGCCGCGAAAGCCAAACGCTTCGGCGCCGATCTGAGTGAACTGTCGATAGCGCCCTTTCTGAGGCCGTTCATAACGGAACATGGGGCCGGTATAAAAAACGCGCTGAACCTGGTTGTACAGATAACCGGCTTCTTCCAGCGCACGAACGCAACCCGCCGTCCCTTCAGGACGCAGCGCCATACTGTCACCATCACGATCCTGCAGGACGTACATTTCTTTTTCGACGATGTCAGTGGCTTCGCCAACACCACGACTGAATAGCTCAGTTGCTTCCAGCATCGGCAGCTGAACTTCCTCATAGGCGTATTGCAGGAAAACCTGCCGCACCACGTCTTCCACGAGTCGAAAACGGCGCGCTTCAGCTGGAAGTACAACGCGCATGCCACGAACTGTCTGCAACATCGAATCTCGGGTCCTGTGTCTGCTACTGGGGCTTTGGCTCGTCAACCTGCGCAAAAGGAGTTTCGCCCAGCTTGAGGGTGGCGACGTTGTTACGCATGAAAGGTTGCAGCGCGATGGGTTCGCCGTTCCACTTGAGCGTCGTGCCTGGAGCGTTGCCCAGCAGCAGGTCAAACGGACCTGTACCTGTGAGTTCCATTGCCCCTCCGGCTCGACCCATGTCACTGAACAGCATCTTGCCCGTGCTGTCTTTGACACGAACCCAGCAGTTGTCCGCAAAGTCCAGACGGATCTGATCGGTGCCACGATTCAGACGCCGAGGCTTGATCGTTGTCACCGAGCCCGCCGGAACCGACCCATTGAGTGCACCAGGATCCACATCATCGCCTGCTTCAATCGCTGCTTCAGCGCTGACAGAAGTTGGCTCGATCAACGCTGCATCCAATGGGTTGATCACTGACTCTGACGAGTCATCAGCGTCTGAAAGCTGCGCACCAGACCCATCGGCCGCGGCAATTCCTGATTCCGAAGCACCGTCCACCACTGACCCGCCGAGCGGAGTCTCACTCGGTGTGCTTGCGACCACCGCAGGCGGGATGGACGGGTCCCAACGGTCGACCTTCGCAACAACATTCTCTAACCCAACCTCCGCTTCTCCTGCATCTTCGATGACAGCGTCATCTACAGACGCTCCGTCATCCAGTTCCGTCGTGCTCAGCGTTGGAGCGTCCAACACGTAAACCACGGTGGCCACCAGAATCAGCGTTGCCAGCAGAGCGCCGCCAACCGGCCACAGCCATCGATTGGACGTCAGTGGTTTGGGCACTTTCACCGGGGTTGATGCTGGACGACGTTCGCTGTTGAGCGCGGCCACCAGGGGCTCCGGATCGAGGCGGAGCAACTTGGCGTAGTTACGGACATAACCTCGCAGGAAAACAGGTTCCGGTTGACGCGCCGCATCATCGTCTTCGATGGCCACCACCGTTGATTCGAGCAGATTCAGCGCTTCGGCAATCTCACGACGTGACAGTCCGAGCGCTTCCCGAGCACTGCGCAGTACACGCCCAGGCGAATCACCGCCTACTGGCTGGAGACCGGGCACGATGCTGCTTCCTTCGATTTGGGAAACAGGTTTTTCAGCGCCATGGCCGCGCTTGCCACCTGATCCGGGTTGTTGGCGGCCGCTCCCAGCTTCATGCCAAGACACAAACTGCGAGCGCTTGGCTTGCTGCTCTTCTTGAATTCCTCGTAGCGCTGGAAGGCCATACCCAGCTCACCACGATCGAAGGCCATGTAGCCCAGTTCGAGCGCGCTCACCGCCTGGCTTCCATTCAGACTCAACGCACGCTCAAAGGCTGCGCCGGCCGCGGCGAGATCACCTTTCTTGAGTTCCACCAATCCAAGGTTCTCAAAGGCCTGCGGGCGGGCGCGATACTCCGTGTCCTTGACGACCTTTTTCAGCTGCGTGGTGGCTTCGTCGAGGCGGTCACGCCGGAACAGGAAGGCACCGTAGTTATTGAGTGCCTGAGGGTCATTCGATTGCAGCCGTAATGCCTTGCGGTAATAGGTCTCCGCCAGCTCGTATTCTTCCTCCGCCTCATAGGCCACAGCGAACAGTACGTGGGCTTCGACGGAACCAGGATCGAAACTGAGTGCCTTTTCCAGGGCTCGTTTGGCATTGGCCCAACTGCCCACTCCGATGTACCCCCTGCCCACTGCGATCTGGGCTAGCGCACGCTCGGCCTTTGGCGCGGGCTCAGGAAGACCGCCAGTGGATTCTGTCACACAGCTGGTCAATAACAAGACGGTCAACATCCAGAGCGCAAGCCTCATGCTAGCTCCTGCAGCGGTAGCCGGGTCGCCTCCGGTTTTTCGCTATCCCGATTCCGATAACGCTCCTGACGACGTGTTCGATCCGTGACCTGCCCCACCAACTGACCGCAGGCGGCTGCAATGTCATCACCACGAGTCGTCCGGAGCATCGTGGCGTAACCCTGATTGAGTAGCACGGTCTGAAAACTGCGTACCGATTCCATATCGGGACGCTCGAATCCAGAACCAGGGAACGGATTGAACGGTATGAGATTGATCTTGCAGCGCACGTCGCGCAAGAGCAAAGCGAGTTCATTGGCTTCACGCAAGCCATCGTTGACACCACGCAGCAGCGTGTACTCGATTGTCAGGCTGCGTTTTTCACCGAGCACACTCAGATATTCGCGGCAAGCCGTCAGAAGTTCCTTGATCGGGTACTTTCGATTCAGCGGCACCAGCTGATCACGAAGCTCATCTCGAGGGGCATGCAAGGAAATGGCGAGGGAAACATCGGTCATTGCGGCGAGTTTGCGAATTCCGGGCACCATGCCTGCGGTACTTACGGTGACCCGGCGCTTGGAAATGCCAAAGACGAGGTCATCCATCAGCAGCGAGGTGGCGTCGAGTACATTGTCAAAGTTGAGCAACGGTTCACCCATGCCCATGAAAACGATGTTGGTCACCGCTTCGCCGCGGGTGGCCAGATCGCTGTTGGCGATGAGTACCTGACCAATGATGTCTTCGACCGACAGATTGCCGTTAAAACCCTGCTTGCCCGTTGCACAGAACGTGCAATCAAGCATGCAGCCCACTTGCGATGAAACACACAACGTATTACGTCCACGATCGGGAATGAGCACGGTTTCGACACAATTGCCGTTGGTGACGCGCACCACCCACTTGATGGTTCCGTCGACACTGCGCGCGATTGAATGGATTTCCGGCAAACGAAAGTTCAGGGTTTCTGACAACCAGTCACGCTGTTTGCGCGACAGATCCGTCATTGCCTGAACGTCCGTAATGCCCTGGTGGTAGACCCACTTCATCAATTGTCGGGCACGAAACTTCTGATGCCCTGCCGCCACAAAAAACGCCTCCAGCTTGTCCCTGGTGAACGAATAGAAACTGGTGGCGCCGTTACTCATGGTTTCAACTGCGGGAACAGAGATCGTCAGCTGAGAAGAAATATGCAATCTCGCGCGCCGCTGCAGTCGGTGAATCCGAACCATGCACGGCGTTGGCGTCGATGGACTCGGCAAAGTCGGCACGAATGGTACCGGGCTGCGCATCCGCAGGATTGGTGGCTCCCATCAGCTTGCGGTTCACTGCGATGGCATTCTCTCCTTCCAGCACCTGCACAACGACCGGACCGGACCGCATGTAATCACAGAGTGCGGCAAAGAATTTCTTGCCTTCATGTTCTGCATAAAACCCTCGCACCTGGGCTTCGGTCATTCGCATCATGCGCGCTGCAACAATGCGCAGCCCGCCTTTTTCAAAGCGAGAATAGATCTCGCCGATGATGTTCCGCTGAACAGCATCAGGTTTGAGGATGGAAAGGGTACGTTCGACGGTCATGTGATCACTCCAAGGCTGAATCCATTGATGAAATGTGCTGCTGCTCATCCAGAGATCTCCGTCAGATCCGGCAGACACTCGATAAGGGCGCCTATCTCTTTGAATTTATTGAGTTTTTAGGCGTTCGTTCGATTTGGGCGGCGTATTATACGTCAAGCCCTTTGGAACCCCACGCATTTCACGCAACGGAACCCGCCTGCCCCGGCAGATTGCTGTTTCAGCAACCTGCTCAGCGAGGCGCGCCGATTTCAGCTGGAGGCAAGCCGCAATCGACCAACCACTTCGGCTACCCGACGACCGGCATGGTCGATGTCATCATCGGTGGTGAAGCGACCCACACTGAAGCGCACCGAAGCATGTGCCAGTTCGTCCGGCACGCCGATACCACGCAGAACATAGGACGGTTCGACTGAAGCGGACGTACAGGCAGAGCCTGACGACACCGCGAGATCGTCTAGTGCGAGCAACAGCGTTTCACCATCGATACCACCGAACCCCACGTTGACGATTCCCGGTAGCCGCGGCGCATCTGAACCATGCAACACGGTGTCGGGCATCTGCAACAGGTGAGCCAGCAGGCGATTGCGCAGCCGCGTCAGCCGTGCATTTTCTTCCAGCATTCGTTCTGACATCAGCCGAGCGGCGGTGCCAAGCCCGACTACCTGATGGGTAGCCAACGTGCCAGAGCGCATACCGAACTCATGCCCGCCTCCATGAATCATTGGCTGCAATCGCACTGGCGGTTCACGGCGGACATACAGAACACCCGCCCCTTTTGGGCCATAGATCTTGTGCCCGGATATCGACAACAGATCGATCGGCATCGTGCGTACGTCAATGAGTGCCTTGCCCAGACTCTGCGCGGCGTCGCTGTGGAACAGCGTGCCATTGGTTCGACAGACGGCGCCGATGCCCGCGATGTCATTGAGCACCCCAAGCTCATTGTTGGCGTGCATGATCGAAACGATCAAGGTGTCGGGTCGAAGCGCGGCAGCAACTGCATGCGGACTGACCGTTCCATTGCTTGCGGGTGTCAACCATGTCACCTCAAAACCCTGTGTCTCCAGGTATTTGCAGGTGTCGACGATGGCCTTGTGTTCGATGATGCAGGTGACGATGTGCTTTCGCGATGCGCCCAGTGCAACCCCTTTCAACGCGAGGTTATCGGATTCGGTGGCACCCGACGTCCAGATGATCTCCCGCGGATCTGCACCGATGAGCGCAGCAACTTCTGCCCGCGCCGTTTCAACGGCTTCTTCCGCGCGCCAGCCGTACACATGTGAGCGCGATGCGGGATTGCCAAAATTGCCGTCGAATTCAAGACAGGCCGTCATCGCCCGGGCGACAACGGGATCAACCGGCGTCGTGGCTGCATAGTCCAGGTATACGGGGTCCGTCATGGTCTTGTGTGGTCTCGCTTGTCAGACTGTTACAGATTGCGAGCGCGGATCAGCCCGAGCGCCAACTCCTCACCGCGATGCCGGTGTGCACCACCCGTCGTTGGCAGACTTGCCCGCTCAACCAGACCCGCAAGCGTAATCCCGCGCAGGAATCCATCAATCTGATCCGAGAGTCCTGACCACAGATCGTGGGTCAGGCATTGTGTGCCTTCCTGGCAATCCGCAGCGCCATGGCATCGGGTGGCATCCACACCTTCACCTACAGCAAGCAGCACATCAGAAATTGATATGGTTTCGGTCCTCCGGCACAGGACATACCCACCACCTGGGCCACGTACCGATTCAATCAGACCACCTCGGCGCAAACGGGCGAACAACTGTTCGAGATACGCGCCAGGAATACCCTGGCGGTTTGAGACGTCCAGAACCGTAACCGGTCCTGCACTGCCATTCAGTGCGAGATCGAGCATCGCTGTGACCGCATAACGGCCTTTGGTAGTCAGACGCATCGAACGGGTAGTCCCAATTAACGACTGGAGTATGCAATACCCGACCAAAACGGTCTACTTTTCGAAAGGTTCGATCAAGGACCAGTCAACTGCATCGGGTTCCACATCAGCATTACCTCGAATAACCACCCGACCTCTGCGGTCAGGCTAAAGTAGCTTCCTCTGCCAAAGTACGGAGCGCCGCGATGTTACGGATTGAACACCTCAACCGAACCTATCCCGGAGGTATTCAAGCCCTGAACGACGTCTGCCTGGACATCCCCAACGGCATGTTCGGCCTGCTCGGGCCAAACGGTGCTGGCAAGTCGACGCTCATGCGAACGCTGGCGACGTTGCAGGAACCAGACAGCGGAAGCATTCATCTTGATGAACTTGATGTCCTCGCCGACCCCCAGTCGCTGCGTCGCCAACTGGGCTATCTTCCTCAGGAATTTGGCGCCTATCCACGCACGTCTCCACAAGTGATGCTTGAACACATTGCCGCCTTGAAAGGTATTCCCGCCGGTGAGCGCAGGGCGCTGGTTGAGTATCTGTTGTCCCGCACCAACCTGTGGGAGGTGCGCAAACAGAGTATCGATACGTTTTCCGGCGGCATGCGCCAGCGTTTCGGTATCGCCCAGGCGCTGATCGGCAACCCAAAGCTCATCATCGTCGACGAACCCACAGCGGGCCTTGATCCGGTCGAACGCAGACGTTTCCAGAACCTGCTCACCCAGTTCAGCGACAACCAGGTAATCCTGTTATCCACGCACATCGTTGACGATGTTGCGGATCTTTGCCCACGCATGGCCATCATGGCTGCCGGTCGAGTGCTCGTTCACGGCGAGCCGGAACAGCTGACAAACGCACTCACCGGCAAGATCTGGAGCCAGCAGATCAATCACGATGAACTTGCCGCATTACGGTCCTCCGCGCGGGTTCTGTCGACCCGAAATCGCGGCGGTAAACTCGAGGCTCGTTTGTTCTCTGACACCGTACCCGACGGCGCGACGACGGCATCACCCACACTGGAAGACGTCTACCTTTGTGCGCTCGGTGATGCCGGAATCGACATCGGCCTGGACCAATAACAATGAGCGCGCTGATCGAGGTCATCCGCTTCGAGTGTCGATACCAGTTACGCTCACCATTGTTCATCATCGTCGCCAGCATCTTTTTTCTCATGACCTTTCTGGGCATGGCATCCGACGCAGTACAGATTGGTGGCAACGACAGCGCGCTGAATCTGAACTCGAACTTCGCCATCATCCAGACGCAACTCGTATTCAGCATCATCGGCATGTTCCCGGCGATCGCCTTTGTTGCCAATGCGATCACGCGTGATCAGGAGGTGCGTACTGCCGAAGTGCTGTTCGCATCGGGCGTTCGACCAAAACCGTTTGTACTTGGACGATTCATCGGTGGCACCGTCTTTGCGATGCTGACCGGTCTTGCTGCATTGGCAGGCACGCTGCTGGGCACACTTGCACCCTGGCTTGACCAAGCGCGCATCGGAGCCTTTGCGCTGAGTCCCTACGTGTTCACGCTGCTGGTGTTGATCATCCCCAACACCTTTTTCGTCTGCGCCACTTTTTTCACCCTCGCAGCCCTGTTCCGATCCATGGCCGCGGCCTACGCAGCAGCGCTCGCATTCATCGTCGCTTATGGGGTGATGAGTGCATTCTCCGGGCCGGAAGATCTCTGGTGGGCGGTTTATGCCGATCCATTCGGCGGCACAGCCTTCGGCGAGGCGTTTCGTTACGCAACCGTCTACGAGCGCAACTTTGAACTACCCCACGTGTTTGGCGAGAACGCGCTGCTTGCCAATCGCGCCATCTGGTCAACGGTTGGACTGATCTGTCTCGCCGTAACCGCCTGGCGCTATCGCTTTGCACTCAGCGGACCAGGCCGCAAGAAGAAGCAGGAGAGAGACAAGACACCACACACAGCGGCCAGATTTTCCGGCGGAGTACCGCGCCCAGGATTGATGGATCAGTTTCTGTCGCAACTTCGCATGGACTATCGCGGCGTGTTGCGTTCTGCGCCGTTTTACGTGCTGCTCGCCATGGGCATGTTGAACGTCACCGCCGTGATCTTCGGATCGACCGACCAGCCATACGACACCAACTCCTATCCGGTCACCGGCCTGATGCTCAGGGCTATCGAAGGCGGATTCCTGTTTTTTGTTCTGATGGTAGTCGTGTACTACGCCGGTGAACTGGTCTATCGCGAGCGTTCGTTCCGAGTCGCCGACATTCTGGACGCAACGCCTTATGCCAATGGGATCATCGTGGCTGCCAAGATCGTCGCGCTCTGGTCGATCATCGCAACGTTGCTTGCGGTGGTGATGCTGACCGGCATCGTCATTCAGCTGAGCCTTGGCTTCACCGAAGTGCAGCCGCTTCTCTATCTGCAGGGTCTGTTCGTCGTCAACGGCTTCTTTTTCGCACTTCTGGCAGTGCTCGCTGTGTTCGTGACCGTGTTGGCCGGCGATCGATGGATCGGCATGCTCGGCATGATCCTGGTGTTTCTCGGGCTGTCTGCCGCCGAGAGTTTTGGCTTTGAGCACAACCTTTACCTGTTCAGCACCCCGGACACGATGTATTCAGACATGAACGGGTACGGCCATTTCATTAAACCCTGGGCCTGGTTCACGCTGTATTGGGCGGTGTTCTGCGTCATTCTGATTCTTGTGAGCCATCTGCTGTTCCCACGCGGTCGTGTCTTCACGCTGCACGAGCGATTGAAGCAGGCCCGCGATCGAACCACTGTCGGCGTGCGGGTTTCGATGGGACTTGCAGTGATCGCGCTGATCGCGACCGGCAGCTGGATCTTCTACAACACAAACGTGTTGAACGAGTATCGCGTCGAGGACGACATCGAGTCCCGCCAGGCGGAATATGAAAAGAAGTACCGACATTATCTGGGACAACCACTGCCGCAGGCAGACTCGGTCGAAGCCACCGTCGACATCTATCCAGACGAAAGGCGCCTTCGATCAACCGGTACGGTGGTGCTGCGCAACACTCAAGACAAGCCCATCAACGCCTTTGCCTTGGCGGTCAATCCGCTACTTGATATCGAGAAACTGGAAGTTGCCGGTGCGGCAATCACCGAGTCCGATAAACGCCTGGGCCACTATCTCCTGACCTTTACTCAACCGTTGCCAACCGGCGCTACGACGATCGCCAACTACGCGTTTGAATGGCGCAATCCCGGGTTCGTTAACAGTCGACCGAACAACCGGGTGGTCGAAAACGGAACGTTTGTGGACAGCACAGAGATTCTCCCTGTCACGGGATACGACCCAGGCCGGGAGCTCCAGAACAACAACAAACGTCGTGAGCATGATCTGCCTCCTGTCGTGCGGATGGCCAAACTCGGCGATCCGAACTGGTTAGGCGAGAGTCAATTTGGTGTCTCGCAGCGCACCGAGTTCAAGGTCACCATCAGCACCAGTCCCGATCAGACCGCCATCGCACCCGGTTATCTGCGCAAGGAATGGCAAGCCAATGGCAGACGTTTTTTCGAATACGCCATGGACGCACCGATCTGGCCTTTCTTTTCGTTCATGTCGGCCAGATACGAAGTCCGCCGGGACCACTGGAACGATGTCGCGCTGGAGGTTTATCACCATCCGGCACATGCCTGGAACGTCGATGTGATGATGAGTAGCGCCAGGAAGTCGCTCGACTACTTCTCCAGAGAATTTTCGCCGTATCAGTACAAACAGTTTCGCATCATCGAATTTCCGCGCTACGCAACGTTTGCGCAATCATTTCCCAACACCATTCCATTTTCCGAAGCCATTGGCTTCATCAGCGATGTGCGGGATAAGAAGGACATCAATCTGACCTTTTATGTCACCGCGCATGAAATGGCACACCAGTGGTGGGGCCACCAGGTAGCGGGTGCAGCAATGCAGGGCGAAACAGTCATCGTTGAAACACTGGCGCAGTACTCAGCGCTCATGGTGATGGAAAAGGAATACGGCGCTGACTACATGCGGCGATTCATCAAGTTCGAGATGGACAGGTATCTCGCATCCCGAGGAGGTGAACTGATTGAGGAATTGCCACTGCTGCTTACCGAAAACCAGCCCTATCTGCACTACCGGAAAGGATCTGTGGTGATGTATGCGCTGCGCAACGAAATCGGTGAGGCCAATCTGAATCGCGCGCTGAAGAACTTTCTCAACCGCTTTGCGTTCAAGGGCCCGCCATTCCCGACTGCACAGGATCTGCTGAATGACATACGCGCATGTGCGCCGGCACGGTCGCAGGCGCTTGTCACTGATCTTTTTGAACGTATCACACTATACGATCTGGAGATCACCGACGCGGAAGTTGCGGCCAACGACGGTAAACAGCAAACCACGATCACGATCGAAGCGTCAAAGTTCACCGCCGACGGCAAAGGGGTGGAAACACCGACTCCACTCGATCAGTGGGTGGATATTGCACTGCTGCCGGAAGCCGATCCGGACACCCATGACAACGTACTGCCAAAACCCCTGGTCCTGTCGCGGCACAGGCTCGTGACGGGAAAAAACGAAGTGCACATCACCTCAATAACCAGACCGGTGAGAGTCGTAGTTGATCCCTATCTGAAGCTCATCGATCGAAACCCGGACAACAACATCAAGACCCTTTGAGGCTGATGAAACCGGCGTGATCAATGGAGGTCATCCATCTCGCCGGGGCCAGCTTCGGGGCAGACCTGCTTGAGCAACCCTCGGAGCATCGCAATCTCCGTGATATCCATTTCCAGCCGCGAGAAGAGCCGCCGAAACCGCGTCATGGTCTGGCCCGGATTGCCTGCATCAACAAATTTGCTGGTCTTCAGCACCGCGTCGAGATGACCCATGAATCCTTCCACATACGCATGGGGAGCGAGAGGCCGATCCCACTCGAGCGGCTCGCTGCGTTTGCCAACCGCTTGAAACAGCTCATAGGCAATCACCTGCACTGACATGGCGACATTGAGGATGGGATATTCAGGATTGGCCGGAATTTCCACATGTGTCTGACACAACTGCAGTTCTTCGTTCGACAAGCCCTTGTCCTCGCGACCAAAGACCACTGCCACCTGTTGTCCTGACCGTTGCGCAGCCGTGGTGGCAAAGTCGCGAGGTGACAAGATCGGCCACGGAATGCGGCGCTGCCGAGCGCTGGTCGCGACCACCCAGTGACAGTCGGCAATTGCCGTGGCCAGACTGTCCACCACTCGGGCGCCGATCAACACATCGTCGCCACCGGCCGCCCGCCACAGCGCCTGCGGGTCGGGGAATCGTTTGGGTTGCACAAGCACCAGATCGGTCAGTCCCATCGTTTTCATGGCCCTGGCAGTCGCACCGATATTGCCAGGGTGACTGGTTTCCACCAGCACGATGCGCACCCGCTGCAACATTTCCGCCGTTTCCAACAAGCTCATGCACAACCTCTCGCCGTAACCAGATTCTATCCAACCGCCGCCAAGCGGGCGTCGCAACTCGCTGCTAAGATAGCCGCCGCTTTGTTTCAGGCTCCGTCAATGCATCCTCACGTCAACATGGCACTGCGTGCCGCCCGCCGCGCCGGCCAGATCATGGTACAGGCCATGGATCGCCTTTCCGATCTCAACATCGAGGAAAAGAGCCGCAACGACTTCGTCAGCAATGTCGACCGGGATTGTGAGGCGGCGATCGTCGACGTGATCCGAAAGGCATACCCGAACCATGCCATTCAAGGCGAAGAAGGTGGTCAGATCGCCGAAGGTGACGCCTCGAGCGCAGGTCACCTCGGACAGTACACCTGGGTTATCGATCCCCTGGACGGCACATTGAACTACCTGCAGGGCATTCCTCACTTCTGTGTTTCCATCGGCGTGCTACGTGGCACTCAGTTCGAACACGCCGTGGTTTATGACCCGGTCAAGAACGAGGAGTTCACCGCCAGTCGAGGCGATGGCGCACACCTGAACGGTCGACGCATTCGAGTCAGCTCCCGCACGAAGCTGGCCGAAGCCGTGCTGAGTACAGGCATTCCACCTGGCGCGGTGGCCACTCATCTGGATGCGTACATGGCATCTCTGAAGGATCTCACCGGCCAATGTCGCGCTATCCGACGAATGGGTTCAGCGGCGCTGGATCTCGCCTACGTGGCCGCCGGGCGCGTCGATGGTTTCTGGGAGCTTGCCTTGTCGCCATGGGATATCTGTGCCGGAACACTGCTGGTACGGGAAGCAGGCGGGTTTGTCGGCGATTGGCGTGGTGGGGACAATTTCTACAAAACCGGCAATATCGTGGCGTCGAATCCGAAAACCTTTCGTGCCATGGTGCAGTCGCTTCGGCCACACCTGACCCCGGAAATCATCTGATCAAGGGACGTATTCGTCCGTGCTCTCCGCCTCTTTTTCCTTGGCCGGTGGAAGCAGATCCTCCCGATTGATTTTCATGACCAGCGCGATCGCCGCGGCGATATAGATCGAAGAATAGGTACCCACGACGATACCGATGGTCAGCGCAATTGCGAAACCGCGTACCATCTCACCGCCGAGAAAAAGCAGCGCCAGGACAACAAACAATGTGGTGCCCGAGGTCGCCAACGTTCGATCAAGCGTCTGATTGGTCGATATGTCGATCGCGTCGGCAATTTCCATCTTGCGAATCGCACGAATGTTCTCGCGAATCCGGTCCGCGATGACGATCGTGTCATTGATGGAATAGCCAATGACCGCCAGCACTGCCGCGAGGCTTGGCAGATCGAAGGTCCAGCCAAACACCGAGAAAAAACCAAGGGTGATGAGTACGTCGTGAAACAACGCGCCTACCGCGCCGAACGCAAACTGGCGGGTGAAGCGGAACATCACATAGGCAAGTATCATCGCGAGCGCCGCCAGCATGGCGAGGCCACCGTCCTCAGCCAACTCGTCACCAACGGCCGGGCCGACAAAACTGGACTGTCGCAACGTCGCGCCTGCGAAGCCTGCAGCTACCGATGCAAACACCTGATCGCCGAGTTTGCTCTGGTCACCTTCGGCTTGCGGTGGCACACGAACAACGATTTCCCGATCGGTTCCAAACTGTTGGACTACTGCTTCTTTATAGCCTTTCGACTCGAGATCAGCGCGAACCGCTTCCGGATCGACCGCCTGATCGAAGCCAATTTCGACCAGCGTGCCGCCGGAAAAATCGAGCCCCCAGTTGAGCCCGCGCACGGCCAGCGAAACAGCCGAGATGAGCATCAATGACAGCGAGACCGCGAAGGCGACCCGTCGCCAGGCCATGAACCTGAAATTGAGCGTCATATGCGCACCTTCTTCAGTTCACGCCCGCCGTAGAAAAGATTGATCAACGCCTGAGCAACCTGCACCGCCGTATACACCGAAGTAATGAGGCCGACAGCCAGTACCACCGCAAATCCCTTCACCGGACCACTGCCGATACCGAACAGGATGATGGCAATAAAAAACGTCGTCAGGTTCGAATCAAAGATAGTGATGAACGCCCGATCAAAACCCGCCTGGATCGCGGCCTGTGGAGGTTTGATCAGCAATTCTTCCCGGATACGGGAGAAGATCAGTACGTTGGCGTCTACCGCCATGCCAATCGTCAGCACGATTCCTGCAATCCCCGGCATCGTCAGCGTCGCTCCCAGCAGGGACAGAACCGCCGTGATAAGGATGACGTTGCATGCCAATGCCACATTGGCAATGAGTCCGAATCCTTTGTAGACCAGGATCATGAACGCTACCACCACCGCCATGCCGATCAACATCGAGTTGATGCCACGCTGGATGTTGTCCTCGCCGAGGCTAGCCCCGATGGTTCGCTCTTCGACGATATACATCGGAGCAGCCAATGAGCCTGCGCGCAGCAACAGGGCAAGGTCCCGCGCCTCCTGCAACTCCACACCCGTGATGCGGAATCGAAAGCCCAGCGCAGCCTGCACCGTCGCAACGTTGATCAGGCGGCGGGTTGTTGTACTGTAGTACTCGATGGTCTCCACGCCGTCAGACCCGGTCACTTTACGTTCGCGTGGTTGTTGTTCGATGAACAGGATCGCCATGCGATCACCAATGTGGTCCTTGGTGACGCCATGCATCTTCTCGCCGCCATCGGAATCGAGCGTGATGGAAACCTGCGGTTGATTGGTTTCCTGGTCGAAGTCCTGCACGGCGTTGATGACATCGTCACCGGTGACGATGTTGCGCGCCTGGATCTGCACCGGACCACCTTCGTAGTCATAGGTTTCCAGTTGTGACGGACGGTCGTTGGGAAGTCCACCCAGACGGAATTCAAGGTTCGCAAACTTGTTGATGATGTCCTTGGCGCGGGCCGGATCCTGCAAGCCGGGCAAATCGAGAACGATACGTTCGCGACCCAGCCGCTGTACCTGCGGCTCGGCAACACCGAGTTCATTCACACGATTGCGCAGACTGGTCAGGTTCTGCGAGATCGCAAAGTCCTGCAGTTCGCGGATTTTCTGGTCTGCATAACGCAGTCGCAGCGCCGGATTGCCGGCGACGGTCTGCTCACTGATCTGAAAACCGTCATTGATGGCTTCAATCAGCGCTCGACCGGTGGCCAGTGCGTCCTGGGTCGCGAACGGAATGAGGATCTCCTGGTCCTTCACCCACTCCCCAGTGACGTACCGCACACGACCTTCTACCAGAGCATCGCGAAAGCCATCGGCAGCATTCTTGAGTCGCAGGCCGATAAATTGATTCATGTCGACCTGCAGCAGGAAATGCACCCCACCGGAGAGGTCGAGACCGAGCGACATGCGTTTACCGCCAATGGCCTGCAACCACTGAGGAACAGTCGACGCCTGGTCGAGAGCAACGATGTAGCTTCTTTCGCGTTCGTTCAGAAGCAGTTGAATGGTGTTGCGAGCCGCGTGTTGATCATTCGGCTCTTTCAGTCGAATGAGACCCGTATCCTTATCCAGTTCAGTACCGAGGACTTCAACGCCGCCTTTCTGCAGCGCCTGTTCCACTCGCTTGAGCACACCCTCATCAACGACGTGCGCTGTGTCCTGCGCTTTGATACGAATCGCGGGATCAGGCAGGTACAGATTGGGGGCAGCATAGATCGACCCCACCGCCATGATGAACAAAACAACGAGATAACGCAGAACTGACCCTGAATTCGGGGCAGGTCCTACACTTCTTGGCGTAAGGAAGCCGTTACCAAAAGACTGGCCATTCGCCATGGGAAAACTCGACTCAGCCCGCGTCCAGAGACTTGATGGTCCCTTTCGGCAGGGTTGCACCAATAGCTGTTTTCTGGATCCGCATCTCGATGTTGTGGCCGACCTGGACCTTCACAAAGTCATCTTCGACTTTGTTGACCATCCCGACGATGCCCCCAGCGGTGACCACCTCATCGCCTTTCTGCAGACCACCAATCAGCGACAGGTGCTCCTTGCGACGCTTGTTCTGCGGTCGAATGAGCATGAAATAGAAGAGCACGATGATGCCACCCATCATCACGAACGGCATCCAGCCCGGCTCTTGGGGGCCAGCGGCAACGCCGGCCGCGTAAATAGTGAGGTCAGTCAGGTTCATTCAAGGAGTTCCAGGCGAGTTGCAGGGTGTCGCGAAGGCTGCGAAATGTACCCGTTTCGATAGAGGCGCGCAAACGAGCCATCAGCGCGTGATAGTAGTGCAGATTGTGCTGCGTCATGAGAATTGCGCCGAGCATTTCTCCGCAACGATCCAGGTGGTGCAGATAAGCACGTGAGTAGTGCGCACACGTACCACAGGCACAGTCAGCATCCAGTGGTTCGTCAGCATCCCGATGTCTGGCATTGCGAATCTTGACGATCCCTCGACTGGTGAACGCAAAACCATTGCGGCCGTTACGGGTTGGCATCACACAGTCGAACATGTCGACACCCAGTTCCACGCCACGCACCAGGTCCGCAGGGGTGCCAACACCCATCAGATAACGTGGTCGATCGGCCGGCATGTGGGGCAGAAGTTCACACAGCACATGATCCATCTCGGCCTTGTCTTCACCCACCGACAACCCGCCTATCGCATAACCATCGAACCCGACGCTGACCAGTTGTTCAAGATGTTCCCGTCGCAGCGTCGGGTACATGCCACCCTGGACAATACCAAACAGTTTGTTGCCTGGCGCGCGATCAAAAGCGTTGCGGCAACGTGCAGCCCAGCGCATTGACAATTCCATCGAGGTGCGCGCCTGCTCCGTGCTCGCTGGGTATGGCGTGCACTCATCGAACACCATGACGATGTCCGAGCCCAGCAACTGCTGAACCTGCACAGACCGTTCCGGTGTCAGCTCGACCTTGTCGCCGTTGATAGGCGACTTGAACACCACGCCGTGCTCACTGATCTTGCGCAGTTCACCAAGACTCCAGACCTGAAAACCCCCGCTGTCGGTGAGAATCGGGCGCTGCCAGTGCATGAAACGATGCAGGCCGCCACGATCGCGGATGCGCTCCGCGCCCGGCCGCAGCATCAGGTGGAAGGTGTTGCCAAGCAGGATCTGAGTCCCCACCTGCTCCAGGTTTTCAGGTGTCATCCCTTTGACTGTGCCATAGGTCCCACAGGGCATGAATACCGGTGTTTCGATCGTTCCATGTGGCACGTGCACTCGCCCGCGCCGCGCCTCGCCGTCCTGCGCCAACAACTCATACATCGGCAGGCTCCGAACGTTTTTCCAGCCACTGCGCATCACCATAACTGAAGAAGCGATAGCCTCGCGCCACGGCTTCGGCATAGGCGGCCAATACACGTTCACGACCCGCAAATGCACACACCAGCATCAGCAGGGTAGTCAGTGGCAGGTGAAAGTTGGTGACAAGCGCGTCAACCATCTTGAATTGATAACCGGGTGTGATGAAGAGCGCCGTCTCACCTTGGCCATCGTGCACAACCCCTTTGTCATCCGCCACCGATTCGAGCGTGCGCACGACCGTGGTTCCCACTGCGATCACCCGGCCACCCCGGCTGCGCGCCTGGTTGATCGTCAACGCCGCGTCTTTGGTCACGCAATACACTTCGCCATGCATACGATGCGCTGACAGATCTTCGGTACGCAGCGGCTGAAACGTACCCGCGCCGACATGCAGGGTGATGCGGGCAATGCTGACGCCGTCGTTAACGATGTTGTCCAGCAGCTGCGCATCGAAGTGCAGCCCCGCCGTGGGCGCGGCTATCGCGCCTGCGTGCCGCGCGAACACTGTCTGGTAACGCAGCAGATCAGCGGCTGCTGGCGCCCGCTGCACATAAGGTGGCAACGGAATCTCGCCTTCACGTTCGAGCACTTCGAGCACCGGCGCGTCGAAGGCCAGGCGATAGAACTCACCCTCACGTGCTTCAACGGTAGCAATGGCCTGATTGAAGCGAATCTCTCGGCCCGGATGCAGCGGCTTGCTGACCCGCACCTGACACAGCGCTTGTGAGGTCGAAACAATCCGCTCGACCAGTACTTCGGCGCGGCCGCCAGAATCCTTTTCGCCCCGCAATCGCGCCTTGATGACCAGGGTGTCATTGAGCACCAGCACATCTGCGGGTTTGAGCAGTGAGCGAATATCCTGGAAATTTCCATGCACAAACGCACCGGTCGCGGGAATCTGCAACAGGCGACTCGACGTTCGCTCAGTCAGCGGTTCCTGAGCGATCAGCGCCTCAGGCAGGTAATAGTTGAAATCCGCGCGTTGCATTGGCTTGACCGACCAATTGAAAAGAACCACATCAATACAGTGAACAAAGGGTACTGAAGTACCCGATTGGTAGCTGAGGCCGGAATCGAACCGGCACGGTGTCACCACCACCAGATTTTGAGTCTGGCGCGTCTACCAGTTTCGCCACTCAGCCAGAATTACGAGTTCTCCATTATCTCCGCTGTCATCGCGGTCAGGAGACCGCTCCTACCTTCGTCAGCCTTGAGGGCCGCGCATTCTGCCCCGGCAGTCAGCGGTGTCGCAAGTGTCCATTGCCCGGGATTCTTCCAGTAGAATGCCGGCATCAACCAGAGACAGGAAAACCAAGGTGCAAGACGTCTACATCGTTTCCGCAGTTCGCAGCCCCATTGGCAAGCGTGGCAAAGGCCTCGCCGGCCTCAAACCTGCAGACCTGCTGGGCAAGGTCCAGGTAGCAGCATTGGAGCGAAGTGGTGTTGCGCCGGAAAAGGTTGGCCAGATCATCGGCGGCTGCGTTTCGCAGATCGGCGAGCAATCTTTCAACATCGCACGCATCGCCTGGCTTTCCATGGGTCTGCCCCTGGAAGTCGCTGCAACCACCGTCGACTCGCAATGTGGTTCCAGCCAGCAAGCCACCTCACTCGGTGCAGCCATGGTGGCATCCGGCATGGAAGACATCGTCATGGCGTGTGGCGTCGAGATGATGACGCGCGTCCCGCTGGGATCGAACATGAAAGACGGCGTGCCGATGGGCGAATCGTACATGTCGCACTACCAGCCCACCTCCCAGTTCATGGGCGCGGCAATGATTGCCGAGGAGTATCAGATCACCCGTGCGGACACCGACGCGTTTGGCTTGAAGAGCCAACAGAACGCAATTCGAGCGTGGGAAGAAAACCGGTTTGCCCGCGAAATCGTGGCCATCGAATCACCCGTGCTTGACGACAAAGGTCAGCCCACCGGCAAGACCCAGATGATCAGCCGTGATGAAGGACTGCGCGCCACCACCCTCGACGCATTGGCAGGACTGGCACCTGTGCCCGGCCAGACGATTCACACGGCTGGCTCAAGCTCCCAGGTTTCCGATGGCGCGGCCGTAGTGATTCTCGCTAGCAAAAAAGCAGTGGATGAACTGGGACTGAAACCACGCGCACGCATCATTGCGTCCACCCTGGTTGGTGTTGACCCGGTCACCATGCTGAAAGGTCCGATCCCCGCAACCCGCAAGGTGCTCGCGCAGACCGGTCTTTCAATCGATGACATCGACGTATTCGAAGTGAATGAGGCATTTGCTTCCGTCGTTCTCGGCTGGCAGAAGGAACTGAACCCGGATCCGGCGAAGGTCAATCCAAACGGTGGTGCAATAGCACTCGGACACCCCACCGGTTCCACGGGCGCCCGGCTCATCACTACTGCGCTGCATGAACTCGAGCGTACCGGTGGTCGTTACGGACTCATCGCCATGTGCTGTGGTGGTGGCCTCGGCACCGGCACGATCATCGAGCGGCTCTAGCCCGCGCGGCTCAAGGCGCAGTCTTCAGACTGCGCCGGCGTCCTGTGAACACCGCCGATTCAGCCCAAGTAATCGATACCCCCGCGAGTCTGCCTCGACGACTGGGCGGCATGCTCTATGACGGCCTGATGATGGTGGCTGTCTGGGGGACCACAGCAATCATCGGCACGGCGATCAACCACTTTCAGGCACCGTCAGGCGTGTTATGGCAGAGCCTGCTGTTTCTCGAGTTGTACTTTTTCTTTGCCTGGTTCTGGCGGGAGGACGGTCAGACCATCGGCATGATGGCCTGGCGAATGCGGGTGCTGTCGCTCTCGGGTGCACCGATCACTTTCAATCAGGCAACCATGCGCTTTGCTGGCGCGCTCTTGTCATTCATGTGCCTGGGTCTCGGCTACTTCTGGATGCTGGTAGACCCGGATGGCCGCACCTGGGGTGACATCATGAGTGATTCGCGTGTGGTGGTTGAGCCCAAAACCAGCAAACAAAAGGCCGGCAAGAAGAAGAAGCCGTAACAAGTAATTCTGCAGAGACGTCGTCAGGTGAAGCGGCGCGCACCAATCATCGCCAGCAGCCAGCACAGCGCAATGGGAATGACGACGGCGATCAACGGATCGAGTTCATACACCTGACTCATCGGCGCAAAGAGATCCTGCAGATACTTGAAGACAAGCCCGGTCATGACCCCCACCGTCAGGCGCAGTCCCAACCCCACCTGCCGCATCGGTCCCAGCACAAACACCATCGCCAGAAAGTTGAGACCCAGAATGGCCAGTGGCATGAGCAGCTTGCTGAAGTAAGCCACTTCGTAAGAGCGTGCATTGAGGTTTTCACGGTGCATATAGGCAATTTGCTGCCGCAGCGCGACAACACTGAGCTTCGGCGCTGCGACAAGCACGCGCACGGATAGCATCTCCGGATCTACCTTGCCATCCCAGCGCAGCTCGGGAAAAGTCCGTGCTGCCGTGTGATCTTCACCGATCAGTGTCTCGCGGACATCCCGCAGTACCCAATGGGGGTCGGCGCCGGGTACGTAACGTGCACCGCCTGCCTGCAGCGTTCGCGCAAGCGCCCCCGTGTCGTCGAGCCAGAACTGCCGGACATCGAGCAGGTCGCCCTCGCTCACCACCGCACCAACACTCATGTACAGCGGACCTTCCCGATACCACGACCCACCGGATATGCGCACCGAATCGCTCGCGTAACGGGTTTTGGTTTTGTAGGTTTCGGCCTGCTCTTCCAGCTGCGGTCCATAGTACTCACCGATGACACCACCCAGGCCGACGATGACAAGCACCGGCAACAACAGACTGCCCAGCAGCCGTGACACCGATACCCCGCTCACCCGCATGATCATCAGTTCGCCGTGACTGGCCAGATTCCCCAATGCCAGCAACGTGCCGAGGAACGCAGCAAACGGCAGCAGTTCATAGATGCGACGAGGTGTTGTCAGCGCAACCAGCGTTGCCGCCTGCAGGAAGGTGAATTCGCCGCGCAGTTCATCAATCAAGGCGAATACCGTCAGCAGGAGGATGAAGGCAAACACGACCACCAGGGTGGCTGCCAGAACATGTCTGAGAATATGCAGATCCAGCGTGCGAATCAGAACCATACAATCCTCACGCCAGTGGCCTGCTGGATCGATGCAGAAGCCAGGCCAGAAACCCCAGCATCACGACATGCACGGTCCACATGCCAAACCCCGGCGGCACCATGTCTTCCTCCAGTGCATAACGATTTCCCATCATTGCCAGATAATAACAAAGCAGTACCAACAAACCGGGTAAAATTCGGGAAAAGCGGCTGGCCCGGGGTCGCACCCTCGCGAGGGCAACAGCGATCATGACAGCGGCCAGTGTGAAGATCGGCATGGCAATGCGCCAGTGAAACTCTGCCATCCCAGCTCCATCGGCTGACAGCTCATCGGTGGGAATCCCGGTAACGCCAACCCGATTGTTGCCCGTCGATTGATCGAGCAGACGCTGTCCGAGGGAATCGTAACGCACCGTCCGGTAGTCCGCCTGACCTGGCACTCCCTCATAACGTCGCCCTTCATCCAATAACAAGAACACCGACCCGGTTTCAGCGTCTGCCGACTGACGACCCGTATTGGCCCACGTGGTAGCTTCGCGCCCGTTCGTCAACCGTTCCCAGATAAACACCGACCCAAGCTGCTGCCGATCTTCCGATACCGTTTCGGCGTATATCACCCGGGTTTCGCGGGAATTGGCGCTGAACACGCCAGCACTCACGCTTCGAAAATCCTGGCGCGCCCGTTGTTCCATAAAAAAGACACCGAGCTGCTGGTTCGACAGCGGGGTGAGTTCAATGGCCAGCCAGGCGACAACAGCACACACGACGACACACGCAGGCGCCACCCACGACAGCAGGCGAAAGGTACTGAGCCCACCGGTCTGCAGGACCACCATCTCGCTGTCTGCATAGAGGCGCGACAGTGTCAGTAATAACGCGAGGTACAGCGCAAAGGGAAGGATCAGCTGCAGAAACTCCGGCAGCCGCAGCTGCAAAATGGTGATCAGTGCCTCGGCCTCATACTTGCCAGCCACTGCATCCTGCAGGTAACCGATGAATCGCCCACCAACACCAACCAGCAGCAGAACGACCACGGTCAACAGGAATACGGCGATCAACTCGCGATTGATATATCTGGCAGCGACGCCCAAACACGCACTCCTGCAGTTCTGGTTGGTAACTCTGGTTTCGCCGACTACCCCCAGCCTGTAAACTCGCGGCCTTCACGAATCAAACCAGCGCGGCATTATGAAGTATTTCGTATCTCCAGGGCAGGCGACCCAGATGTCGACTCCCTGTCTTGTTTCGAGTCTTGCCACGGCCCGCCAGGCCGCGACGACTGCAGAGGCGCGATCAACACTGCAAGCCGCACTGCGTGATTTCAAGGACCAGCCCGGAGAAGTCCTGCTGGTTGCGTTGCCCGCAGGCTCGCCCGTTGAGCGACTGCTCATCGCTGGTGGTTGCGATGTTGCCGTATCGACCACCCAGTATCGCAAGGCAACCCAGGCAGCTGCCTCCGCACTGGCTGCCGGCAAGTCTGAATCGGCAGTGTGGGCACTGCATCAGGTCAAGGTCGATGGCGGTGACACACGCTGGGCCATCACCACGGGATTGACCCAGCTCAGCCTCGTTACCTACGCCTATCATCGTCACAAGTCAGGCACTGCCCCCGTACAACATCTGAAAAAAGTCGCGATCGTCTGTGATGATCGCTCGCGCGATGCTTGCAATCGTGCAGTCAGCGAAGCCAACGCATTGATCGGCGGGCTGGCCCTGGCACGCGACCTCGGCAATGAACCACCGAATATCTGCAATCCAACCTGGCTGCTGGCGCAAACCCGCAAGGTGTTCAAGGGCGAGAAGGTCACTGTCTCTGCGCTCGATGAAAAGAAGATGGCTGAACTCGGCATGGGGTCCTTTCTCTCGGTATCACAAGGCAGTGAATCACCGGGCAAGCTCATCATCATCCAGTACAAGGGTGGCAAACGTGGCACACCGCCCATCGCCCTGATCGGCAAGGGCATCACCTTCGACACCGGCGGCATCAGCCTCAAGCCGGGTCCGGCCATGGATGAAATGAAGTTCGACATGTGCGGTGCCGCTTCGGTGCTGGGCGCCACCAAGGCCGCCATCGACGCCAAATTGCCGATCAACATCGTCACCATCATTGCGGCGGCTGAAAACATGCCTAGCGGCCGCGCGTCTCGCCCGGGCGACATCGTCACCAGCATGTCGGGCAAGACCATCGAGATCCTCAACACCGACGCCGAAGGTCGGTTGGTGCTGTGCGATGCAATCACCTACGCACGCCGTTTCAAACCGAGCGCGGTCATTGATGTGGCCACGTTGACCGGTGCATGCATCATTGCGCTGGGTTCACATGCCAGTGGCCTCTTCAGCAACGACGACAAGCTGGCCAACGCGATACTGTCCGCCGGTGAATGGACGGGTGATCGCGCCTGGCGCATGCCGGTGTGGGAAGACTATCAATCGCAGCTGAAGAGCAACTTTGCCGATATGGCCAATGTGGGCGGTCGCGAAGGTGGCAGCATCGTCGCGGCCTGTTTCCTGGCACGGTTTACCGAAGGCCTGAAGTGGGCGCACCTGGACGTTGCTGGCACCGCGTTTTATTCAGGTCCTCGCAAGGGGTCCAGCGGTCGGCCAGTGCCCGCCTTGTTCCGCTACCTTGTCAGCGAAGCCGGGATGGCATGACACGCGTCGACTTTTATGTGCTCAAGGATGTGGATCGCGAAGCCCGTTTTCGCTTTGCCTGTTCCTTGACTGCCAAGGCGGCGGAAGCGGGACATCGTGTGTTCATCCGCACCGCCGACCACGACGCCAGCAGCATGATCGATGACTATCTGTGGACCTACCCGCCACACCGTTTCATTCCACATGCTGTCGGTGACGACAACGCCGCCATTCACCCGGTCTGCATCCACACCGGGCCACCGGCCGCGTGTGAAGGCCTGATGATCAATCTCGGCGATGATGTTCCAGACTTCTACGGCCGCTTCGATCGCGTTGCCGAGATCATCGTCGGTTACAATCGCGACAGTGGTCGTGAGCGTTATCGTCGTTATCGCAATCGTGGTAATCCGCTGTTCCACCACGAACTCGATGAATGGGAACAAGGCGTCTGATCCGCTCCGTTCACAGCATCCTTTTTCCAGACCCGTTTTAATTCAACTTTTCCGGCACCCATGATGGAAGGCAGTTTCAATCCCAAAGGCATCGAACAGACGCTCTACCAGGAATGGGAGGCGGCTGGTCACTTCGTACCTCAAGGCAACGGTCCTGGTTATTGCATCGTCATTCCACCACCGAACATTACCGGCAGCCTGCACATGGGCCACGCCTTCAACCAGACGTTGATGGATACGCTCATCCGCTATCAACGGATGAATGGTCGACGTGCCTTATGGCAGATGGGTACCGATCACGCCGGCATCGCCACGCAAATGGTGGTCGAGCGACAGTTGCAGATGGAAGGCATCGATCGGCTCGAACTCGGTCGTGACAAGTTCGTCGACAAGGTCTGGGAGTGGCGCAATGAATCCGGTGGCACGATCTCCCGCCAGATACGCCGCATGGGATCGTCCCTGGATTGGTCACGCGACCGTTTCACGATGGACGAAGGATTCATCCGAGCGGTGACCGAAGTGTTCGTCCGTCTGCATGAAGAGGGCTTGATCTATCGCGGCACTCGACTGGTGAACTGGGACCCATCGATGCAGAGTGCCATTTCCGACCTGGAAGTGGAAAACCACGAAGAACAAGGCCACATGTGGCACTTCCGCTATCCGCTGACAAGCGGGCTCACCGCTGATGGTCGTGACCACATCGTCATTGCGACTACCCGACCGGAGACCTTGCTGGGCGACACGGCGGTAGCCGTACATCCGGATGATGAACGATATGCAGACCTGATCGGCCGCACGCTGCGTCTGCCCCTGGTCGGCCGCGAGATCCCCATCATCGCCGACACCTATGTCGACCCTGCGTTTGGCAGCGGCTGTGTGAAGATCACACCGGCCCATGATTTTAATGACTACGCGGTCGGCCAGCGCCATGGACTGCCGATGGTGAACATCCTGACGCCGGATGCACACATCAACAACAATGCACCGGAAGCGTTTCGCGGGCTGGAACGTTACGCGGCTCGCAAGGCTGTGGTCACCGCCATGACGGAACTGGGCCTGGTGGAGCGCATCGACAACCACAAGCTGATGGTTCCCAGAGGGGATCGCTCCGGCGCAGTCATCGAACCATTTCTCACGGACCAGTGGTTCATGAAGATGGAGTCCCTGGCAAAACCGGCAATCGAAGCCGTGGAAAGCGGCGCCATCGAGTTCATTCCGAAGCTATTCGAGAACACGTACTTTGCGTGGATGCGCAACATCCAGGACTGGACCATCTCACGTCAGCAGTGGTGGGGGCATCGCATTCCGGCCTGGTATGACGCAAGCGGCAAAGCCTACGTCGGACGTTCGGAAAGTGAGGTGCGCAACAAGCACGGTCTGGCAGCAGATATCGCATTGACACCGGATCCTGACGTTCTGGATACGTGGTTTTCATCAGCGCTCTGGACCTTTGGCACCCTGGGCTGGCCCGAGGACACACCCGAGCTGCGTCTGTATCACCCGACAGATGTGCTGGTCACCGGCCACGACATCATCTTCTTCTGGGTGGCGCGCATGATCATGATGACGCTCCATTTCACCCATGAAGTGCCGTTCCGAAAGGTCTACATCCACGGCCTGGTGCGCGACGCGCTGGGCAACAAGATGTCGAAAACAAAGGGCAACGGGCTCGATCCACTCGACTTCATCGACGGCATCGACCTGGAGACGCTGGTCGAAAAACGCACGTCCAACCTAACCCAGCCACAGTTAGCCCCTCGTATTGCGAAGAGCACACGCGACGACTTTCCAGCCGGTATCGACGCGTATGGCACTGACGCCATGCGCTTCACCTTTTGTGCAATGGCAACGCTGGGCCGCGACGTTCGTTTTGATGTCAAACGCATAGAGGGTTATCGGAACTTCTGCAACAAGCTGTGGAACGCAGCGCGCTTTGTCCTGCAGAACACGGAAGGTCATGTTCCTCAGACAACCGATACACCATCACTGGCAGATCGCTGGATTCGCAGCCGTACCCGCGCCATGATCGAGGCCAACAAGCTGGCACTCGACACCTATCGCTTTGACCTTTTGGCCAACAGCATTTACGACTTCGCCTGGCACGAGTACTGCGACTGGTACCTGGAAATCACCAAACCACTGCTGTGGAACGAATCCACTCCAGCAGCGGAACTCTCAACACTTCGGACAACCCTTTTGCAGGTGCTGGAAGTCCTTCTGCGTGCAGCTCATCCCATCATGCCGTTCATTACTGAAACCATCTGGCGGGAAGTGGCTCCCAGACTCGGCAAGCCGTCCGGGACGGTCATGCTGCAGAACTATCCGCTGATCGATGAACTGAAGGATGACCCGGAGGCGACCCGCGCAATCGAATGGTTGAAAGGGATCGTACTGGGCATTCGCAATATTCGTGGAGAGGCCAACATCAAGCCGAGCCTGGCCGTGAACCTGCTGTTGCAGAGTGGTGATGCCAACGACCGGGAACTGGCAGCCGCGTGTGAGCCATTGGTCAAACGCCTCGCCAAGGTTGATCAAATCGAGTGGCTCGCCGATGGCCAGTCAGCGCCCGCCAACGCCCTTGCCGTAGTCGGCACGCTGAAAGTGATGGTTCCGTTGGCCGGGCTCATTGATCTTGGTGCGGAGAAAGATCGGCTGCGCAAGGAGATCGAGCGCCTGAAGGGTGAAGTGCAGAGAATCAGCAACAAGCTCTCCAACGAGAAGTTTGTTGCCAACGCACCGGCAGATGTTGTGGACAAGGAGCGCGCCAAGGCAGCCGACGCGTCGGGCAAACTGGCGACGCTGGAAACCCAGCTCAGGAGTTTGTAACCACCGGATCGCGGTCCGCCTCGGCGGGCTGCCAGTCGTCGCTGGACACAAACGTGCCCTCCGACCAGAACCCCCACTCGCGGGATTTGGCCCCGGTGAGCACCAGAGTCCAGGTCGGGTAACGCAACAGCTCCACCCGATGACGGAAGCGAGCGCCGCGAAAGTGCGGTCGACCGGGGCGCACCAGTCGTTTGCGCTCCCCTTGGGCGGATTGCACAAACTCTGCGTACGCAGAAAAGGGAATGGTTACGAACCACCAGGGATGATCGTGTACGGCCCGGTCTTCATCACTGGCAAAAAATCGGTGCAGACGAAGCGAACCACCACACCACAGAATCCAGCGCTCGAGGTACGGCTCACATTCGGTCGCGATGACATCATGCGTGAAACCAAAGGCATAACGACCGAGCCTTAACAACATACCGGTACAAACAAATCCGCACACAGGAAGGCGTGCACTTAAGCAGGACCCGCCGTTGATATCAAGAGCACCAGGCGCCAGTCTTCTGGTAGCTCCGGGCTACGCCCGCAGGGCCTCGCGCATCGCTTCAATCAAGGCGGTGATTTCCCACTCTTCGACAATGAATGGCAGGCCCAGCTGAATCGTGTCGCTGCCATATCGCACATAAAAACCTTTCTGCCACAGGCGCATCGCAACTTCATGAGGGCGTCGCGCCGGCTCCGCCGGATAGTGCGCTAGCGTCAAACCGGCAGCGAAGCCGAAGTTGCGGATATCCATCACGTGGGGTTCGCCTTTCAACGAATGCACCGCTGCCTCGAAAAATGGTGCCATGGCGGCAACACGTTCGATCAGACCATCGCGCTCCAGAAGATCAAGTGTGGCGTGCGCAGCCGCACAGGCCACCGGATGTCCGGAGTAGGTGTAGCCGTGTGGAAATTCGAGCAGATACTCGGGTGTCTTCACGGCCATGAAGGCGTCATGAATGTCGCGGCGAACGGCTACCGCACCGAGAGGAATGGCCCCATTGGTGAGCTGTTTGGCAATGTTGAGAAGGTCCGGCGTCACACCAAATGCTCCCGCCCCGGTCCGCGCGCCGGAACGGCCAAGCCCGGTGATCACTTCATCAAAGATCAGCAGAATGCCGTGTTTGTTGCAGATCTCCCGCAACCGCTGCAGATAACCGGGTGGCGGCACGATCACCCCCGCTGATCCGGCGAAGGGCTCAACGATCAAGGCCGCAATGGTCGACGCATCATGTCGCGCGATCACCGTTTCCAGTTGATCAGCGAGTTCGATGCCATGCGGTGGCATACCACGACTGAAGGCGTTGCTCGGCAACAGGGTATGCGGAATATGGTCCGTGGTTGGCCCATCACCAAACGGCAGACGGTTGGGTGATATGCCACCCACATGCATGCCGCCGAAGTTGACCCCGTGATACCCCTTGTCACGGCCGATGAGCCGGGTCTTGTCCGGCTTGCCCATCAATCGCCAGTAGGCACGTGCGATCTTGAGCGAGGTATCAGCCGCTTCGGATCCTGAATTGGTAAAAAAAATCCGGTCGAGACCCGCTGGCATCCACTCACCAAGCCGATGCGCAAGTTCAAACACACCAGCGTGGCCATACTGAAACGCCGGGGCATAGTCCAGCGTCCGCAACTGGGCACTGACCGCGTCGGCAATCTCCGGACGGCCGTGCCCTGCCCCGCAGGTCCAGAGCCCCGACAAGCCATCAAACACCTTGCGGCCTTCGGGGGTATAGAAGTACGCGCCTTCGGCACGCGCAATCATGCGCGGCGACTGCTTGAATTCACGATTGGCCGTGAATGGCATCCAGTAGGCATCGAGGTTGTTCAATGGATCGTCCCTGCTAGCATCGGCTGGACATGGTGGCGTATCGACCGGTCGCGGACAACTCGCCGATCAGCTCAACACTGGTCCAGTCAGCTATGAACCGTCTAGACTCGGCGTTTAACGCGGCAAGTCGTGAGCCCCCGATGCAAATTGACCTCCTCAGCGCAGACACCTTTCGCAACGGACATCCCCACGCACAGTACGACTGGCTCCGGGAACAGGATCCCGTGCATTGGCACGCAGAACCCAACGGCCCGGGCTTCTGGGCATTGACCACCTGGGAGGACGTCGCCGAATCCGGCCGTCACCCGGATGTGTATTCCTCCGAGCCGACCATCATGATTCCCGATCCGGACGCCGGGTCGATCGTACCCCGCGACAGTCGCCACAAGATGATGCTGATGATGGACCCGCCGCAGCACACCCAGTTCCGTCGTCTGATCAGCCGGGAGTTCACACGCGGCCCGGCGGCAGCACTGCGCCCACGCATTCGGGAGCTGGCTGGCCAGATCATTGATGCAGTGATCCATCGTGGTGAGTGCGACTTCGTCGCCGACGTGGCCGGCGAACTGCCCTCCTATGTGATTGCAGATCTGATGGGCATTCCGCTCGACGACGGCCGCAAGCTCTACACCCTGACCGAGATCCTGCACTCCGCTCCCGAGGCCCTCGAACCCGGAGCACAGCTGAAAGCCGGTATGGAGATGTTTGCGTACGCCGAACAGGTCTACAAACAAAAGCTCGCACATCCAACGATAGATCTCGCCAGCCAGATCGTGCGTGCAGAACTTGATGGTGAGCGACTCGACCTGATCGACTTCCAGTTGTTCTTCATGCTGCTGATCGACGCTGGCGGCGACACCACCCGCAACCTCGTCGCTGGCGGACTGCACGAACTGCTGCAACATCCGCAGTCTCTGACCACGCTGCGCAACGACCTGTCACTGGTGCCCCAGGCGCGTGACGAGATGCTTCGCGTGGTGAGCCCGGTGATCTACATGCGCCGCACCGCAACTCGGGATACCGAATTGCGCGGCAAAGCAATCAAGGCAGGCGACAAGGTGGTGCGCTACTTCGGCGCGGCGAACCATGATCCGCAGCAGTTCAGCGAGCCCAGGCAGTTTGATATTCATCGAACCTCAAACACGCAGATCGCGTTTGGAACCGGAACCCACGTCTGCCTTGGGCAGCATATTGCGCGGGTCGAAATTGACTGCATGCTGGAAGAGGTGCTGACCAGACTGCAGGACATCAAACCCGCGGCGCCACCCGAGTGGCTCGCGTCGAATTTCATTTCCGGGATACGGGCGATGCCGATCAGCTTTCAATCCATGAAATAGACGCATCGTTGAGACTCGATCTTACCGGTCACTCAGGTTTCTGATTTGGCGCTGGTGCGTTTGTCAGAGTCGCCGACGGTCGGACCGCGTCAATTCCTCGGAATATCCCTGAACGGCCCATCATCAAACCGCGGTTCCTTTGGCATCTCCAGAACACGCTCTGCAATGATGTTGCGCTGGATCTCATCCGTGCCACCGGCGATGGAGACTGCAGGCACCGACAACAGGATCTCGGCGATGATCCCGTGCAGAGGGCTGTCTTCACCCGCAAGCATGGCGTCACCATCCGCAATCAGCGTGTGGACCTTCTGAGCCTGGCGGGCAACATGGCTGGCCGCCAGTTTGCCGAGTGATCCTTCCGGCCCCTGCGGTTTGCCGGCTTGTTGCGCGGCGCGCGCTCGTCGTGCGGTCCATTCTGCTGCGCTCGACATGCCCAGCAGACGCGCCAGTTCCTGACGCACTACCGGATCCGTTATGCGACCGCTGGAGAGTGCCTGCGGCAACGCCAGATCGGTGCGTCCCGCTCGCTGTGGGTACCAGGTGTATGGGGCCAACACGGTCAGATTCTCGGCGTCCTCTTCGTCGTGAATGCGGCCGCGGCGCAGACTGCTGCGATCCACATCCGAACTGCCGGATCGAAGGCCATCGGCGCGCCGTCGTTCATGTGCAAGCGTCGTCATGGCCACGGCCCAGCCATTGCCGATCTGACTGACCTGATGTTCCCGCGACACAACAGCATCGGTGATGAACACCTGATTGAATGACGCGTGTCCGTTCATTTGTTTGAGGGGATGCACTACCACACCGGGTTGATGCATGTTGATCACGAAGAAGGTCAATCCCTTGTGTTTGGGTGCATCCCAGTCGGTGCGGGCCAGCAGCAGACCCCAGTTGGCATGGTGCGCACTGGTGGTCCAGACTTTCTGGCCATTGATGATCCATTCGTCGCCCCGAAGATCCGCCCGTGTTGTTGCACCGGCGAGATCGGAACCACTACCGGGTTCGCTGAACAGCTGACACCACGTGTCCTCACCGGTAATGATGCGTCGCAGCCACGCGCGTTTGTGGTTATCGGTGCCATGTTCCAGCAGTGTGGCGGCGGCGAGCAGTCGAATGCCGGCCTTGGCGCCGGAGACCGCGCCGATGCGGCCGAATTCCTGCTCCACCACGCGCACCAGTTCCGCGGAATAACCGCGGCCGTACCAGGCCTCGGGCCATTCCGGCATGCCCCATCCGGAGTCCACCAGCTTGTTACGCCATTCGATCAGCGCCGTGTCCGGGTTCCAGTTGGCTTCAAGCCAGCTGCGAACTTCCAGACGAACTGCTTCCACATCCGATGTGCTCATGGCCGTGCTCCAGTTTTTTCCATCGACCGGATCATGCGTTCCCGATGCCAGGCCGGAGTGCCGAGGAACACTTCTGAACTCTTCGCCCGTTTGAACCACAGATGGGTGTCGTTATCCCAGGTAAAACCGATTCCACCGTGCAGCTGGATGGCCTCCTGAGCGGCCAGCAGGTAGGCGTCACTCGTCATCGACTTCGCAAGGCTCGCGAGATAACTCAGGTTGTCCACACCAGCATCGACTGCGGACGCGGCATACCAGGCCGCTGACTTTGACAGCTCGACCTGGATCAACAGCTCTGCCATGCGATGTTTGATGGCCTGGAACGAAGCAATGTTGCGGCCGAACTGCACACGCAGCTTGGTGTAGGCCAGCGCGTCGGCGAACAGCCTGTTCATGCCACCCACCATTTCATTGGCTAGCGCGATCGCGGCAAGATCCAGCGTGCGTTCGAGCCCTGTGTTGTCTGCACCGGCATCACCCAGCCGGCGTGCAGGGGTGGCTACGAACGTGATCTGTGCCAGACGCCTGGTCGGGTCGATCACTTTCAGGGATTTGCGCGTCAGCCCAGGTGCGTTCGGGTCGACGGCATACAACGCGAGTTGTCCAGCCTGCCGTGCAATCACCAGCAGCGTGGTTGCCTGACCGCCGTCGACAACAAGATGCTTCACGCCATCCAGCTTCCAGGCTTGGTCTTCAGGACTTGCGCCTGCGGGTGTTGCCTGGCAAGCCCAAGCATCAAAGTCCCACTGTCCCTTCGCCTCCTGGGCCGCCAGTGCACAGTGTTCTGCGCCGCTGGCAATGGCCGATAACAGGGTCGCTCCGCTTTTAGGTGCCATGCTGTGGAGCGCCGCCATCGAGAGCACGGACGATGCCATGAACGGGCTTGGGCACAGCGTGCGGCCAAATTCTTCCATGGCGATGCAGACTTCTGTCCAGCCAAATCCAGCGCCACCGCAGGCTTCTGCAATGCCGATGCCAGGCAATGCGAGTTCGTCTGTCATGCGCTTCCACAGATCAGCATCGAATCCCGATTCGCTGTCCATCACCTGACGCACCCGCGAGGTGGGCGATGTGGCATCAAGGAAACGACGCAGGGAATCGCGAAAGAGTGTCTGCTCTTCCGAGTGGGCAAAGGCGATAGATCCACTCACGACTTGATGGTCTCCAATATGGGTTGCAGGTACTGCATGAAGACCGCCGGATTTTCCGACATCGGAAAGTGGCCAACGCTCTGCATCTGCTGCCACGTTGAACCACGAATGGCGGCGTGCGCAGCCTGCCCGAGTTCGCTGCGGCCACTGTGATCGTACTCACCGGAGAGAATGTGGACAGCAACCCGACCAGTGTCGATCTCGTGGGCAACACTGGTGAGATCAAACTCCTCGATGTAATAGCTCAGATCACCGAGGAACGACGCTGGCCAGCCGCTGGCGTAGACAAAACTGGTTTCCCGGCGTAACGCCAGTGGCGACTGAGGCGCCATCAGACCATCCATAAGCCGAGCCTTGTACTCGTTACTGACCTGGGGGTGATACAGCAGGCCCAGACTTGCCAGCTCACCGCCGATGCGCAATGCGCCTTCCACCGAGATCACGGCCCTGAATGTGTCGGCATGCTTGTGCGCCAGATCCAGCGCCAGCAGCCCACCCACCGAACAGCCCATGAACACCGGACGATCCAGTTTCAGAACTCGCGCCAGACCCACAGGAACACTGCGCAGGAAGCCCCCTTTCAGATGATAGGGTTCGGCCCACCAGTCCTTCGTTGTCGGGGGCAACGACTTGCCATGCATCGGCAGATCATAGGCGATCAGCCGAAAGCGATTGGTGATCTGCGGGTTTTCGAAAAGATGCCGCCACTGACTGCCATGACAACCCGCCGTGTGCTGGAGCAGCAACGGGATACCCTGCCCGGCTTCCTCGTAGTACAGCCGATGGTCATGTCCCTGCAGATTGATGTGTACGTAACGACCCATCGGAGCATCAAATGAACCTTCAACAGGTTCGCGCCGAGGGGCGTCCACTCGCGCACCATTGCGAAGCAGTTCCACCGCTCGCATGATCGCACCGTAGTACTGCGCAATCGTCAACGGATCACCGGCAACTCGCAAACCACCCAGCGTGCTCATGTTGGCGATCAGATCATTGTTGAAACGAGATGGAACCGGCGCGAGGATTTCAGTCCAGACTCCAGCGGTGCCGGTGTACTCCACCCAGTCTCCGACTGCAGTGCCGGAGGTCGTGTTAACAACGCCATCCTGGACCACCAGTTCCAGTGCTTCATCGCCGATTCGTAATCGCAACCCACCGGTCCAGTGACGGGCTGCCAGCTTGAATTCTCCATCGGCCGTGCACGCCTGCGCCCACTGGGCTGCGTTCATCCGCTTGTCTGTTGCCATTCGGCTGCCCTCCCCTGCGTCCAGTTCCAAAAACTCTGGCTATTCAGTCCGATCAGCGTCGGAACTCCTGGCTCTCCTTGAGAAGATACACACGAGCGCTTCGGGATGCATCCAAAACGGCTAGACTGCCCGGTCTGTCTGGAATGCACTTCGGAGTAGAGTCATGCGCGACACCATCAATGCAGTGGACTTTCTGGTGCGGCGGGACAACCTCGCTGCAAGCTCCTGGGAAACCTCACCCCTGCGGACGACACTGGGCCCGGATGAGGTGTTGTTGCGTGTTGATCGTTTCGCCCTGACCGCCAACAACGTCACCTATGCAGTGGCGGGTGACAGCATGAAGTACTGGGATTTCTTTCCAGCGCCGGCGGGTTTCGGGCGTGTGCCGGTTTGGGGGTTCGCGGACGTTGTGGCGTCCAATCATGCCGACGTTGCAGAAGGAGAGCGTCTGTATGGCTATTTCCCCATGTCGAGTCATCTCGTCATCAAGGCTGGCAGGGTCAGTCCACGCGGCTTGCGCGATGTGAGCGACCACAGACAACATCTCGCAGTGGTATACAACCAGTACACCCGTGTGCAGAACGATCCGGCCTGGCGTGCCGATACGGAAGGCGTGCAGATGCTGTATCGGCCTTTGTTTACCACGTCATTCCTTCTCGATGACTTCCTTGCCATGAACTCGTTTTTCGACGCAAGGCAGATCATCCTGACCAGCGCCTCATCCAAGACATCGCTGGGTCTGGCATGGCTGCTCAAGACGCAGCGCAAAAGCGGGATTCGCGTCATTGGCCTGACGGGGAGCGACAATCGCGCCTTTGTGGCAGGCACCAGCTGCTATGACGAGATTCTCGGTTACCACGAGATCGAGTCGCTCACTCGGGCGCCTTCAGTCATCGTCGACATGGCCGGAAATCGAAGTGCGCTGGCTGCCGTCCATAACTGGCTGGACGCGGATCTGAAGTACAGCTGTCAGGTCGGTGCGACCCATTGGCAGGCGTTGCGTGGGACTACAACCCTGGCAGGTCCACGACCGTCGCCCTTCTTCGCACCGGGTCACATCGAACAACGCCGCTCGCAGTGGGGAGATGGCGGAATGGAAGCGGCGCTGGCAAAGGTATGGCAGCCCTTCCTGGATGCTTCAGCGAGTTGGATCGTTGTTCAATACGGCGTGGGGCAAAGCGCCGTTGAATCTGTGTGGGCGGAAGTCGTCAGTGGCCGCAACTTGCCTGCCGTCGGGCACGTGCTGTCGGTTGAGTAAGCAGAATTCCTGCTGGGTGTCTTTCCTTTGGGAGCGCGCCTCCTGATGGGAGATCGCGCCTACCGGGCCAGCTCCAGCACGACCTTGCCAATGGTGTCGTTACCGGCGATCAGGTCGTGCGCCTGCGCCGCGTTCTGCATGGGAATCACGGCCTCGACGATGGCCTTGATACTGCCCGCTTCGATGCGTGGCCACACGTCGCGCAGCAATCCGTCCATCACCGATGACTTGTAGGCAATGCTGCGGGCACGCAGCGTCGACCCGATGACTTTGACCCGCTTCATCAGGATCAATCCCAGATTGGTATCGACGTTCGCACCACCCATCATGCCGATCAGTACCAGGCGGGAATCGATCGACATCACTTTCAGATTGTCTGCGAAGTAGGCAGCCGCCACCGGATCAAGCACTACCTGAACCCCTTCCTTGCCGCTCCATCCTTGTACCGCTTCCACAAAGCTGCCGCTGGCCCGATCGTGACCACCGTCGGCACCTAGCGCGACACAGGCATCGATCTTGCGCTGGCCACTTACCGTGACAAAGGACGGATTGAAGGTGCTCTTGCACAACTGGATGGCCGAGGTGCCAACGCCGGAAGCACCAGCGTGAATCAACACACGCTCGCCTCGCTGCAACCCACCTTCCATGTAGAGGTTGAGATAAGCCGTCGCAAACACTTCCGGCAACGCCGCAGCTTCAACAAAGGACAGATTGGACGGCATCTTCAGCACCTGGCCGGCCGGCACCACCACTTCTTCGGCATAACCACCACCCGCCAGCAGCGCGCACACACGATCCCCGGGCTTGACGCGCATGACGTTGTCGCCAATCTCAAGGACGACGCCTGAACATTCCAGACCAAGGATCGGACTCGCTCCAGCCGGCGGCGGATATCCACCGGTGCGCTGGACCAGGTCTGCGCGATTCACCGCGCTTGCGTGCACCGCAATGCGAACCTGACCGGCCCCCAGTGCGGGTCGCTCGGTGTCACCCCAAACCAGCTTTGCGCCTTCAACAAGTATCGCTTTCATGAGTTCCTCACCAGGACATTCGAACTTTGACGTGACGATCGTGCAGATAACGTTTCAGGCCACTCACGCGATAGTCGCCGTAGTGCACCATCGAGGCCACCAGTGCTGCATCGGCAGCGCCCTGGGTCAATACTTCGTAGAGGTGTTCGGGCTTGCCTGCACCACCGCTGGCGATGACAGGAATACGCACCGCTTTCGAGATGCGTGAGGTCAGCGTCAGTTCGTAACCTTCACGGGTACCATCAGCATCGATGGAATTCACCACCAGCTCCCCTGCGCCTAGTCGCTCACCCTCTTTCGCCCACCACAGGGCATCGATACCCATCGGTTTGCGGCCACCATTGATGACAATCTCATAACCGGACGGAATCTGCAGGCTCACGGCAACACGACGGATGTCCATCGACAGCACGATATTCTGATTGCCGATGGCTTCTGCACACTCGCTGATCAGCGCGGGACGTTGCACGGCGGCAGAATTCACGTTGATCTTTTCCGCACCCGCAAGCCGCAGGTCGGTGGCATCGCCAACACTGCGCACCCCACCGCCGACTGACAAGGGTATGAACACCTGTTCGGCCACCCGCTCGACCACGTCGAGCATGATGCTGCGTGCATCGCTCGATGCGGTGATGTCGTAGAACACCAGTTCATCGAGACCGTCCTCGTAGTACTCACGGGCTTTCTGGACGGGATCACCAATGTCCTTGGTGTCCACAAACTTCACGCTCTTGGCGAGTTTTCCATCGCGCACATCAAGACAGGCAATCACACGTTTGCTCAGCACGTGCCACTCCAGGTGGAAAACGCGCTCAACAGGCGCAAGCCAACCCGACCACTCTTTTCCGGGTGGAACTGGGTTGCGAAGTAGTTGTCGCGCCCGAGCGCGCAGGCGAATTCCTGCTCGTAGTCACTCACGGCGTAGATCTGACTGCGGTCGGCCGGATCAGGAAAGTAGGCGTGGACGTAATAAAACTCATCCCCCGGGGTGAGCCCGGCCAGCAGCGGATGGGCGCGTACACCGCGCACTTCGTTCCAGCCCATGTGCGGCACCTTGAGCTGCGGGTCTGTCAACTCGAAACGGCGGACCTTGCCGGGCAAAAGACCCAGCGTTCGGGTGTCGTTCTCTTCGGAATATTCGAGGGAAATCTGCAGACCCAGGCAAATGCCGAGAGTGGGTGTTCCACGAGCGATGACCTCGATCAGGGCTTCATCGAGACCACGACGCTTCAGGCTTTGCATCGCCGCGCCTGCCGCGCCCACACCGGGGAAGATCACCCGGCTGGCGGCACGCAGCGCGTCCGGATCGCCAACGATGTCTGCATGCAGTCCAAGTTCATGACACGCCCGTTGTACGCTGCGCAGATTACCCGCGTCGTAGTCGACGATGGCGGCGGTCGCGTTCACGGCGTTTCCTCACATGACAGGCTCAGGGGCCGCGGATACTATCGCACCGCCCCGGACCAACCAAGGACATGTTCTGAACTCGCAAACGGACGGTGTGCTGCTCATCAATCTAGGCTCACCTGCGTCACCCGCAGTTCGGGATGTTCGCAGTTACCTCAATGAATTCCTCATGGATCGTCACGTGCTGGATGTGCCACGGCCCATCCGCCGGTTGATCGTCTCGCTGTTCATCCTGCCGACCCGACCAAAACGCAGCGCACATGCGTATGCACAGGTCTGGCAGACACCGGATCAATATGGCTACGGATCGCCGTTGCTGCAAAACGGGGCGGTACTGCGGGACCAGCTTGCCGCTCTCGTCGACGTGCCTATCAAGCTTGCCATGCGCTACGGCGAACCTTCGATCGGAAGCGCCATCGAAACACTTCGCAAACAGGGTGTTGAACGCCTGCTGGTGGCCCCGCTGTATCCCCAGTATGCAGATTCAACCACTACCACTGCTTTCGAAGCCGCCCGCCAGGCGGCTGGCAACATGACGTTGATCGAACTGAAGCCGTTTTTCGCGGAGCCTGACTATATCTCGGCGCTGGCAGACGTCACCCATCGCGCGCTGCCCAACAATTTCGATCTGTTGCTGATGAGCTTCCATGGATTGCCGGAACGCCACATGACCAAAGCCGACCCTACCGGCACGCACTGCCTGCGTGGTGACGCCTGTTGCGAAACTCCTTCGGCTGCACACGCCACCTGCTACCGTCATCAGACCCGTGTCACTTCCACCTTGCTGGCGCAGTCACTTGGTTTGTCGCCAGACCGTTGGGCAATTTCTTACCAGTCAAGGCTCGGTCGATTGCCGTGGCTTGCGCCTTATACGGATGCAACGCTCCGGGAACTGCCTGGACGAGGTGTCAAACGACTGGCTGTGGTGTGTCCGGCGTTTGTTGCCGACAACCTGGAAACGCTGGAAGAAATCGAGATAACCGGCCGACGCACGTTCATGGAAGCCGGTGGTGAATCACTCACCCTGGTGCCTTGCCTGAACGCCGATCCGGCATGGGTGACCACGTTAGCCACCCTGTGCACACGAGCACTCAGCCGCTGACCGCGAACCCGGTATTGGGGAAGTGCACCATGATGCTGCCAACTTCAGGGTCACTGCGCAGGATGACAATTTCTTCGCAGGTCCACTTCACCAATGAACCGGTGATGGGATTGCGACCGTAGTCCGTTGCCGAAACCGCAACGCTCTGGCCTGCCGTAAGCTTGCCAGCAAGCCGTGCATCCACGCGCGCATCATCTGGAGTACGGGGTTCGGTCTGTTTGCCGATTGCAAAGGCGTCGGCAGCAGATATCGTTGTGACCTTGCCGTGGCCAAATGCCTTGAGACGCGCCATGTACGCCTGCACACGCGGCCAATCCTCGAACATCGGTGCATTCACCGGATTGCCTGCTACAAACCACAGGCAGTGATAGACACTGAAGTCGGCAATGCTCGCCACTTCACCAAACAGATACGCAGACTCGAGCGATGACTCCAGCGAGCTGAGATATTCCTGGAAATGCGCTTCAGCGGCGCTGGGTGGCACTCCGACGATAGGCGCCCCGCCTGATAATTCGGCGCGATCTTTCTGAAAGGCAGCGACTGCATCCGGCGACAGTTGAGACATCTGCGCGGCCAGTGCGGCCTCACGAAAGTTCAAGGCCACCACCGTGCGGAAGAGATCGGCATCTGCCCACTGCGCCACGCGCTCGGCCGCAAATCCTGCCGCGAACAACGTGTCATTGCCCGCCAGATGTGCAAGCTGCCGGCAGATCACCTGGGTATCGCAGTACACATTCGCGCCGATCTGCATGATGGGGGTCTTGCGATAACCACCGGAAAGCGGCATCAACAGCGGGCGCGGCATGATCGGCGGGATGATCACCGACTGCCAGTCCATGCGCAGATAACCAAACAGCGCACGAATCTTTTCCGAGAAGAGTGAGGCGGGATAATGATGGAGGATCGGTGTCATAGGCCTGAAGTCCTGGATTGTTGTGCGGCGATGATCGGTATCAGTTTACACGGACATCGCCCGAGCTTTGACAAGCCCGTAAAAGTTCTGCACCAGCACGCGCGAAAACATCGACTTTCTGGCCACAAATCGAACCGGTCGATTCAGACCTTGCGCATCCAGCGAGATGACCTCGGAAGCCTTGACCCCTAGCGTACGTGCCACCCCGGCCGGCACCAGGCCATGACCAAACCCGGCCAGTGCCATTTGCGCCACGGAAAAGAACGACTCCAGCGACACCGCACGATGCAGGCGTAGTCGCCGCATGTCGTCTTCGATGGAACGCCATGCGCCGGATCGTGATTCGATGGTGATCACCGACAGAGGTTCGCCAACCTGATATTCGAGCGGGCGTTTGGCACTGGGGATGATCACCATCGGCTCCAGACGAATGACCTCGCTCTGCAGATCAGACTCCGAATCGTGACTGCCCGTGCAGATCCCCACCATGTATTCGCCGGAACGCAGTCGATCCAGCACCACCGGCGATCGCTGCGCATGAAATTCGAACTCGACTTCCGGCATTTCCCGCGCCACTGAAGCAAACAGTTTGGGGCCCCAGCTGGCCAGGATCGCTTCAGAGACACCCATGATCAGCTTGCCCTTGCGCAAGGCATTGTCTTCCAGGAAAACACTGCGCAGATCCGAAATCAGCGGCGTGACCCGTTCTACGAGTTTCGTCCCGTGATGGGTCAGTACCACCCGACGACCCTGACGTTCGATCAGAGCCCGGTCATAAAACGCCTCGAGCCCGGCAATGCGCTTGCTCACCGCGGATTGCGAGATCTTCAGCACCGTGGCGGTTTCCATCATGGTGCCGGTCTTGGAGAGCGTGACGAGGGTTTCGAGATTTTCCAGCATCACTCATTCCCTTTGGTTGAAGTACCTATTCCATACATTCGCTTTTTTCAAGTAAAGCGAATAATCAGAATGCGGGCCATGTTGTATGCCTTTCTGATTCTCATCGTTTTTGTCACCAGCACCCTGTCGGGGGTACTTGGCATGGCTGGGGGCATGATCCTGATGGCGGTGCTGGCAATGACGTTGCCCATCGCAGCCGCGATGATGCTGCATGGCGCGGTGCAACTGACAGCCAACGGATCTCGAGCATGGTTCCTGCGCGAACACGTTCAATGGACCGTGCTGCCATGGTATGCGCTGGGTGCACTGAGCGTGCTCGGCGCATTCACCGCGCTCCTGCTGGTACCAAACGCCGGTGTGGTGCTGGTCCTGATCGGCCTCCTTTCACTGGGTGCGCGGTTTTCCAGCCGCTTCGCAAGGCTCGACATTACCAGGCCCGGCACCGCGATTGCCTGCGGCATCATCGTCACCACAGCGCAGTTGCTGGCCGGTGCTTCCGGGCCACTCCTGGACGTGTTCTATCTCAATTCGGCGTTGTCCCGACATGCGGTGGTCGCCAACAAGGCATTGACCCAGGCACTTGGGCATACGATCAAGATCGTTTATTACGGTCTGGTAGTGGGCATCCTCGGCTCGGCGACCGAGCGGGCGTTCAGCGACGTCCTGCCACCGGTATTTGTGGCCATCGCGCTCGGCGCGGCCCTGCTGGGCACCCGATCCGGAACACGACTGCTCGACCACATCAACGAAGAACGATTCCGCTACTGGAGTGGCATCATCATTACGGGCATTGCAGTGATCTGCGTATTCCAGGGTGCCTGGATCCTCTGGCGCGTCTGACAAACCGTCAAACGCTTGAATCAGGCCTTGACCGGCTTCACCACGAAGAGCAGATCGCCTGCATTCACTTGACGGCCGTTTTCGATGTTGACGCGCGTGACACGATAGCGGTGGGTGCCCGGGAAAAGATCCACATCGGTATTGAAGTCCTGCAGCTTGAGCGGCGTGAACATCTTCATCGCCTCCAGCTGACAGATCGTCTGCTCGAGGTCGATCACGTCATCCACCGACACGTAAGCCGGATCCGTCGGCGACGGCGAACTGTAGAAGATCGCTGTTGCTGGTGACAACACCTTGAGTTCATCGCTATCGGCGATTCGCACACTCTCACGATTGATGGCCGACATGCTGTCGCCGGCGGTTGCCTCGATTTCCCGGATCAGTGAATCGATTTCCGTGCGTTTGAGGAAATCAGGCAGATACCCGGTGTCGTAATCACCGGCGTTGAACGTGGCATCTTTCAATACCCGCCGCAGAAGCGGAATGTTGGAACAGATACCACTGACTTCCACCTGGCCGAGATAAGACTCGAGCTTGGCGATACCGCTGGCGCGATCCGCAGCGTGCACGATGATCTGTGCCACCATGCTGTCATAATACGGCGAGACAAATTTGCCGGTGCCGGCAGTCGCAATCACTTCGACCCCCTCCATTTCCGGGAAGTGGGCGACGGTGATTTGTCCAGGGTGAGGTCGAAACTCAAGCTTGCGACCGACCTGCTGCACACGCTCGGCGGTCACACGCGCTTCAATGGCATATCCGTTGGAACCCGGCTGCATATCAGCAATCGACTCACCCGAAGCAATACGATACTGAGCACCGACAATGTCGATCCCGCTCACCCACTCCGTGACCGGATGTTCCACCTGCAACCGGGTATTCATTTCCATGAAGTAGATGGATTTGGCCTGCAGGTCGTAGATGAACTCAACCGTGCCTGCGCCAACATATTTCACTTCATCGGCGATGAGTCGTGTGTAGTCCAGCACCGCTTTGAGCAGATGCGGCGGTAACGCTGTCGATTCGCTCTCTTCCAGCACCTTCTGTTTGTCGCGCTGCACGCTGCAATCACGAATGCCCAACACCTTGGTGTTGCCGTGTGAGTCACGCAGCACCTGGGCTTCGATGTGGCGCAGGCTGGTGATGTACTTTTCAAGATAGACATCACCGTTGCCAAAGGCGGATCTGGCCTCGCGGGTTACCCGGTGAAACTGTTCGTGAAACTCGGACGCCTTTTCCACCACCTGAATACCCTTGCCACCGCCTCCATGTACGGCCTTGATGAGCACGGGATAACCAATGGTCTCGGCCACTTCCGCCGCTTTGTCAGCAGAGGTCAGGATGCCATGACTGCCCGGTACAACAGGCACCTTCAGTCGCATCGAGGTGTTGATGGCATTTGATTTGTTGCCCATCGTCTCCATGCTGTGCACGGGCGGGCCAATGAAGTTGATGCCATGCCGTCGCACCAGTTCGGCAAACTGCGAGTTCTCCGAGAGAAACCCGATACCGGGGTGCAGGCTGTCAACGTTGGTGTCCTTGGCAATCTTCAAGACACTCTGTGCGTTCAGATAACTTTCATCGGGGGTGTTGCCACCGATACAGACCAGTTCATCGCGTTCACCAAGCATGTCGGCCGCAACAGATTCCATATCCGGATCGGACTGAACCAGTACCACACGGATGTCGTTTCGCTGCGCAATACGGATCAGCTTCACTGCCGTACAACCACGAGCGTGAATCAGCACTTTTTTCACCGGCCGAATCAGATCGCGATCGGTGTAGTGGGGATTATGGGCAACGACCACCGGCCGCTGTTTGCTCAGCACTCCAGCCCAGATGCGGGTAACCACATCCTGAACACTTTCGGTTGGTACCGGCACGTCTGGGTCCACCTGACGGAGGGCTTCGTCGAACTTGGTGTAGAACGGATGTTTCACCAACCCCTGCATGGCCTCAGGATTGATCGAGAGATAGTTGGAAAGCAGTGAATCCAGCGGCAGATTGGATGGCGTCACGATCTGGCCGGCAAACGGCATGCTGGTGCCCGAAAAATAATAGGTCTGCACCAGCGGATGCGTGACAAAACTGGCTTGCGCACCACCGGTGCAATCGCCAAAACCGAAGATGATCACCGGCAGGTCATGATCTCGCACAAACCGTGTGATGCGATCGTTTATCGCTGCCATGGAGAACAATGAACCTGCGCCTTCCTTGGTCTGCATGCCACCGGATGAGATGAAGCAGACCACTGGCAGATGCTCTTCCGCACATCGCACGAGCAGACGACAGAATTTCACCGCGCTCGCCATGTCGAAGGATCCGGCCTGGAAGGAAACATTCGATACGATGACGCCCATCGGCAATCCCTGCGCGCCGTTTTCGAACGTTCCGATGCCGCTCACGACACCGCATGGCGTGAGATTCTTCTGCAGTGCCTCTTCGATGGATAATCGGAAACCAGGGAAACCGCGTGGATCGCTGGAAATCAGCTCACTGTCCAGCTCTTCGAACTTGCGAAAAAACAGCTGCAGAATGTCGGTGTGTGTCACCGTCGTTGTGCGCCTGAACTTGCGCAGGACTTCCTGCATCTGCAGATCGCGATAGGCGATGTGCAGTCGATTCCAGAAATCTTTGCGTCGACCGATGTTGCGTGGTGCGATCTTGCCCTGATAACTCTTGCCCTCATTTTCAGCCAGCACGTATGAGTTGAGCAGCGACTCGAAAATATACGTCACCACCACGAACAACGCGTCGGCCAGATGCGGGAAACTCAATCGCTTCCATTCTTCGACCGCGCGGAAGAAGTCTCCGCCTTTGGGCAACTTCAGAACGCGTTGATACCACCTGACAACCTGTTGCCTGAGCTGTGTTGTCGCATTGGTTCCGATCGCGGCACCTCGATTTCCCAGCGTGACACCACTGGCAGCCAGTTCCAGTGTCGTATTGAGCAGGCGACCCAGCGATTCACGGGACAGCGATTGACTGCGCTGCGCTTCACTGGCGATCGAGTCCAGGTTGGCGATGACCTGGTCGTACACGGAGTCGAACAACAGCAGGTTTTCACACTCGCGCATGAAATCGGCGCGCATTTCATCATCGATCAACAGATCCAGCACCGTAAGTTCATTGGTGCCGACAATGCGTGAACGATCACGTCGTGCGCTGACATGTTCGGGGAATCGCTTCTCGAGGAAGCGGCGATTCACCTCCAGATCGGAAACACCTGCTTCGGTGCCAACCGTAAACCGTTCACTGGTCATCGCCAGATTGAGTTCTGCCGTCAGCTGATTGACGAGATAGGCATCCGACATGTCTTCAATGCCACGTCCGGCCAGGAGTTTTTTGCCCTGGTGACTGAACGTGCGAAGCATCAGCGGATACAATTCCGCATCCAGCCGAATCGCCTCAATGAACTGCCGCGGTGCAACCAGATCGTTGACCTTGAGGATCTGCCGGGTATCCCGGTGATTATCCAGCAGTTCGATCAGCGCACGAAGGTTGCCAACCGCGTCGGACTTCCAGCGGTTGTACAGATACACGCCAACTCGCGTAATGAGCCCGGCGCGTGCATCGTCGAAATTCTTCTTTGGCTCACCGAACAGGAACATCGCGATGCGGCCCCGCTCGGCGTTCAGTGCTTCCTTCTTGTCGGTGTAGTTGCGCCACGCTTTGGACAAGGCGTCGTCGTAGACCACCTTGTCAGGGTCCTGCAACCACTTGAGAAAGGACTGACGTCGTTCGAGATCAGCCCGTTTGTCCAGCTCACCCTGGGGCAGTTCCTGGTGCGCAAGGCGCCCGTACTGTGCCTTGGTAGTGGCCTTGATCCGTTTGCGGATCGACAGGTAACGAAGATAGCGGAACGCCACCCCGAAGATGTTCAGGTATTCCGTTGGATTCTTGGTCAGTTTGAGTGCCGCAGTAGCTTGCATCTGCACCAGACGTGGTGAGGGACGCAGGTACCGCAGCAGGCTCTGTTTGTAGTGATCGAGAATGTAATCGTTCTCGGCGACGAAGTTCTTCGCCTGGCTCTCCACCCGCAGAATGCCGGTAGTGATGGCGAGCCGAAGATTTTCCAGATCTGCATCGGCGCGATCAGCGCTGAAGTCGATCACGCCATCGATATTGCCCTGCTCGTACAGTTCGAAGGCAGACAGCCCGACGTATTGCGCGCATTCCTGCCAGGAGAGATTCAGGCGCCTTGCAATGCTGGCCAGACCACGAGGCTGAATCGTGCTGAATACCGAATCCTTCACCGCCAGCAGCAGGTTGCTCGCGGCCAGTGGAATCGCTCCACCGGAGTAACCAAGACCAAACACGATACCGATTGTTGGCACATCGACGTTGCAGGCCTCAACGATCAGCCGCGATATCGCATGCGCCTGGTTATTGCGATTGGCTTCCTCTCGAGAGTCAGCGCCAGGAGTGTCTATGAAGTTGACGATAGGCGTTCGTCGGCGTGCGTGATAGGCAATGCGTTCGGCAGCCGCCTTGTGATGGCGTGGACCCCACGTGCCATTTTCGGCTGCACGATCCTGAGCGATGAACCCTACCGGACGAATCTCACCGTTGAAGTCCAGCTCGATGGTTGCCGAATAATAGGGACCATCCGATTCTTCCCGACGCACACGACCCAGACGACGAATGATCGCCGGGGCGTTGATACGCTGAGAATCTTCAGCCGGTGTAACGACGGACTCGATATACGAATCCACGTCCATGTTGGCAAGGGCACGACAACGACGCTTGATGACCTCATCACGCAGCAAACCTCGCACGGCCTCTTGCCCGGTACTGACCGCGGGGAACAGAGAGACGTCGTGCGCAAGGCTTTCAGCAATCAAATAGAGGCGATCGCCCTCAATGAGCTGTTTATCCACTGGCCGCCGACTGGTTAGAATGCTGCGTACTCTAGTGGCTGAACGCGCTCAACTCAATGTCTGTGTCTTCTACGTCTCTGTCTGCGGGGTCCTTCATCGAAATGAACATCGCTGTATTAACTGTCTCCGACTCACGGACGCTCGAGACGGATACTTCGGGCGGTCTGCTCGAATCACTGGCACAGGAAGCCGGTCACCATGTCGTCGCAAGGCAACTGGTGCGCGACAACGTGTACGCACTGCGCGCACTGGTCTCGCAGTGGATCTTTGATGAGTCGGTTCAGGTCATCATCAGTACCGGTGGCACCGGGTTCACTGGCCGCGACAGCACGCCAGAAGCCCTGTTGCCGCTGCTGGACAAGGAAATGCATGGGTTTGGTGAAGTGTTCCGCCAGCTCTCGTATGCCGATATCGGCACCTCGACGATTCAGTCCCGGGCATTTGGTGGCATCGCCAATGCGACGGTGATTTTCGCGCTGCCAGGTTCGACCGGCGCGGTGCGGCTCGGGTGGGAGAAAATCATCAAGGCTCAACTCGACATCAACAACAAACCCTGCAACTTTGCTGAACTTGCTCCTCGCTTTCGCGAGTGGGCGCGTGACTAGTCTGCGTTTAAACGCCCGAGGAGCATCAAGTGAGTGACAGCGTCTATATAGCCAATGCGGTTAGAACACCGGTCGGCAGCTTCCAGGGTCAGCTGGCTGGTTTGAGCGCACCGGAACTTGGTGCGCACGCCATCAAAGCCTGTCTTGTCGGCTTTGATCCTGGCTCTGTTGATGAAGTGATTTTCGGCAACGTCATCAGCGCCGGGCTCAAACAAGCCCCCGCACGCCAGGCGATGCGCCAGGCCGGTCTGCCGGACAGCTGCGGCGCAACCACCATCAACAAGGTGTGTGGCTCGGGCATGAAGACCGTCATGATGGGTTTCGATCTCATCCGCGCCGGGAGTGCCAACACAGTGATGTGTGGTGGCATGGAAAGCATGACCAATGCGCCGTACCTCATGCTGAAGGCTCGCGCCGGCATGCGCATGGGCCATGGTGATCTGAAAGATTCAATGTTTCTGGACGGCCTGGAAGACGCCCAGACCGGTGCCGCCATGGGCACGTTTGCGCAGGCTACCGCCGATGCCTACCAACTGACTCGCGCAGCGATGGATGCTTACGCCACAGAATCCGTGTTGCGCGCACGTGCCGCGATCACTAATCGAAGCCTCGCCAGTGAAATCAGTCCAATCGTGCTCAAGGGTGTCACCATCGCTGACGATGAACAGCCAGGTCGCGCCAAACTCGAGAAGATTTCCGAACTCAAACCGGCGTTCAAAACCGACGGCACCATCACCGCAGCCAACGCAAGTTCCATATCCGACGGCGCGTCCGCCCTGCTGATCACCAACCAGACTGGCCTGGGCGATAACCAGCCTCTGGTACGCATCATCGGTCACGCAACCCATTCACAACATCCCAGTGAATTCACGACTGCGCCGGTTTCCGCCATTCGCAAACTCGCTGATCGGCTGGGCTGGTCGCTGTCGTCGGTCGATCTGTTCGAAATCAATGAAGCGTTTGCCATGGTGACGATGATCGCCATGCAGGAGCTGGGTCTGCCACATGACCGCGTCAACATTTATGGTGGCGCCTGTGCACAGGGACATCCCATCGGCTCAACCGGCGCGCGCCTGCTGGTGACCCTGGCCCATGGACTGCAGCGCACCGGTGGCAAACGCGGCATCGCTGCGTTGTGCATTGGTGGTGGAGAAGCAACAGCGGTTGCGGTGGAGCGCATCTAGTGACTGCACTCCCGGTTATCGTCGGCATGGGTGGCGTCAACGCCGCCGGCCGCATTTCGTTCGATCACGCCTACCGACGCCTGGTCATCGATGCTCTGGACGAAGGTTCACGGGCTCAGACCTATCGATCGCTGGCAGCCATGATGGGTCTTACCGGGAATCCGAACGATCCAGCCGTACGTGCCTACATCGACGCCCACACACTGGTGCGACGCATCGAAGGCTTTGACGTCAACCAGGTTTATTGCCAGACCGCAGCTACTGTCTCCGCACAACCAGACCAGACCCTGGTGTTTCGGCTGCCGAAGCGACAACTCCCCGAGCAAGTGCCTCCCACCTGGAAGATCGCGGAGATCGACACGCGCACGGTCGAGGTCACCTGCTCGGCACCGACCGAAGTCCTGTTCCCGGATGCGCGTGTTTCCAGGGTGACCAGTGCTGGCCAGTTGCCGTCCGGTTTCGATCCTGGCAACACCTACCAGTCCCGCAGCCACCCGCGTGGATTGCAATTGGCGGTCTACGGCGCCTCGGATGCCCTGCAATCCACCGGCATCAGCCTGCAGACCCTCAAGGCACAGGTCAGCGGCGACCAGATCGCCGTGTATTCCGGCAGCGCCATGGGCCAGCTCAATCCCGAGGCGTACGGTGGCTTGTTACAGAATCCGATGCTTGGCAAACGACCATCGTCGAAACACACATCATTCGGGCTGTCGGAGATGCCCGGTGATTTTGTGAATGCCTATGTGCTCGGCTCGGTCGGTGGCACAGCCGGTATCATCGGCGCCTGCGCAACCTTTCTGTACAACGTCAAACAAGGCATCGACGAAATTCGCCGCGGTGACAAACGGATCGTCTTCGTTGGCAATTCCGAGGCACCGATTCTGGCCGACGTCATCGAAGGCTACCGCACCATGGGCGCCCTCGCCGAAGACGATGCGCTGATGGCCCTTGATGGCAGCAACGCTTGCGATAATCGTCGCGCCTGTCGACCGTTCTCCGACAACTGCGGTTTTACCGTTGCGGAAGGCAGTGTGTATGTGGTCCTGATGGATGATGCTTTGGCGATGCAACTCGGCGCGCGGATTCTGGGCAGCGCAGCCGATGTTTTTGTCAACGCCGACGGCTACAAGAAATCCATTTCCGGGCCTGGTGTTGGCAACTATCTGACCGTCGCCAAGGCACTGGGCCTGGCACGCAACATGGTCGGCGAAAAAGCGCTGCGCGCACAAACCTACATTCAGGCACACGGCACCAGCACGCCGCAGAACCGGGTGACCGAATCCCACATCCTGAGTTGCATGGCAGGACAATTCGGCATGTCAGACTGGCTGGTCGGTGCGGTCAAAGCCTACGTGGGTCATACCATGGCGCCGGCTGGCGGAGATCAGCTGGCGGCCATACTCGGGCAGTGGCAGTACGGTGTGGTTCCTGGCATTACCACCATCGATCACCTCGCAGCCGACGTGCATACCGCGAATCTGCGGTTTTCATTCGAACATGTACGCGCGCAGGCCGACACTTACGTGGGCGCCTTTGTCAATTCGAAGGGGTTTGGCGGGAATAACGCAACCGGTTTTTTCCTGTCCCCACATCGTACCAAGGCCATGCTCGAACACCGCTGGGGAGCTGCGGCCATGCGAGAGTGGGAGGCCCGCAACGCCGATGTGGCCGCGCAGGCAGCGGCGTACGATGAAAGCGCCTGCAACGGTAACACCTCAGCCATCTACCAGTTCGGTGAAGGGGTCATCGATGGCTCGGATCTGCAGATCGGCGCCAACTCGATCACGGTTCCAGGGTTTGGTCAGCCCGTGCAACTGGACATCCCCGACCCATACGCCGACATGAGCTGACCTGCATCAATGCAGCGTTGGTTTTGGCATTCGCTTGAGGAGCTGAATTCTCGCACTGGCCGCTCGCGCCAGTTGCGATCCTTCCGCAGCTCCTGATTCACATGCCGTGTATTCTTCCAGGGCCAGCTCCGGAAGGTTGAGCGCATACCAGCAATTACCGATTTCAAGTCGGAGCCCACCTTCCATTTCAAGATCACCGATGGCGATCGCTATGGCTCGCTGATGATCCAGCACCGTCAACGCGGAATGCGGATGCGATTGAGAGAGGCATGCGTGTTTGAGATTGTTGAGCATTCGCAGTGCGATGTCGGTAGCCGAGGCTCGCTGCATTGTGGCGGCCATCGGCAAGGTCATCATCTGCACCGGATCAATGACCTGCTGGTCTACACAGGCGAGAAAATGCCCGGGGGCATTCAGACCCCAGGCATCCAGACCCTGCCGCCGCGCCACTTCGATCAACAGGATGGCCAACGTGATTGGCAGACCGCGACGCCGCAGCAGAACCCTGGCAACACAGCTGTTATCAAGATCCATCAAGCCGCGATCATCACCTTGAAAGCCAAGGGTGCCGAGGTACAACCAGGGAGCCTCTCCTGCGGGTGGCAACAGTGTTTGCAACGCTTCGGTCAGACCGGTCATATCTTCGTCGGGATAGATGACCCGATTGATGAGGCTGGCGACAGCCAACTCAGTGGCCAGGGGATTCACCACCAACGCTGCAAATTCGCGGGCGAGACCCGCTTCAGGACGCAGATTCACGGCACGTTCACGTCAGCAAGGCGGTCACGGTATTAATGAAGTCCATGCGCGCAAATGGTTTGGCGAGCGTCGCGTTCGCGCCGATATGGCGCGCCGCATCAAGATAGTCCTCCGGCCCGATTCTCCCACCACCCGAGATGGCGATGATCGGGAGTTTGGCATCCTGTTTGCGAATATCCGAAATCGTCTCGAGGCCTTCCTTCTCGGGCATGATGATATCTGCGATCACCAGGTCAAAGATCTTCTGGCGCATTCTCTCCAACGCCATCACACCGTTTTCAGCTGTGACAACACAATGACCTTCCAATCGAAGCATTTCGCTCAGCACTTCCAGCACCTGCCGATCATCGTCTACCAGCAAAATGGCACTCACTCGTTTCTCCCTGTGACCAACGCACGCCGTTGATTAGAAACCTTTGCAGGTTCCGACACTCCTGATCAATGGACACTAACAGCCCTCATGCCGTATTTCACTGCATTCCTGTAAGCAATCTCGCACGGCCGCCAACACACTGACGCGTTAAGGTAACTCTGATTAATTCGCTCCTGCGAATTAATCATGTCGGAGCCTATGCGGCTCCTCGCATTTTCCCTGCGTTTCACGCATGAAAAATGGTGGTGCATCCCCGCACCACAAAGGAATGTCTGATTAGTCAGACATTCCTTAAGATCCACATGATGCAAACGATGACAGAGGTTTTCGTGCATGACAATTCAATGTATGCCATCGCCAGCATGCTTCGTCGCGCCAATCGTCCTGGTGTACTGGTCACCCGGCGCAGGATCGCAGACCTGCTGGCTACCTTGCCGGGATTCGATCGTCTTGAGTTGCGACTGATCAAGGACAATCCGTCTGCTGCAGAAAGCGCGGCAGAAATGATGCTGGCGAACGGTTGTGATTTGCTGCTCTGCTGGGAAACCGTACTCAGTCTGGAAAAGCTCTCGCGTCCAGGAGAGGCCATTCTGCCGACGCGAATTGTTGATGCCGAGTCACTGGAGCGGTACGACACTGCGTTGCACAGAATCGGGCGGCGCAACCATGCGGCGCTGCTCAGCACACCGGCTGCTCCGGAAATCAGTGCACGTCGACGTCTGGCCATGAAACATCAATGTGTTGGCATCGATCGCATCTGCGCCCCATTGGCCCGGACGGCGGCTCGCGCCGGCGTGCCCATCCTGGTGGTCTGCGCCTTGATCGATACACGAGCCGACGTCTGGGCCAATCGCCTGTTGTTATGGACCTCGTTTTTTGGGCGGCACAATCCCTTGACCTGGATTGGCGTCCTGCTCTTCAAACCTCGCGAGTTCTGGACTCATCGCCTCAGCCGGCACAGGGCTGATGTCGAAATGGATGTCGCGATTCGACAGCTGAAGGAATGCCTGCTGGAACTCCAGGCAGAACCGCCTGAAGAAGCCGCCTGAAGAAGCCAACGACTCCGAAAAATCCCGAACCCCATAACTTGCATCACCAGCCGTCGTTGCGGCCGGCCGCGCAGGTACCGCGCAGGAACCAGCTGACACGATCATCCGAAGCCGTTATAAAGCAGGCCATGCCACCTGCCACCAAGACCCTGCGGAGCAATTGAACACCATGCAGCGCAGTGCCACGCCCTCCCGGGACGCTGTACCGCCGGTTTCATCGGACTCGGATCTGCTGATTCTGGTCGACAGTGCGGACAATCCCGTCGGACGGCTCGACAAAGCAAGCTGTCACGATGCCGAAGGTATCCTGCACCGCGCATTTTCCCTGTTTATTTTCAACTCGCGGCGTGAGCTATTGTTGCAGCAACGCGCATTTGGCAAACGACTCTGGCCAGGCTACTGGTCCAACAGTTGTTGCTCCCACCCGCGTGTTGGCGAAAGCATGAACACCGCGGTCGAACGTCGATTGGCGGAAGAGCTGTCGCTTTCGACTTCGCTTTCGTTCATCTACAAGTTTGAGTACCACGCGCGTTTCAGCGACGTGGGTTCAGAGCATGAACTTTGTTCGGTTTATATCGGCTTCACCGATCAGCAGCCTATCGTCCATCCGGAAGAAGTTGCTGCCTGGCGATGGATTTCAACCGAGTCTGTCGAGCGGGAGTTGGCCGACACTCCGGAATCCTTCACGCCGTGGTTTCGGCTGGAGTGGATGGCCCTGCAGAGAGATCACCTGCATCACCTCCAGTCTCCTGCATGAGGGGCAGGTCGAGAAGGTCTGCCCGGCTCGTTTAATCACCCGCTGCAGGTGGCAGGTTCATGTGTAGACAGCGTATCCTAGGAGTCCGAATGTTGGGCTCAATTCAAGGCTGGGCAAAACGCAACATCAGCGGCTACTGACGAAACGGAACAGGAACAGTGAGCAATAGACAGTTGAATATCGGTATCAGCGGCCTGGCTGCTTATCTGCCGGCTTATCGCGTGAACCTGGAGTCCTGGTGTCAGTGGAACAACGACAGTTGGGACAAGGTCGCAAGTGTTGTCGGCACCAGCTACCGGCTTCCGGGGCCGAATGAAAATGCGTACACCATGGCCGCCACCGCCGTGCTGCGACTCATCGAAAACTACGATATCGATCCAACCCGCATCGGCTACCTCGCTTTTGGCACCGAATCCAGCACCGACAATTCAGCCGGCGCGGTGATCATCAAGGGGATGGTCAACGAAGAACTTATCGCACGCGGTCGCCCCTTGATCAGTCGCCATTGCGAAGTACCCGAGTTCAAACACGCCTGCCTGGGTGGTGTCTACGCCATGAAAGCCGCTGCGCGTTACCTCGCGCTCGATGGCGAAGGCAGACAAGCCATCGTGGTTTGCGCGGATATTGCCGAGTATCAGCGTGGCACCAGTGGCGAGCCGACCCAAGGCGCCGGTGCGGTTGCCATGCTGGTTGAAGCTGATCCCAAACTGCTCACCATCGAACTGAAGGCATCAGGATCTTCATCGGATTATCGCGGCCCCGATTTTCGCAAACCGTTCTCACGTTTTACTTCCCAGACCAGCACGCTGTTCCAGCGACCCCGGGACTTTCCACTTTTCAACGGCAAATACTCAACCACCTGTTATATCGATGAGGTGCTCGCCGCTACCACGCATCTGGTGGGCAAACTCGAAGGCTCCGGTCGAAAGTTTTTGCGTGACATGCTGGCTGTTTTTCTGCATCGCCCCTATCAGCGTATGGCAGAGACTGGCCTCGCCATGATGCTGCTGTATGTACTGGCAGTCGGGGATGCCGACGACCGCGCAGAGCTGGACGAAATCGCCTTGCTCTCCGGTGTCGACGCAAAGCAGTTGCAGATCGAGCTCGTGCAACAACCCTACGTGTACAACCTGGTCAAGAACGAGCAGGTCAACGAAGAACTCTATCCATCAGCTACCCAGGCGCTGCGCGCACTGCGCAACATGCCAAACTGGCAGACGGACATCAGCAGCAAGTTGCAGCTGGGTGCCGCCGAAATGAAGCACGTCGGCAATCTTTACACGGCATCATTGCCAGCATGGCTTGCTGCCGGCCTGGAAGAGGCTGCGGATCAACGACTGAAACTCGACCATTCACGGATTCTCACCGTCGGCTACGGTAGTGGTGGTGCAGCCGAGATCATTCCCATGCGTCTGGTGCCGGGCTGGGAAAAAGCGGCGGATAAAATTCGGTTCCGCGCCGCGCTGGCCGAAGCATCCATCGACCTCAACGAAAACGACTACACCGCATTGCATGACGATGGTCGTCTGCCTGCCGGTGCACTGCCAAGACCGGGCGTATTTGTCATCGAACGAACTGGCGATGGCTCAGCATCGTTCGACGACACCGGTCTGGAGTACTACGCGTATACCCGGTCAGTCTTAAAGACTGACCGGACAGCGTTCATCACTTGACCGGGAAATTCCCCGGCACAAATCCGTCGGTGGTCATTCTCTTGGGCCACATGAATTGCAGGCTGCAGCGCGACACCAACCATTTACCGCCTACCTTTTCATAGGCCTCATCGTAGATGCCAAACCAGACAATCGGCATCTTGTCAGCGGGAGTGGTCGTCATGATGTCGATCAGATAAGTGCGTCCAACCGCCGTCGTATCGCTGGTCAGTTCGATCAGGTGATTGCTGGTGTTATGCATCGCCGAAAACAGCACGGCATCGGGTCCTGCGAAAACACCCTTGTAGTTCTTGCGAATCGTTTCCCGACCTTCCCAATTGCCGTACTCAGGTCCGAATTCGCATAACGCATTCTCGGTGAAGATGTCCGCCAGGTCATCGATGCGACCACTGTCCATGTAGTGTGAATACAGATTCTTGAGCTTGCGGATCGCCTCGATTTCGAGCAGGCGTTTAAGCGACCGGATCTCTTCCGGTGTGAAAGATTCAATACTCATTCTGTGTCTCCCTTCTGTAACGAGTGCCCGAAGCTTGAGTGATGCAACACTTGTAATCCAGGACGACTAAAGCGTTCGTTTCTTGAATTTCAGTTTCAGCTCCAGCGTGCCCAGCATGATACCCGGCTGGTGCAGGAACTTGTTACCCGAGGCGTACTCCAGACCCTCGATTCGATCGAGCAGCGCCTCCCAGGCGATGACCTGCTCCAGTCTGGAAATGTGCGCACCCGGGCACACCCGCGGCCCCTGCGAAAACACCAGATGCCGGGTCACGGCCTTGCGATCAACGTTGAGGTCGAAAGGGCATTCCCACTCTTCCGGATCGACATTCGCTGCGGCCCAGCGTAAATGCAGCATCGAACCTTTGGGAACAGGTACCCCTTGAAACACTTCATCCTGGCTGGTGATGCGCGTCGACAGACCCTGTGTCGGTGATCGCAAACGCATGCACTCTTCGGTGAAACCACGCACCTTTGTGCGATCGTCGCGGATGGTCGTCCACACATCCGGATTGTCACACAGCAGTTGCGCCTGCTCTTCGAGTGCGTACTGCGTCGTTTCCAGCCCACCAATCATCATGGCGTAGACGATTCCGTTCACCTCGGCATCCGTCAGTTTTCGCTTGAGCGGTGAGTACTCCACCTGGGTGAGGAAGGAAATCATGTCATCGCGAGGGGACTTTCGACGTTCGGTGATATGCCACGCCACGTAATCCTGAAAATCCTGCAGCGCAGCGGCCTGCTCTTTGGCTTGCGGTCCATCGAGAAAATTTCGATGTCCTTTGCCGTAAACGAAAGCTGCAACCTGTGCACTTCCCCACTCGGCGAGCCTTGGAATATCCGAATACGGCAGCCCCAGCACGTTGGCCATGACCATCTGGGGTAACGGCCGAGCAAATTCGGAAATGAATTCGACTTCACCCCGGTCGATCCAGCGGTCAATCAGTTCATGAGTCGCTTTCCGGATCATCACCTCGTGTCGACTGGCGCCAGGTCCGACCCAAGGGTCCGTGAGTTCCTGACGATGTGAACGCCACAGTTCGTTGTTGGGTCGCAGTGAGGCGATGGACACCATCATCGCGTTGACGTAGGTGGTGTCCTTCATGGACACACCTTGTGCCTTGAGCGTATCCATGGTCAAAAACAGCGTCGGTGGAAAGCGCACCGGATCGCGTACGACCAGAGCGATGTCCTCGTACTTGCTGAGGATAAAACCGTCAGACCCGGGCGCATAACCTTCGCCAGGGATGCGATGTACCGGGGCTTCCTTGTGCAGGATGGGATAGGCCTCGTACCAGTGTTCCTGCGCGCCTGGCCCAAACAGGTCCACATCACCGATGTGAACTGGGCAGCGCATCGTGTTCTTGTCATGAGTAGGCGCGTCGGCAGCCATTTACCTTTCTCCCCTGGGTCGTGACTGCAACTAGGATACAGGCAGAGCTGACTGTTTTTCCATACGTTGACTGCGAAGCTGTACGAGAGGCCATACCGATCAGTTCAGCATTCAGCGGCGGGACGCGGATATCGGGACGGCAAAGACCATCAGTGCATTTCCGGCCATCCGGTCGCCAAAGAGATAACCCGAATTGACGACGACATGACCGTTTTGCACCAACGGACCGGCAGATTCGATGCTGCCACCTCGTGCGATCTCACCTGAAACTGAAGGAAATTCAGCGTGTGTGTTGAAATCCCACAGGATTTTTCCGTCCGCTGCATCGTGTGCACGCAGATGCCCATCAAACGACCCTGCAAAGACGACGCCCGGTATCGCCGTCACAGGTGCCGAATAACCCGGATCACAGGCTGGCCGGTCACTGGCCTGGCAGGCGTCCGGTGCTGGAGCAAACCACTTGATCCGTCCATCAACCGGATCGATGGCAAACAGCCCGGGTTTACGAACCTCCACGACCTTCTCTGTAAAAACAGTGTCCGCATTCGGAGCAAAGATCGTGTCGGCTGAAACCGCGAGCCCCCAGTGCACACCGCCCGCAAAGCCACCTCGACCATATCGATTCCGCCAGAGCAGGTGGCCATCATCAGGATCCAGCGCAAACACGTGACCGGATTTCTGACCGACGATCAGGACATCTTTCCCATCCGGCAGGCGGGTCAGCACAGGCGGCGCGCCGATATCGAGATCAGGGCCATTCTCGACCGGGCAATTGGTGCCACCGCCGATGTAACACGCCATGTTCCAGGCATCGCCAGGGATCGATTGATAGGACCAGACGATATGGCCATCCTTCAGATCAAGAGCGACCACTGCATCACTCGTCTTCGCTGCAGGGGATGTGTACGCCTCTCCTGTACCGACATACAGCCGGTTTCGTGCGACGTCGATGGTTGGCGAATTCCACACCGGCGCACCGGCTGGATGAAATCGGTCGACCCCTTGAGCGTTCTGCTGACCACTACGTTGCGGAACTTCCGGGATGACATGTGATGTCCATCGAATCACGCCGTCCTTCTCGCCGTTTCGGGCATCCATGGCGACGACACCACCGCGAAACGTGCAACAGGCGTATCCAGGATCGGCTGCACTCGCCCACTCGGACGAAGACAGCGGCACATAGACAACACCGTCGTGCAATCGAGGTGAACCGGTCAGTGTCACCGAAGGATGATCGTTCGCCAGCGCCTTCCAGATCAGTGAGCCATCGCGAGGGTCGATTGCGTAAACCATGCCCTTGATGTCACCAAAGTACGCACGCTCGCCCGATGGATCAATCATCAGCGCGCTGCGCACCTCAACGTCCGCCTTGAATTCCCACACCGCACATCCACTGGCCAGATCCAGCGCGTAGACAGATCCGCTCTGGCTACCGACCAGCACATGCTGACCGTACATGACCGGCTGGCTGCGTGCTCGGGTTGCACCCGGGAAAGCGAACACCCACTTGAGCCTGAGGTTGGGAACATCGTCGTGGCTGAGTCCGGCCACTGCCGCTTCGACAAAACGCGTATTGGCGGGCGTGAAGCCCCAGCCGTGTAATTCAGGTAAGGCGACAGGCACTGTCACCGACCCACAGCGCTTGACCGGCATTGATGCTGCTGTGGCTGCACCACCCAGAAAATCCGCCAATCTGCGCAATGTCGGCTGATCGATCCCCGCAGCATTCGGCTTCATCAGACCTTCGGTCAACGCCACATAAATCGCGTCAGCGCCAAACAACTGAAACTTGATCTGGTGTGGCGCCTTGGGAAGGCTACCGTCATGGCAGTGTGCGCAGCGGCTGTCGTAAAGAGTCTGCATCTCGCTTGCCAGCGCCGTTGCTGGCAGCAGAACGAGACAAACGGCCAAGCGCCAGTTCATGGACTTCCCCCCGCGTTGCATGAGATCGCCAAGCGTCTGAAATGATCGTCGGCCGGCATGGGTAACCCGGCGAACGGCGATCACCCGATCAGGTTATCGACATTCCGCCCGCAGCGATGGCATCCACCTGTGCCCGCGTCGCCGCCTTGTCTTCGAAGTAACGCGCGTTGATGGCGGTGAACGCAGCCGCTTCAGACGGCACATTCCTTTCGATGAAAATCGCTCCAACCGGGCAGGCCGACTCGCAGGCCGCACAGTCAATACACTCGGTTGGATGGACAAAACACATGCGGTCTTCATCCTCGGTGTAGATGCAGTCGACAGGACAGACTTCGATGCAGGAGGCGTCCTTCACATCGATACAGGCACTGGTGATGACAAAGGTCATCTGGTCCTCTCAAGGTGGTCAAATTTTAACTGGCGAGGAAACTAAACCAAATCAGGTCCGCTTGCCAACCTGTGAATCTACCTCTTGGCAGCGCCGCCACGCACGGGTTAGCTTACAGGTTGAGCCTTTCAACTTTCCCTGGGGTTACAGTTATGGACGCATTGCGGGATTTCGCGAGCGAACTTGATGCCGATATCAACTCAACAGACCCGGGAGGCGCGATCACCTTCCCACTGATGCCGGTCGGTCAGGCGGTGGACATGGGCCACGACGCGAGCGGCAAGCCCCTCTTCGATCCACGCATCCTTCACTCGCGCGAATTTCAGCGCAACCCCTATCCGTACTACCGCATCCTGCGTGATCATTACCCGCTGTTTCATAACAAGCTGCACAACACTTACTACGTCACCCGCTATGAAGACGTGTGGCGTTCCTACTTCGATGACGAAGGATTCAACACCATTCCAAAGGGCAGCTCCTCAGGAGTGCTCGGTAACACACAGCTTGAACTGTCCGGAATCGAGCACCGACGTCGCCGCAATCTCTATGGCCAGCATCTCGTCGGTCGGAGTCTGGATCTGCGCGTGCCTTCCATCCAGCGTCTGGCACGACACATGATCGACGACTGGGATAACCAGCTGGATACCGGCTTCGTGATCGACGAAGGCAACAAACGGTACGTCGAGCTCGGCATGGCTTTTGCCAATGAATTTCCAGTCCGCGTGGTCTGTGAGGTGCTCGGATTTCCGCAGGAAGCACAGAAACAGTTCTACTACTGGTACAACTCGATGATGTCGGGCCTCGGTGGCTCACAGACTCACAAACAAGGCCTCGAAGCGCGTCAGAGTCTGGAAGATTACGTGCAGGACATCGTCGAGGAGCGTCGCCGCAAACCGGCATTCCTCAAAGACGAAGAAGGCAACGTCATCGGCAAGGACATCATCACCAAACTGTGCGAAACCAGGATCGATGGTGATTTCCTGTCGACCGAAGAGATCACCTCCAACATCGCGCTGATCGTTGCAGCGGGTGGTGAAACCACGCGTGGTGCAATCACCAACATGTGGTATCTGCTGCTGCAGCATCCCGACCAGTTTGCGGCTCTGGGCACCGGCCCGGAAAACTGGGATCGTGCTTTCCACGAAACCCTGCGCAATTCCTCGCCCATTGGTGGCCAGCCGCGTCACAACACGTTCGACCTTGAGATGCATGGCCTGCATGTCCCGGCTGGCTCTCTAATGGAAATGGTGGATTTTTCGGCCAATCACGATGACCGCGTATTCAAGGACCCGGAGAAATTCGATGTCTTCCGCGCAGATCTGTACAGCGGCAAGCTGCTGCGCAGCGGATTCATGAAAGAAGGTCGTTGCTCCCATATGGCCTTCGGAGTTGGTCCACACCTGTGTCCCGGCGCATGGATTTCGCATCAGGAAGCCGTCGAAGGATCGAAAATCCTGCAATCGCGGCTCAAAAACGTGCGTATCACTGAAGATCGCATGCCAAAAGATATCGACGGCAAGTCGCTGGCACCGATCGGTATCGTGCGGGTACCGCAACTTTGGCTGGAGTACGACCGCACATGAATGAGGTTGCTGAACCCAGCGTTGTCGGTAGCAACGGCGTTGCCGTGCCCCGCTTCAATCATGGTGGACAAGGTTTTCGTTCGTACGAAATCCATCAGCGCGAACGCGTCGGACAATCCACCGAGAAGATCAACGGCTCGGACCTTGCGTCCTCGGACTATGCCGCCAATCCCTGCAAATACCTGTCGATCCTGCGGGAAAACTACCCCTGTTTTCGTGACTGGATCAATAACTGCTACTGGATCACGCGTTACGACGATGTCACATCGATCTTTAGCGACGAGGCCAATTTCGAAACTCGCAGCAAGCTGTGGTACTACAACTTGCAGGATTTCGGGCGCGATCTTGGGGCTGAACTGCCTGTGCTCTGGGCGTGGTCCCGGGCATTGGACGCTCACGCAGAACCATTGACCGAACAACTGATCGCCAGTTTCAACAAGGCAGGTACGGATCTCGCGCGTGACTTCGCCTTGCAGTTGCCCCTTCGTCTGCTCGGCAAGATGCTGGAGATTCCGGACCAGGAACTTGACGCCTTTGCCGTTCGTTACTGGCGCGCTCAACGTGGGGTGCAGTGGCACGCGCCATCCCAACTTGCCGGCAAGCAGGCGCTGCGCGAACTGGTTGACTACTTCACGCCAAAACTCAAGGCCAGCAGCAACGCTGATAACAGCGTACTCGCAGCCGTGGCCGGCCTGGGTGGCAGTGCCGCAGACCTGGTCGCTACCCTCCTCGAAGCCGATCACCAGACCATGCATGGCGCGCTCGCCAATCTGTTCATGAACCTGTTGATGCAGCCCGATACTTTTGCCCAGGTTCGTCGGGATCGACTGGCACTGAAGATCGCCTATCTGGAAACGCTGCGCCACTCACCATCAGTCATCACCGCTGAACGATTTGCGCGTCATGAGGTCGAGCGTTTCGGGCGCCTGATTCCACAAGGTGGTCTCATGCGCCTTTCCGCACTGGCCGCGAATCGAGACCCGAGAATATTCAAGGACGCGGACACCTTCATCGCCGGTCGTCGCGACATCTGCCATCGCGAAGCGCGTGGCCAGTACCGCGCTGACGGCTTACCGCAGGGCATCACTTTCGGACTGGGTCGACCGACCCTGCATCCGGCCGTGCCCGAGGATCGCCCGCGATCGTTGTATGCACTGACTCGTGATACCGCGGTCACTGCAAGCTGGGCACTGATACAGGCAGTTCCCGATCTGCGATTGAAAGCAGGTGTTGTACCGACTACGCGCAGCCTTCGCGTTGGTGAGGCACTGACCTGCTGGAGTTTGCCAGTCTTACATTAGGTGCTCGTCGGAAGGACGAGGACCGAAGGAATTTATCGATACCAGAGAGCAACAACATGGCTGAAGCGATCAAGACGGCAATACCGCACGAGATAGATCCCCGCGAATTCGATGGCCCTGCGTTCCAGAAGAATCCGTTCGAACTGTACCAGCGCCTGCGCGACCACCACCCGATCTTCCATGATCGCTTTCACAACCGCTGGATCGTCAGCCGCTACTGGGATGTCGACGCCGTATTCCAGGACAGCGTAAGCTTTGATCGTGCCGTGTATAAACCTGACGGCCCTTACAAGTTCGGAACCAACCACGTCTTCGGGCCAAATATCCTGGAGTATGGCAACAGCGACGAACACCGCAGACTGCGAAACATCGTCGCTGGTCAGTTTGTTGGCCAGAAGCTCGATGACTTCATTCCAATGATTCACCAGATCAGCACCGAGGTGATCGAGCGCTTCAAGCACAAGCCGACGTTTGAGCTGGTCAAGGAATTTTCCAGCCAGGTGCCGATCCGGGTGATTTCCAACATGCTGGGTCTGCCGCGCGAAGACGAAGACACCTTCGTCGAGTGGTATCAGGCACTGATCGCAGGCCTGGGCTTTGGTGGTGAACATCTGGCACGAGGCATAGCCGCCCGCAACGAGATGTGGGCTTACATCGATCCATTGATCAAGGCACGTACCGGTAAGGATGGCGAAGACCTGCTCTCTCGCATCTGCAACGCAGAGCTGGCTGGTAGCCGAATGACACCGGAAGAGGTCAAGGGATTTGTTGCCTTGTTACTTGCCGCGGGTGGTGACACCACGGACAAGGCGATCGCCAACATGTGGTACCACATGCTCTACACCCGTCCCGACCAGCTCGCTGACGTGGCGAAGGATCCGGACCTGTGGCAGAACGTGTTTACGGAAATGATGCGCTATGACGCAGTGGTGCACGCACAATTCCGTCACACGACCCGCGAAGTGGTCATGCATGATCGTGTCATCCCCGAGCGCGCAGGCGTCATTCTCTATCTCGGTGCCGGCAATCGCGATGAACGGGTGTTCAAGAACCCGGATACCTTCGACATCCATCGGGATGACCTGCACATGGGCCGGGAAAACCGATCCGGTCGATACAAGGACAGCAAGCCCGGTCACCTCGGCTTTGGTATCGGCCAGCATTTCTGCATGGGTTACGCGATGGCGCGACAGGAATCCCAGATTGCCTGCACCAAGTTGCTGGAGGCACTGGGTACACCGCAGGCTCGGGATGCGGTGCATCCGGGAATCACCTCGCCATCCATCGATTCCGGCGGCTTTCGCGCGCCCACCGAACTGTGGTTCAACACTCGGTGAGGAGCCAACAGTGAAAGTACGCATCGATCTCGACGCCTGTCTTCGCGCCGGTGAGTGCTACTACAACCATCCGGAGTTGTTCCGCATGGATGATAGTGGCGACCCGCAGATTCTCGCGCGAGAACTCAATACCCCTGAACTCATCAAACACGCGCAGGAAGCGGCAGCCGTCTGTCCCGCTTCGGCAATCATCGTGGAGGACTAGATCATGTCTCTGAAAGGCAAAAACGCGATTGTCACCGGAGCCGCCGTCGGGCTCGGCAACGCTTATGCAATTTCCCTGGCCAAGGCCGGGGTCAACGTTGCCGTGTGTGATATCCGCGACGACATCACCGGCTTGCCGGGTGAATTGCAGAAACTCGGCGTCAAGAGTGTGGGATGGAAGGCCGATGTATCCATTCCCGCCGACGTCCGTAAAGTAGTGGATGGTACAAAGGCGGCGTTCGGCAGCATCGACATACTCATCAACAACGCCGGCGTCTGGGGAGCAAGTGTTGCAGATGACTCCCTCGACAAATCACTCACCGACTACGACCGCATCCTCGGCACCAACATGAAGGGTGAATACCTGTTCGGCCGAGCCGTCATTCCGATCATGATTGCGCAGGGTAAGGGCGGCGAGATCGTCAACATCGCAACCGACCACATGGTGACGTGTGGCACGCCTCACAACGTCTGTCCCAACCTGTCGACCTGTCCCTGGAGTCAGCCTCAGCCAAGCTTCCAGGGTCCGCCTCGACCAACCGGTGGTGGCGACGCCATGGATCTCTATGACGCGGCCAAGTGGGGACTGAACGGATTCCTCTATTCCTGGGCCAAGGCGCTGCGGCCGCATAACATACGGGTCAACGCGTTCTGCATGGGCGCGACGGATTCGCACATGCTCCGTTCCTTTCACAACTTCAAGCCATCCGCCGAAGAGGCCGCATCCTGGATGAAGGCCGAAGACAATGCGCAGGCGCTGATCGACCTGCTTAATGAAGGTCCGGATGGTCGAACCGCAGAGAACATGAACTTCTGTGTTGGCAGGCCGGTAAAACTGGAACCACCGCGCGGACCAAAGTACATCGTCACACAATCGCTGGCGCGTTCCAGCAAGGGAGCATGACCATGGCCTTTCTGGACCAGAAGATCGCCATCGTCAGCGGTGCTGCACAAGGTATTGGCCAGGCTATCGTCAGCAGACTCGCGCAGGAAGGCGCGACGGTGGTCGCTTTCGACGCTCAAGCCGCTATTCATACCGTGTTCGCCGGTAACCCGAAGGTTGCGCCCGTGCAGGCTGATGTCTCGAAGCGCGCCGATGTCGAGCGTGTGGTCGCCACAGCGGTTGCACTCGGTGGTGTGCATGTTCTTGTCAACAACGCGGGCAAGTGGAAAAAGACACCCGTCGACAGTTCATGGGAGCAGGCTCTGGCGGATTGGGACGAGATCATGGACACCAACGTCAAGGGCGTTCTGATGCTCTCGCGTGCCTGTGTGCCACATCTGGCCAAGGCTGGTGGTGGCGACATCATCAACCTCAGCACGTACTACGTACTGCCGGCTCGAAGTGATGGCACCAATCCGCCGGATACCGACCTGTACGCCGCATCCAAGTGGGCGTTGAACGGTTTCACCGATGCCTGGGCCAAATACCTCGCCAAGGACAACATTCGGGTCAATGGACTGTGCATGGGTGCGACGGATACACCGATGCTGCGTGGGCTGTTTGCGGATGGAAATCTGCCTGCAGACATGGCGCGCACCGTGATGTCTTCGGCTGCCATCGCCGGACAGATGATCGAATTGATGAAAGATGGCAGAACCGGGGAGAACATCGGTGCCTGGGTGGGCTATCCCATCGAGCTGCCACCACGCAAAGCTGCGCATCTGCGCATCACCGACTGACGAGGCCAATCAACAATGGGTATGCACGAAGAATTCCGCCTGGATGGCAAGGTTGCCGTAGTGACAGGCGGAGGCAGAGGAATCGGCAAAGGCATCGCGCTCGGGCTTGCCGATTGTGGTGCTGATGTTGTCGTCATCGCACGACGGCAGGCCGACGTCGATGAGGTGGCTGCGGAAATCCGCAGCCGTGGTCGTCGCAGTTTCGGCATTTCCGCCGATGTGCTGGACTGGAACGCCATACCGGCAGCGCTGGATCGAGTCGTAAAGGAATTCGGTCAACTGGACATCATGGTCAACAACGCCGGTGGCAATCTGGACCGGAGGATGTGGGCACTGCCAGAGATCTCCATCGACAAATTCGATGAACAACTTGATCTCAACATGAAGACCAAGTGGTGGGGATCCCAACAAGCCGCCAAACGGATGACCAACGGCGGGCGGATCATCAACATCATCTCGATCGCGGCGCACAAACCGTCGCCGGGATTCGGGGTGTATTCGGCGGCCAACCTCGGCATGATTTCCATGACACGAACGTTATCCGTTGAACTTGCGCCGAAGCAGATCACCGTGAACTGCATCGCTCCAGGCATCATCGTCACCGACATGCTCAGAGAGACGATGAATATCTCGGACGAGCAGGCCCATGCGGTGTTCGACAAGACGATTCCGCTTGGTCGAACAGGTACTCCTGCCGACTGCGCTGCCGCTGCCGTTTTTTTCGCTTCTCCCGCGGCCGCCTGGATCACCGGGCAATTCATAGACGTCGCCGGAGGCCAACCCACCTGAGGGTTACCCTGATTTTTGCGCTCCTGCGAATTAATCAGTTCCAAGCACTTCGCTAAAGCGAAGTGCGGAGGTCGGAGCCCGAAGGGCTCCTCGCCCTGTCTGTGACAAAGAGGCCCTGCGTTTCACGCAAGAAAAATGGTGGTGCATCCGTGCACCACACAGGAAGGTCTGATAAATCAGACCTTCCTGAGACAAAGTGGGGAGCGCAGTCAAACGGCGGTTGATGCGAAGCATCGCCGCCGTTAACCTCGGTGCAGTGCGTTCGACAGGCCTTCAGCATTTCTGCCAACCTTTCATTGTCACTGCTCCGTGGTGCGACACTTTCCATCGGTATTCGCGTCACAGGGCTTGCCCTGGCGTTTCTGGCGCAGGTTCTCATATCGCGAATGTCCGGCGCCGATGCATATGGCCTCTACATGTACTGCTTTGCGTGGTTGGCACTGCTGCTGGTCTTTACCCGCTCCGGCACCGATGAAGCCCTTGTAAGATTTCTGCCTGAACTGGCCAGGGACGAAGAGAACCGTCAGGCGCTGATCCACTGGTCACACGCACGAACCATTTTCCCGGCCTGGCTGCTCATGCTGCTCATGCTGATGATCGCGGCGGGTCTCTACGTGATGTCCGATCCGGGTTTTGCGGTCATTCTCGCTTCGGTCGCGCCTTTTGTACCGGTGCTGACACTCCTGTGGATCTATCAGGCTCGGCTTCGATCCGCGGGCAAAACACTGGCCGCTTTTCTGCCAAACGAACTCCTCCGCCCCGTGCTGTTGATAACACTGCTGGTCGGCTTTTTCTTGGCGGACTCCCGACCATCGGTCAGTACGTTATTGTGGCTCTCGTTGGTAGCCACCACGGTTGCCGTGTCATTGATGGCGGGTTTTGCCCGCGAATCCGGCACTCGACTGACATCACAGGTCGTCGATGCAGCCAGGCAGTGGAACCGTACGGCCAATCACTTTTTTCTCATTTCCCTGTGCCTGCTGGGTACCACCACGATTGACATCCTGGTGGTGGGTACGCTGCTCAGTGCTGAACAGACCGGTTACTACGCGGCCGCCCAGCGGCTGGCGAGTCTCGCCGGATTTGGTTCGATGGCCATCACACTCATCGTCGCGCCGATGTTGCCGACATTACTCGCTGATCCGGCACGACGAATTGAAACTGAACGACTGCTGCGTTACGGCGCACGTCTGGCGACGTTTTTTGTCATCGCTGTTGGACTGGCCATGTGGTTCACCCGGGATTCGCTGCTTGGCATGTTTGGCACCGGTTTCGAAATGGCCGGCAATACGCTGGGGATTTTGTTGATCGCCCAGTTGGTCACTGCAGCCAGTGGCTCGGTCATCACCCTGATGATGATGTCCGGCGACGAACGACCCGCGCTCATGATCATCGCCAGCTGCAGCGTGGTGAATCTCTTCCTATGTTCGCTTCTGACCATGCAACTCGGCTTGCCGGGAGCGGCGATGGCCATCCTTGTCACGAGCCTTCTGCAGCAGGTCGGCTTGTCGATACTGGCACGGCAAAAACTCGGTGTGCGCACAGATTGTCTTTGATCCGTGAATTCGCGAACAGTAATCCAGCCCAGGAGCAGCGCATGTCGCAAGTGATGACGGTGACCGGTCCGATCGATGCCTCTCAGCTCGGTTTCACATTGATGCATGAACACGTTCTGATCAGTGCCAGCGGTCTGTATGCACGTTACCCGGCATTACTCGGTCCGGATCCCGAGGCACGTGCGATAGCTGCGCTGAAACAGGCCAGGCATGAAGGTATCGACACCATGGTCGACGCTACCACCTTCGATCTGGGTCGCGAGCCCGAACTACTGGCAAGAGTTTCGGCGGCGAGCGGCGTGAATCTCGTTAATGTCACGGGCTGGTGGCTGGACGTCCCTCGATTCATGTGGGGGGTGGGTGTGAACCAGATGGCTCGTGAGTTCATTCGCGATATCGAGGAAGGGTTTCGTGGTACCAACGTGCGCGCTGGCATTCTGAAGTGTGCTGCCGACTTCGAGGGTGTTACCGCGCCTCTGGAAATCATGGCCCGGGCAGTCGCTCGCGCACATGTCGCAACGGGCCTCCCGATCATGGTGCATTCGTACCCTACGGGTCAGCTTGCACGCCGACAGATTCAGATCTTCCGGGAGGAAGGCGTCGATCTCACGCGCGTAAAAATTGATCACTCCAACGACACGACCGATCTTGAATATCTGCAGTGGATACTGGACCAGGGTTGTTACCTCGGTCTGGACAGATATCCCGGGCGCCTCGTGAGTCCGACCCAACGGACGAACACATTAAAAGCCCTGATCGATCTAGGTTACGGCGATCGACTCTGCCCTTCCCATGATTGCATCTGTCTGCACATTCACAATGAACGGCCGGACGGCACCATGCCCGAGCAACATGACTTTGCGCGGCACAATCCGGACGGCTGGATGTACATGAAGAGGCGGGTCATGCCACAACTGGAAGCCATGGGCGTTTCGACGACGACGATCAACCGACTTTTCACTGACAATCCACGCCGCTTCTTCGCTGGTAAATAGAAGAAGGCCAATTGTCTGCTCTCGCTCCTGTCATCTCTTTGCGGCAGGCATGCGCAGCAGCATCTTTCCGCGGTTGGCCCCCAGATAGAGTTTCTGGAAAACGGAACCAAAGTCACCGACATCACCGTCAATCGCATGCTCGGGTAACTTCAGCCTGCCAGACTTGATCCAGCCGCTCATGCGCTTGCGTGCTTGCGCGTATTTCGCTGCGTAATCGAAAATCACGAATCCCTGCAATCGAGCGCGCATCGTGCCAAGCCAGATGTAGTTCGAAGGTCCGGACATCTGCTCCTGTGAATACTGCGACGTGGAACCGCAGAGCAGCACGGTGCCATGCATGCCAATGAGCTTGAGACTTTCATTGAGAACCTCTCCGCCCACATTGTCGAAGATGAAGTCGAGACGATCAGGCGCCGCTGCTTTCAGTTGTTGGAACCAGTCACTGCGCTTGTAGTCGATAGCCACATCGTAACCGAGCTCATCAACGAGCCACCGGCATTTTTCCGGCCCGCCAGCAAGTCCGATCGTTCGCGCACCAGCAAGCTTCGCAAACTGCCCAGCCATGGAGCCCACCGCTCCCGCTGCACCATTGACCAGCACCGTCTGCCCCGGTTGCGGCTTGCAGACTTCAAACAAGGCAAAGTACGCAGTTAGTCCAGAAACACCAAACCCGCCTAGCCAGGATCCCAGCGGCGCCTGCGAGACGTCACAGGGTTCAAGGCCTGTGCCATCGCTCACCGAGTATCGCTGGACACCAAGCGAGCCACTCACAAAGTCGCCAACTCGAAAATCCGGATTATTCGATTCGATCACCTGGCCAGCTATGGACCCGTGCACAACGTCACCTGGGCGCACCCTGAACAGGAACTCATCACTGTCGCGAACAATCAGACGCAGCGCCGCATCGACCCCGACATAGTGCGTTTCAATCAGTAATTGACCATCTTTGAGTGCCGGGATCGCGGACTCCCTGATCGCAAAGTCCTCTGGCACCGCGATCCCTGCTGGAATACGCGCCAGCACGAGCTGCTGGTTCGATCTTTCATTCTTCATGCTCTCTACCCTTCTGCCTGTGAAAAACTGCAGCCATACTAGCAACTGATCAATTGCAAATGGGAGAGGTAACGTGACAGACAAGATACGTGTACTGGTGGTCAGCAAGGGCCACGCTTACAACCATGATTCGTTTCTGGCGATGCTGGATTCGATGGACGACATCGACGCCACGCTCGTGCAACAGCCCGCTGCTCAAGCAGTACTGCAACCCGGCCCGGTGGACGCATACGACGTCGTATTTTTCTACGACATGAGTGGCATACCTGGTGTCGGTTTGTTGCACGATGGTGCCAACAACACTGGTGTCCCGCCTGAGCCGTACCGGAAAGCGGTAGAAGCGTTGACGCAGAGTGGCAAAGGCATGCTGTTCGTCAACCACGCCACAGTGTCCTGGCCGCAATGGCCGCTGTGGCGAAAAATGACAGGCTCGTCCTTCATGCTGTCGCAGGGCGAGCTCAACGGCAAGGTCGTACCGGGGTCGGGTTATCGCGGCGGTCATGGACCACTGGAGAGCGCCACCATTCACCTGATTCCTCAGCAGAATCATCCGGTACTGGCTGGGCTCGAAAAGGGTTTCGACATCACCGATGAGTTGTATCTGAAAACCGCTGACTACGAGAGCAAGGTGTTGCCGCTCATGCGTGGCGACTACGCGTTTGTCTCGTCGAATTTTACGCCACCGCCACTCGCCGCCCCCGAAGAGCAGAAGTCGTGGAAGCACCCACCCGGTAGCAACCTGATCGTCTGGGCAAACGCGGTTGGCAATTCTCCTGTGGTGGTTTCGGATGTGGGTGACAGCCCGCTCGCCTACGACAGCCCGGACTACCGACGGCTGGTGCAGAATTCCTTTCGCTGGCTAGCATCAGCAGATGCACGAGCCTGGGCGTCGAAGTGGGCGAAATCTCACTGACCAGGAAGAAGTGAACCAGGGTGTTCTACTTTCTGAAGGCGCCCTAAATAATCACCGGTGGAGAGTTACGCAGTTCGCCGAGCGAACGCTGATAACTATCCATCGGTGCTGTCTCTTCTACCGGCTGATGGAGCAGTACGCTGAAGTCATCCTGGAGCCGGTGCAGTGGATCGTCCCGTCCCACGGTGACATGAGCCGTGACGCAGCAACCGGAGAAGATCTTGCCGTCGAACACATAGCTTGCGTGTCCGTCCTGGAGAACGACCCGACCGTGGATGTGACCAACCCGAACACAATGATCATCGGCCAGTGAAAGTTGATAGCCAGCCCCATCGGGTCCGGCAGTTCGTGCGCAGATGTGCCGTTCGGTGAGTGCCCGCGCTGCCAGACTGGCCTTCGAATCATGCCCCGTGCCAAGAACCCACTCACAAATCAGGCCACCCGCATCAATCGCCGCGTTAACCGCGTCAATGGTGCCTGGCAACGGGTTGATGACAGCACAACAGCGTGTGCGCGGATCCATCGCTAAATAGGTAAAGCAGTTTTCAGATGCGGAGTGAATTGGCGTGACTTGCAAGGTCATGGCTTCCCGCCTCAACCAGATTGATACAACGCAGCAAGCTTAGTCGACAAAGCCGAAACAACCGTGCGTATTACGTCACACCCGGCCTTCATTTCGAGATCAATCGTTAATGTTATCCACATCGGTAGTTATTTATCCCAAAGAAGTGGGAAAGCGTAGAGGAAAGCGCGCATTCCAGCCTGACGGTCAGGCTGAAACGACGTTGGGGACGGATTGAATGAGAATGAACAGGCCCATGGCCACCAGGAAAAAGCCGAACACCCTGCGCAAGGTCTCTTGTGGCAATCGCATCGCCAGTGCACTGCCGAGGAAGGAGCCGACAATGCCCAGCGCAGCCACACCGAGGATGACGTTCACATCAAGCTCAAGCTGTTCAGCTTCGATGATATCGAGGTACTTCACGAAACCGGTCAGCGATTTCAGAGCAATGATGACCAGGCTGGTTGGAATTGCCCGCTGCATGCTCAGCCCACCGAGCAGTACCAGCGCCGGAACGACGAGAAAACCTCCACCAACCCCCACAAAGCCGGTGACCACACCAACCACCAGTCCTTCGGCCATGATCTTCACGGGCGCTCTCGGCACGGCCACTCCAGGAGCCTCCAATTGGCAGACCGGCACCTTTTTCAGCATGAACCCGGCCGCGCTGAGCATGACTACCGCAAAGGCAACCAGTTGCACGGCGCCGGACACAAACACCGACGACCAGGCGCCGGCATACGTTCCAGCCATTCCAGGCAAGCCAAACAGCAGGACACTTCGCCAGTCGACCAGCCCTTTGCGCAAGTAGGGCAGCACGCCGGCGACGGCAATGAGACCGACGATCGCCAATGAGCCCGCAATAGCCAGCTTCTCTTCCTGGCCAACCAGATAGACGAGTACCGGCACGGTGAGGATCGACCCACCTGAACCGAGCAATCCAAGGCTCAATCCGATGGCAAGCGCACCAGGCAAGACAAGAAACAGCGCACCCATGTAGAACCTCGTCTTCAGTCCCGGAACGGGAGTTGAATTTTTTGGTTATATGGTTATTACATTAACGCTTGAACTCAAATTTCGCCACGAGTTTTTTCTGGTTTGTGCAATGCTTGGCCTTTCACGTGCTCTCAGACCAGCTTCCTCCAGGGGTTGGCTTGATCAGGACTTGACCCGTTAACCCCTTGAATCAGCTTCAACAGGAGACCCCACATGCCGGTCCGTTTCGACAACAAGATCGTCCTCGTCACCGGTGCCACATCCGGTTTGGGTCGCGACGGCGCGGTCGCCTTCGCGGCGGCGGGAGCCACCGTCATAGCGACCGGACGCCGGGAAAGTGAAGGAAAGGAAACACTGCGTCGCATGCAAGCCGCTGGTGGGACCGGAATTTTCCTTGCTGCGGATGTCACGCAGCCAGCGGACGTGAAAAAGGTCGTCGATGAAGCCATGTCCCGTTTCGGCGGACTCGACCTCGCCTACAACGTGGCTGGCATTTCGGGTGATGCGTGGGCAAAGGTCGCGGACTACGACATCCAGTCCTGGAACGACGTCATCGCAGCCAACCTGTCGTCGATGTTCTACTGCATGAAGTTCGAAATCGCAGCCATGCTGAAGCGTGGGGGCGGTGCGATCGTCAACATGTCATCAGTGGCCGGTGTAGACAGCACACCCGGAGGCGCAGGTTACGTCGCCTCCAAACACGGCATCGTCGGCCTGACCAAGGCAGCGGCGCTCGACTACGCGGCCGATAACATCCGCATCAACGCAGTCGCTCCGGGAGTCATCTACACCGAAATGCTGGAGGCAGGCATCAAGGCACAGCCTGGGCTCGCAGCGTCGATGATCGTCAAACATCCGATCGGACGTTTTGGCCAACTCGGCGAGGTATCAAAAGCCGTACTGTGGCTGTGTTCCGACGAAGCGTCATTCATCACCGGCACAACCATGACCGTTGATGGCGGGTACACCATTCACGCGGCATCCTGAATATATGCTCGGGAATCTCAGAGTGCGGCCCGGACAACGGATCAAATTCGTCGTGCCAGGGCAGCTCCGGAGTGAATGGCGTTCATGATCCCGTTTCGACCTCGCACGTCACCAATCATGTGTAGCTGATAACGGTTGCCCGGGTTCAGCGTTTGCACAAGTTCCCGATTGGGCTGATTGAAGGTCACAATCACAACGGTTCTGGCTGCAATTCGCCGCACCCGGGGTGTGAACAGCACGCCAATTTCAACCTCTTCGGCATCGATCGAGCGCAGGTAATGCCCGCCGATGAAATCGAAATCCGACGACATCAATCGCTCCCTTGAAGCTTCCACCGTCACCGGCGGAAAGGGAACAGTACCGCCAATGCCTTCGAAACGGCTGACCATGGTCACGTGCACGCCAGCTTTCAACAAGGCATCGCACGCCGAAATGGCTTCGTAAGAACCCGTGTCATCAAAGACGACGGCTGGTCCCCTGATCTGGATGGAATCACCATGTCCAAACAGTTGCCAGGCGTTGTACACATGTTTGCGTTCAAAGCCTGCAATCGGCAGTGCGGGCGTGGAAACCTGGAAGCCGTCGTAACGAGGCGTTGTTCCGGTGGCAACGATGACTTCATCCGGATCAACCGCAGCCACCAGTTCGGCATCCACCAGCGAATTCAGATGAACCTCAACACCCAGCGAATCGATCTCCTCGATCAGAAAGCTGACTATCGCCCCCACATCCGCACGGTGCGGTGCCGACGCCGCAATGGCGACCTGACCACCGAGCCGTTGACCGGCTTCGTGCAGGATGACCTGATGACCGCGCAGCGCCGCAGTCCGCGCCGCTTCAAGACCCGCAGGCCCACCACCAACAATCAACACACGTTTGCGAATGGCTGCCTTGTCAGCGGGTTCAAAGGCAATCAGATTCTCTCTGGCCGCAGACGGATTCACGACACAGGACAGAGGATGACCACTCATCAACTGACCGACGCAGCCAATATTGGTTCCAATACAAGGTCGAATCCTGTTCTCTTCACCGCGCCGGGACTTGTTCACCAGTTCAGGGTCCGCCAACAGTGCTCGCACCATGGACACCATGTCCGCCTGCCCTGTTTTGATGATCGACTCTGCGTGATCCAGTGTGTTGATCCTGCCGACGACGATGGTGGGCTTGGTGACCCGCTTTGTTATGACTGCGTTCACTGGCATCTCTACACCGAGCGGGTCATCACTCGGCGCAATCAATGTATGAAATCGCCAGTAGGAACCCATGTGCAGGGAAACATAGTCGACCAACGGGTCCAGTCGCGATGCGATCTCGGCGACTTGCGGCGGCGTCAAACCACCCGGAACATGATCCTCATTGGGCAATCGAACACCGACGACAAACCGATCGTCATTCACTTCAGCTCGAATCGCAGCAAGTACTTCCAGCAGGAAACGCATGCGATTTTCCAGTGAACCACCATAACCGTCTGTTCTCTGGTTGAGCGCCGGTGACAGAAATTCATGAATGAGATAACCGCTGGACGCATGAACATCAACACCATCCAGTCCACCATCGCGACATCGACGAGCGGCTTTGGCAAAGCTCTCGATGACTTCATCGATCATGGATTGGGTCATCTCGAACGGCACGGACCCCTGTTGAAAGTTGGGAATCGCACTGGCAGACCAGCTTTCAGCGCCGCCGCCATAACTTGCACCCGCATGATAAATCTGCTGAAACAAGATCGTTCCATGCGCATGTATTCGCTGACTGATCTCCCGGTAGTACGGCAATACACTATCGGAATAGACTGCGACCTGTGACGCAACCAGCGGGTGCACACCCGTGGCTTCCAGGGTGATCATGCCCACACCGCCCCTCGCCCGCGCTTCGTGATAGGCAATCGCTGCCTCACCGGTCAGCAACGTGCCATGGGCAGAACGAACAATTCGATTGGGAATCGTGACACCACCCACCTGGATGGGTTGAAAAACACTGTCGTACATCGGCTCGTCTCCTCCTGCCCTGTATCCCAAAAACATGTGCGTTATTCGGAATCGCTCAGGCTGTAGGCAATCAGATAGTCCCCGGCAGGAGACGTTGAGGTGAAATGTCCACCAGCGGCAATCACGACAAACTGTTTGCCGCCGATCTGATACGACATCGGCACCGCATTGCCGGTAGTCGGCAGCTCATCGGCCCACAGTTCCGCGCCATCGTTCACATCAAATGCCCGAATGTGCCGGTCAGCTGATGCGGCAATGAATATCAATCCTGAAGCCGTCACCATCGGACCGCCCATTTCGACTCCGCCTTCCATGTACGACAACGGCCATGGTGCCTGGTGCTTGAGCGTACCCAGTGGCACGGTCCACACCAGGTCACCTGTCGAGAGATCAACCGCTGACAAGGTGCTCCACGGCGGCGGTGTACACGGCGCACCAAACGAAGACAGAAACGGCTTCATGCTCAGGCAATACGGCGAGCCCTCCTGCGGGAACCCGTTAATACCTGCGCACTGCGCACGCGGGATCAGCTTTGCCACCATGCCCACATGCTTGGTATTGGTGATCATGTAATTGCGCACCATGTCGACGGCGGGTGCTCCCCAGTTCTGGCCACCTATATTCGATGGATAGAGCACAACACCCTTGGTGGAAATCGGCGTGTAGATCGGCCCGGTGGTCATCGACTCGAGTTGATCCCGACACTCTCCTTCGTCCCAGAAGGTGAAGCCCCAGGCATCATCCGGCGTGATACCCAATTGGTGCAGGGGCGCCGGCTTCACTGGAAAAGGTTGTGTGGGTGACAGGTACTCCCCTTCCACCGCGCCGGTCTGCGGGACGGGACGCTCTTCAACCGGAAAGAGTGGCTTGCCGGTTTCCCGATCCAGCACGAAGGTCAGCCCCATCTTCGTGACCTGAACCACGGCAGGCCGAGTCTTGCCATCGATGGTGACGTCGACCAGGGTCGGCTGAGCGGGCACGTCGAAGTCCCAGATATCGTGATGTACCGTCTGAAAATGCCAGACAACTTTGCCACTGGTTGCATCCAGTGCGACCACGGAGCTCGAGTAGTAATCGAGATCCCCTTTACGATCACCGCCGTAATAGTCCGGCGAGGAGTTGCCGGTCGGCACGATCACCAGATTCCTGGCTTCGTCTACCGATATCACCGACCAGACGTTGGTGGTGTCGTTCACAAATTCGCCCGCACCGTCTTTTTCTTCCCGACCGGGCGGCACCGGATTCCAGGCCCACTTCAACGCACCCGTTCGCACATCGAGCGCCCGCACCACACCGGCCGGAACACCTTTGCGCAGGCTGTCGATGATGCGCGAACCGATGATCATGGTGTCGCCAAGAATGGCGGCCGGGCTGGTCAGGTTGTATTCACCTGGTGCGAATTTTGCGAGTCCTTGGCTGATGTCCAACTCGCCATCAACACCAAAATCAGGGCATTTGCGACCGGTCTTTCCGTCCAATGCGATAAGCCGCGCATCCAGCGTGCCGAGAATGATCCGATGTCCACAAACAGCGTGCGGATTCTGTTTGTCCTGCCAGCTGCTGACCGCCCGGCAGTTGGTCAGGCTCTGCTGGCTCATGTCGACCTTCGGGTCATAGACCCAGCGTTCTGCGCCGGTCAACGGATCAAGCGCAAAGACACGGTTGAAAGGTGTGCAGTAATAGAGTGTGTCATTGACGAGGATGGGGGTACCGATGAAGGCGGAGGCCGAACTGCCCTGGCCGGAATCGAAGCCTTCCACACCACGCACCACGCCGGTACGGTAATCCCCGGATCGATGGGTCCAGGCGCGTTCGAGTCTGTTCACGTTGGCCCGGGTGATCTGTTGCGCACGACTGAAGTGGCCACCACCTGGATCACTGCCGTAGCTCGGCCAGCCGATCGTCGATTCTTCCGCCCAAGCTTCCGACCAAACTCCCGACCAAACCGTTGCACACAACATACCAAGGCCGAACAGCAGCCACTTTGAAATTGCCATCAATCGTCCCTCCTCCACTCGATTGAAGCCTATGCCTTAATCGCAACCAGGCGCAACCGTTCTGGTCGACACCGGAAGTCCACCGCTGCATGGAGAAGCGTCCTCGGCTGCGTTACCCTGCCCACATGAACGAACTGAACAACGAACTTCACCTGCCCAGCGTTGACTGGGTGCTATCTACCGCCCGCTCAATCCGGCGCAACCTCGACTTCGATCGCCCCATCGAGATGGAAGTTCTGCTGGACTGCATCGACATTGCGGCTCAAGCACCTACCGGAGCCGCCGGGGAGAACTGGCGCTTTGTGGTGGTCACGGACCCGGAACCGAAAGCGCGACTTTCTGAACTGTATGCGTCCGTACTCAATGAATTTGCAGAACTGCGCGGCATCCAGATCAAAGCCACGCAAAAAGCCCTGGTCAGCCGTCTGCATGAAATACCCGCTATGATCTTCGTCTGTGCAACGACTCCACCACCGGGTGCGGAAGTCAGCCAGCAGATCGGGTATTACGGTTCACTGTTGCCTGCGGCGTGGTCGCTGATGCTGGCGCTGCGAGCCCGCCATATCGGCGCCACGTGGACCAGCTTGTTGGCTGCCCGCCAGCAGCAAGTGGCCGACATCCTCGAAATGCCCACCGGGAGCATGCATCTGGTGATGCTGCCAGTGGGATACATGAAGGGTGTAACACTGAAGAAGGCCGAGCGACAAAAAGCGTCCGAGATCACCTTCGTCAATCGATGGGGTGTTAATGGTTCGAACGCCTGACGCGGACTACGCCAGGCTGAACTCCATTGCCGGTTTACCTCGCTCATCCCCACAACTGGCCATGCAGATGATGTCGCGTGCCGCCACGGCAACGCTTCCACTCGTAAAACGAACCCGCCATTGCTGCTCACCCAGTCGCTCGACTGCTTCGAGTGGTGAATCCAGCCCGCCGAGGATCTCAGCCGCCTGTACCTCGGGCGCATAACAGGTTCGACCACGCGCCAGCGGTCGATACAGCAAACCCTTTTCTGTAGCCCCCAGCAGTGTATCGACGTCCTGCGGCGTCACTCGGCCATATAACGTTGCGGTGGGCGTTACCAGCACATTGGCCGCAAACCTGTGCCCGCCAAGATGACTGGTCTGCCAGACCCGATCCTGCACACGTTCACGCAAGGCGCGATAAACCGGCATGCCAAACTCCGCACAACACAGATCACGCTGTCCATGGGTGCAGACAAAATAGTGCACGCCCTTTGTTTCGTGGTCTGCAGCCGAGATCAATGACGCATAATCCGGAGCCGATCGAACCCTGGTGACATCACCCTGAATCGTGAACAGCCGAAGCTCGCCTGCTGAGCGCTGTTTGATCATCTGCAGGCGGGAGGTCAGGCCCTTCGCGCGAATTTCAGCCTGCAGCATTTCGAGCCAGGTCCTGGTCGGCGCATCAAGGTCGTGGTCGGTCGAAACCTTGGGGCGCCAGACTCCTCGATACTCAAGCATCAGCCAGACATCCACACGATCCGCGGTTCCGGCCAACCCTTCGGCTGCCTCACGTGATCGAACCGAACAAAAAGACTGCGTCGTCATTGGCAAGCCATGGCGGTCAAGCGAGGAACCGATCATGCCGGTCACCGGGAGTGAGGGCAACTTCCGGGCTTCAGGTTATGATTCGTGCAGATTCAGGTGAGGGAGGGAGAAACCATGGATCACGCCTGCCGTGCAAAGACCGGAAATCCGTCATGACACCGGGCGCGACGCTGCGACTGGCTGAACGTATCTCGACCAGTCACTTCAATGCCTTGCACGAGAATTCGATCACGGTCGCCAAACAGTGCCTGCTCGACTATATCGGCGTCACCCTGGCCGGTATGCGCGAACCCCTGACCCGGATCCTGCTCGCCGACATTCGCGAAGCTGGCGGCCATCCGCAGTCCAGCATTTTTTGCGAGCGTGACCGCGCGACACTCGATCAGGCGGCCCTGGTCAATGGCGCGGCCGGTCACGCGCACGACTACGATGATGTGCACACCGACATGACAGGGCACCCAACGGTGCCGGTTGCACCGGTTGTTCTGGCACTGGCAGAAGTCTGCAACAGTTCCGGAGCTGATCTCATCAACGCCTTTGCTACGGGCGTTGATACCGAGTGCATCCTCGGCCGCGCGATGGGTGCGTCGCACTACGCACGCGGTTTCCACGCCACCGGCACACTCGGCAGCTTTGGTGCGGCCGCCGCGGCCGCGCGTCTGTATCAGCTCGATTCACAAACAACCGCACGTGCACTCGGTATTGCCGGCACTCAGGCCAGCGGACTGAAGTCACAGTTTGGCACCATGGTCAAACCACTGCACGCCGGACACGCGGCACAAACCGGTTTGTCGGCAGCACGTCTCGCCAGGCGAGGTTTTGAAAGCCGAACTAATATTCTTGAAATCAGCCAGGGATTTGCTGCCACCCAATCGCAGGGGCTTGATGCGGCGCGATTCGACGATGCCATGTTGCGCGACGCCTACGTCCCGGGGATCTGCTTCAAATACCATGCAGCCTGTTATCTCACCCACTCCAGCATCGAAGCGACACGAACCCTGATGCAGCGGCATCAACTCGCCGCACGTGACATCGACGCGGTAGAAATCAACGTCAACGAAGGTCACTTCGGCGTGTGTAATATCCTGGCTCCTTCATCCGGGCTGGAAGCGAAGTTCAGCCTGCGCTTCACCGCGGCAATGGCGATGGCGGGGGAAGACACAGCGGGGATCGATTCGTATACGGATGCCCTGACCCAGCGCCCTGAACTCGTGACTCTTCGCGATCGGATCACCGTCAACGCCTGGGAACAACCCCGTGCAGAATCGCGTGTTCGAATGCATGTTGGCGGCGCGTGGGTGGAGGAAGAGTTCAACGTCGCCATCCCGCTCACCGACCTCGATCTGCAGTGGCAAAAACTCTCCGCCAAGTTTCACGCTCTGGCGGATCCACTGACGGGTCGTGACCGGGCCAACGCCATAGAGCTGTTTTGTCGTACGCTCGAGTCACAATCCAGTCTCGATCCACTCTTTGCATTGTTAAGAGGCCACGCATGAGCGAACCCGATTTCAGAACCCGCGCGAAACTGTGGCCAAAAGGCAATCGTTTCGAAGACTTCATAGAAGGGCGTGTGTTCGAGCACCACTGGGGCCGCACGATCACCGACGGTGACAACGCCGCTTTCAGCACGCAGACGCTGTCTTTCTGCCCACTCTACTTCAACGAAGTGTACGCACAGAATCAGGGACACCCGCGCACGGTGGTCAACCCCCTGCTGGTTTTCAACACTGTATTCGGGCTCACGGTTGAGGACTTGTCAGAAGGCGGCGGTCCCTTTCTGGGTGTCGACAATTGTCAGTTCCTCGCCACGGTGTACGTGGGTGACACGTTGACCGCCCGCAGCACGGTGGTCAGCGCGCGTGAATCAAAAGGTCAGGCAGCACTGGGCATCGTCAGCTGGCATTCGGAAGGTTTCAATCAACACGGCGACAAAGTGCTGGACTACACAAGAACCAACCTGGTTCGCAAGCGGAGCCGTTCAGCATGAGTCTTACCGCAAGCGACAACTGGTTTGAGGACTTCGCCGTCGGCGCCGTATATCGACACACACGTGGCAAGACCGTCACCGAACAGGACAACGTCGGCATCACACTTCAAGTTCTGAATACCGCAGAGGGTCACTTCAATGACGATCTGATGAAACAGAGCGGCGTGGGTGGTCGCGGCTGGACCGAACGTGTGGTCTTTGGCGGCGTCACCATCGCCATCGTCATCGGTCTGACCATGCAGGATACTGGTGAAAATGCCGTGGCCGAACTGATGCTGGACAAGATCCGCCTCAAGTCACCGGTCTTTCATGGTGACACGCTGTATGCGTACACCGAGGTGCTCGGCAAGTCGGCGTCGCCAACCCATGCCAACGCCGGTGTGGTGCACTTTCGCCACTGGGGTGTTAACCAGAAGGACGAAACCGTTTTCGAAGGTGAGCGCCGAGTGCTCATCAAACGACGAATCAACTAGCCGAACGCAAGGAAAAAATCATGTCGACACAACCCAGACGCGCACGTCGTTGCCAGCTGTCTGTACCAGGGTCCAGCGAAAAGATGATGGCCAAGGCGGCCGATCTGGAACTGGACCACGTTTTTCTTGATCTTGAAGATGCCGTCGCGCCTTCCGCCAAACCCGGCGCACGCGGAATGATCGTTCAAGCCCTGCAGCGACATACATGGCGACCAAAAACACTGTGTGTCCGCATCAATGACGTGGAAACGCAGTGGTGCCACGATGACATCATCGAAGTGGTCACCGGCGCTGGGGACAAGCTGGACACCATCATGCTCACCAAGGCGAAGAAGGCCAGTGATGTTGCGTTCGTGCATTTGTTGCTCGATCAGCTGGAGAAAAAGCTCGGGCTCAAGCGACGCATTGGAATCGAATGTCTCATCGAAGAGGTGGAAGGCATGATGCACGTCGAAGAAATCGCCGCCTCAAGTGATCGACTGGAGTGCCTGATCTTCGGCATGGGCGACTATTCGGCAAGCCAGCAGATGCAGCTGGGTGAAGTGGGCAGCACAGGAGGTTACCCACCCGATCTCTGGCACTATCCACGTTACAAGATGACCATCGCCTGTCGTGCCAATCGCATCGATCCGGTTGACGGTCCATACGCGAATTTCCGCAATCCGGAAGGGTATCGAAAGGAAGCGGAGCGATCGTACATTCTTGGCATGGTTGGCAAATGGGCCATTCATCCAAGTCAGGTGGAGGTTGCGCAGGCCGTGTTTTCACCATCGGCTGAGATCATCGCTTCGGCACGCAAGCAGAAAGCAGCCTATGACGACGCCCTGGCGAAGGGGCTGGGCGCGATCAACGTTGATGGGGTGATGGTAGACGCGGCGAGCATCCGCATTGTGCAGAACGCGCTGGACCGGGCTGATCTGTACGGACTGTAGACCGCCAGGATTCAACCGAGTTCGTGTGCGCGCGCCAGGTCTGACTTGAGATCCTTTGCCGCCAGCAGATAAAACACGGTCGACAAAACATTGAACACGAGCACGCTGACGAGTGCCCAGCGGATCGAGTAGACACCCAGATCGGTGTAGGACATCAGCAGATCGGAAGTCACTCCGACGAAGAGCGGTCCCAGCCCCATGCTGATCAGATTGAGAATCAGGAGCAGGATCGACGCGGTCACCGCCCGCATGCTTGGCCCGACCATGCCTTGTGCCAGAGCGAACGTCGGGCCGAGATAGTAAGACCCGAGGAATCCGGGTATGGCAGCAATCCAGAAGGCCATGACCGGATCAGGCAACAGGTAGAACGTCACTGAAAAAGGAATCGACGCAAGTGTCGCAACACCGGGCAGCCAGACATACCAGCGAACGTCCTTCTTGCCGAGTCGGTCCGCAAAGTAGCCGCCACTGACGGTGCCGAGAATGCCGGCGAACCCAAGATAGAACAGGGCCAAGCCGATATCTGCCGGGCTCATGGCGTGAATGCGCTGGAACATCATCGGAACGTATGGCCCGACGCCATATCCGACCAGAGCGTGGAGCGCTCCGCCCAGCGCCATGTAGCGAAAACTGCGTCGCGACCACAGCGCCTTGAAGACGACACTGATCGGTGGCTGATTGGCTCTTGCTTCTACCGCCTTCTGCGAATCCGACCGCGCGGGTTCACGAATGCCGAACCGGACAAACAAGGCCATCAACAAGCCGGGCAAACCGACAATGATGAAAGCCTCTCGCCAACTGTAGCTCGCGGTCAGCCAACCACCAAACAGGTAGCCCAACATCGTGCCCACCGGGATACCGAGCGCGTAGATACCCAGAGCAGTGGCCCGGCGATCCTGCGCAAAATAATCCGAGATCATCGAATGCGATGGCGGACTGCCGCCGGCTTCACCAATAGCCACTCCGATGCGTGCCGCCAGCAACTGGAAGAAACTGCCGGTCAGACCACACAGCGCCGTCATGGCACTCCAGATCGCAAGGCAGATCGCCAGAATGTTGCGACGGTTGTGGCGATCCGCCATTCGCGCAATCGGCACACCCAGTGCCGTGTAAAAAATCGCGAATGGCAAGCCTGCACCCAGCAGGGCAACGTGCCAGTCGGCAAGACCAAGATCTTTCTTGATGGACTCCGCGAGAATATTGACGATGGAACGGTCGATGAAATTGAACACATAAACAACAAAGAGCACGGCGAGGGCATACCACGCATAACCCGTCGTTTTCTGAACCGGTACGCCTTCCTGACCCGGTGATGTTTCCGGCTTGACCGCGCCTTCAGCCATCGTCCCCTCTCCTTTCTTAAAGGCCCGCAAATCCCCAACCCGGAGACTACCAAAATTGCCGATGACCGACAGTGGTAAGTCGAGTCCCCGGCCGCAACGCCTAACCCAGGCGGCTCAGCAGCAACTGCAGTTCACTCGCCCAGGCCTGCTGCAGCTTCGGCTTCTGGAACTTCATCGCCCGATTTTTATCAGCCGCCAATAGCTGCTCCAGTTCATAGATCCGCTGCAGGAGATGCTCTTCACTTTCCATCCGGGACCGTGCAGGCGCTTGTGAATCCGGAGCCGCCAGATCAGAGCCAGTATCAGCCAGCCCTTCCATGCTGGAAAAGTAACCCGACGCATCATGCACTTCCGTCAAACGACCACGGCGTATCCACCAGAATCGGGTGGCGACGGTTTCGATGAATCGCTGGTCATGGCTGGTAAAAAGCAGTGAAATTCCGGTGTTGCACAGATCCGCCTCAAGCTCTTCCTTGCCTTGCAGATCAATGTGGTTGGTGGGTTCGTCCATGATCAGGAAATTTGGTTGATTGAGCTGAAATGTCAGCAGCACCAACCGTGCACGCTCACCACCACTGAGGATGTTCACTGCACGATCCCGCTCCGTGTAGGGAAACCCCCAATGCACGAGTGCACGCGTAATCACTTCATCCGATTTGCTGGTCTGCTCTCGAACCCAGTCGTAGATGCCGACGGCGGCATCGAACAGCGATAGCTCCTGATCAAAATAGCCGATGTGAGCATTCGGGTTGAATCGAATATCCCGTTGTTCACCCGCACCACGAACCGATGCGGCGAGCAGTGCTCGAATCATGCTGCTCTTGCCACATCCGTTGATGCCGAGCAGTGCAACACGATCGCCTGGACGAAAGGTCAGTTCATCGACATTGAAGAGCGGTCGACCATCGGGTGCGACGACGCTGGCATGATCAAGGGTGAAGATCTGCTTCGCCTGCATGAAACCGGTATCGACCTTGAGCGACAGACCGGATCCTTCACTCACAAACGTCACTTCGGTGGCCATGCGCTCCACCCGCTTTTCCATGCTCTTGGCCTTGCGTGCAAGGCTCTCGCTGTCATGTATGCGGCTCCAGCCAGCAATGCGCTTGGCACTTTCGCGCAGCTTGTCGATCTCCTTGTCTTCGGCAGCGCGGGTCCGCCGCGCCGCGTCATCCAGTTGGGATAGCGCTGTTCTGGCCTGCGAATAAGGCATCGCGAAGTTGTAACAACGCAGGTCACGCAGCCACAGTGTTCGGTCGGTGACCGCATCCAGCAAATCACGGTCATGGGAAATCATCAGGAAAGCGGGAACATCACCGTTCTGCAGATAGTGTTTGAGATGACCCATGGCCAGGGAATCCATGTGATTACCGGGCTCATCCAGCAACAGGAATTCCGGTTCGGCGATGATGGCACGCGCAAACAGCACCAGGTTTTTCTGACCACCGCTCATCTGCGTGAGCGGTCGACTTGCGGTGGCTTCATCGAAACCCAGTTCTTCGAGCAGGGTGTCGACCCGATAGGCATCGGTCACTCGTTGGTCATCCGCCAGACACTGCAGTATCGCCTCGCGCGCAGCCAGAACCTCAACTGCAGCCGGTAGAAACTGCTCAACCAAACCAACCTTGAGCCCACGCGTACGGACCATTCGACCCGCATCGGCCGCAATTTCACCGGCCATGATCTTGAGCAGTGTGGATTTGCCGGAACCGTTGTGCCCCACCAGGCCAACCCGGTCACCAGCATCAATGGTCAGGGACAGATCAGAAAACAGCCGCTTGGTGCCGGCTTGATAAGAAACCTCGAGAACAGAGATCAGAGACATGCTTCACCCATGTGCTTGGCCTGCACTATTCATGAAGGGACGTAGCGAGGGCGTCGAGAGTCGTGAAAACGCTGGGTGGCGGGTACTTACGCGCGCACAGGCGTGCTTTACAGCACGTCGAGCACGCGGAGGGAGCACGCCCAGTGGTTTCGCGGCTATCGGGGCCTGCAGTAGATCATTCATGAATAGTGCGGGCTGGTTCAGTCAGCACAGAGGAACACTTCAGTGCAATCGAATACGGATTGAAATCTGGTGCAGCGACTCTGTGCGTTTACAGCAACAAACGAACTCGCGCTGCCCGACGGTCCCCAAGGACAAATGCGAGATCGAACGCGCATCGGTATGCAATTGCTTGCATGGGAGTCTCCGTGTTGAAGGTGAAGGAAGTTGTGGCAAGCGTAGCCAGATTACCTCGTGCTTTCAATTGCACCCGCGCTCCGGACGCAGACTCGCCACACCAACCATGGTCACGTTGATCAAATCGGGTGTCACAGCCGTTTAGGCTGTCTTATCATCCCTGCCGATCAGTCGCATGCTCAGGAAAAATTCATGATCTACCTCAACGTCATACTCACGGTGAAACTTGAATCCGATGTCGACAAGGTCAGAGCTGTCCTTGCCCAGCTGACGACGGCTGCCCGCGCCGAACCTGGCTGCAACCGATTCGAGATTTACCAGTCGTTGAATGATCGACGTCACTTCACTCTGGTTGAACGATGGGAAACACAGGCGCATCTCGATCAGCACCGCCTCGCCCCGGCATTTGCGGAGCTCTACGCACCCGTCGTCCTGCCGCTGGTAGAACGCTCACCCCATCCAGGTGAACTCATAGCATGACCCCGGACCAGGTTCGAGCACGATTTGAGCGTGATGGCTTCTGCGCCATTCCGAAGCTCATCACCTCTAACGACCTCACCGAGCTGCGCGCGCTTTATGACGCCGTGCTGAACGGATCGATCGATTGCGGAACAGGCGACCGGATGCTTGGCGGTCGCATCCGGCAGATCATCCGACCTTCTGCGTGGCATGCTGGCTTCAAGGACAACGCCGCACTGCGAGCAGGCCGTGCACTTGCGTCTGCAGTGTTCAACTGTTCGGAGCCAGTCTGGGTCTTTGATCAACTGCTCTACAAACCACCGATGCATCCGGTCACTACACCCTGGCATCAGGACCTGTCCTACTTTTTCAAGCCGGTAACCCGTGCCGGCGTCCGAGTACCACGCGATCTGCTGCAGTTCTGGTTGCCTCTCGACGACGTGGATGAAGACACGGGCTGCATGCACTTTCTACCCGGTCACTCACTGGATGTGTTGCTGCCCCATGAAGTGGTGGGTGGCGAGCCGGAGGATGACGGCCGTCTGTTGGCCATCACGGCTGCAGAACAGGCGCGGCTACCGATCGAAACCACCGTGGCGTGCCCACTCAATGCCGGCGATTGCACAGTGCACGGTCCCGGCACCTGTCACTTCACTTCTGCCAATCGTTCGACCTCGCGTCATCGACGAGCCTACCTGTTCAGCTTTGCACCGCAGGCAGTCCCTGCGACCTGAATCAACCCTGCTCAAACGCATTCAATTCATCGAGTGTCTGCTTGGCTCGTTCAAAGCTGCGACCTGCCGCAGATCTTTCCATGCGCGCCGCCCACTTCGGCTTTTGCATTGCCCAGCGATAGACAACGATGGTCAGTGCCCATCCTGCAACACCGCCGAAAAACATCCAGGCCATGACTCCGGGCGCCTTGGCATACATATCGATATCGGCTACTGCCGCTACGATGACTGCACTGAACGGGACCCAGATGAACCACCACGGCAATCCCACGGCCATTCCGGAGAGCACCTGGAAACGGCGCGCGCTTGCCAGTCGCCGCTGGTTTTCCAGCACGCTCTCACCACGATCAAATTCGCTGAGCTTGCCTTGCATGATGCCGCCGAGAATGATCAACACCACACCATAAACATGCATGGCAATCGCTGACCAGAACAACAGGCTGCCAAGCCTGTATTCACCCCACACCGAGACTGACGGCAGGATCAGAAGCGCACCGAACATCATCTGCACCGCCTTGCCAAACCGTAGCGGCAGCAATCGACGACCCAGCGTCTTGAAGCGCTTTTCACGCGCCTGATCGAGCAGCAGTGCGTTCTGCAGATCGAGTTTTCGATCCAGGCTCTGCCAAGCGCTTTTCAGATCATCCAGCTCAAGAATATCAGTCATTTATACTCTCCGTTTGCACAACAAGGCCGTGGGTGTTCATGCCAGATCGAGACGTATGCGTTGTTTCAGGCGACTCAGCCTGGTAGAGACGTTGGTCTCCGTAAGCCCAAGGATTTCACCGATCTCGGCATTCGAGTGCTCGTCGAGGTAGAGCAGCATCAACGCACGATTGAGTGGATCCAGCCGCGCGATGATCCGGTTCAGAACGACGATCTGTTGCGACATTTCAGGGTCGTCAGAATCCGGAGCAACCTGATCATGCAGGTTTTCATCGAAGGCGATGTCCCGTGCTCGTTTTTCGCTGTAGTCACGAACAAATGAAATCGCGACGTTTAAGGCAATCCGGTACATCCAGGTCGAGAACTTTCGGCTGGCGTCATACTTCGGAAACGCCCGCCACAGCTGCAACGCAATTTCCTGGGACAGTTCAGCCCGATCTTCCGGGTGCCATGCATAACTGTAGGCAACCTTGAAGACGATCTTGCGATGGCGATCCAGCAATTCGGCAAAGGCCTCGCGGGCGTCCAGACTCATCGTGATAGCAGCCTCCGGCATGGTGATCGTCCCGGCATTTTCAGTTTCCTGGTCCATGATTCGAGAACTGCGCGAAATCGTCACACGCTGACGGCACTTTTTTCCTCCTTGTTTGCACCCCGCATCGGAGGTGGTCCCGCAGAACCGGATGTCGCACTATAGGCACGGGAACTACACAACCTTCAGGTGAGGACACGATGGCTATTGATTTTGACATTCCTGCAGAAGCGAAGGCGATGCGCGTGCGGATCAGAGGGTGGGTGCACGACGAATGCATCCCTGCTGAAAAACGCCTGCTGGCCGGTGAAGACTACAAGACCGTATTGGACGAGCTGCGCAAGAAAGCCCGTGCACAAGGACTGTGGTGTCCCTTCATCCCGAAGGAACACGGTGGCATGGGTCTGGGACCACTGGCTAACGCACTGGTGCAGATGGAACTCGGCGAGAGTTATCTCGGCGCGCTGTCGATGAACACACAAGGTCCTGACGACGCAACGATGCTGACCCTGCTCGAACACGGCACGCCCTACCAGAAAGAAAAGTTTCTCAAGCCATTGCTCAACGGTGACAAGCGCATCTGCTATTCGATGACCGAAAAAGCCTCTGGCGCCGATGCCACGGGCATGCAGACTCGCGCCGAACGCAGCGGTAACGACGCTTATTTGCTGAATGGCGAGAAGTGGTTTTCGTCAGCGGCCAGTGTTGCCGACATCGCCCTGGTGATGGCGAAGACGGATCCAAACGCTCCTCGCCATCAGCAGTTCTCCACCTTCCTGGTCGAATTGCCGAACCCCGGTTACAAGATCAAGCGTGACATCAAGACGATGGCACTCGAAGGTCCGCTGTCGCATATCCTCGGTGGTGGTCACTCCGAAATCGAAATCACCAATCTCGAAGTGCCTGCAGAAAACCTGCTCGGCGGCGAAGGTAACGGCTTCAACATGGGGCAACACCGGCTGGCCTATGGACGCCTGCGCCACGGTATGCACAACGTCGCCATGGCTCAGCGAGCCCTGGACATGGCGGCCGAACACGTCACCAAGCGTTCAACGTTTGGCAAAAAACTCGATGAACGACAGGCCGTGCAGTTCATGCTGGCCGAGTGTGCGAGCCAACTCTACATTGCTCGCTTGATGCTCATGCACATCGCCTACAAGGCCGAGAACAAGATGGACATCCGGCAGGAAAACGGCATCGCCAAGGTCTTCCTCGCCAACATGGTCCATCACGTGGTCGATACTGCGATTCAGTTGCACGGCGCTCTGGGCTATTCGCGGGATACACCGCTGGCGGCCTGGTACACGCACATTCGTTCACAGCGACTGGTCGATGGTCCGGATGAAGTGCATCGCTGGACCACGGGACGCAACGTCATCAAGGCGTTCAAGGCAACCGGCACGACGGCCGGCGCCTGTGGTGGTGATCTGCTCTGACCTGCGTCTGAGCAACACGAGCCGTCGGTGGGTCGTGAGACCCGCCGATGGTTACGACAGTGGCAACGTTCACTATGCTCGCAACACGATCACCTGACGCGTTATCCCAATCCGGATCACTGCATAACAGCTCAGCGCCAGAACGTTGAACGCAACGACAGCCGCGCCAACCTCCGCCGCCCCGAATTGAACCGCGATGCTGCCTGCAACCGCAGCACCCAGGCCATTGCCCAGCCCCACCAGTCCGTTTGCAGCAGCAAACAGACGACCACTGCGATCAATCGCCGCGGCCAGTCCCAGCTGATAGACCAGTGATGACAGGTTGGTCACGGCCTGCACGACATTCGCCACGACATACACCGTCGAATCATTCGAGTAAGTGATGGCGACAATGGACACCACATTGATGGTGGTCAGCACAAACAGCGGCAGAAATCTGCCCAGTCGTGTTCCCATCGCAGCGGTACCCACAACGCCAACCAACAGCAGCAGCGTCATTACCGATAACAAACCACCAATGTCCTCTTCTGCAAGACCCGCGTTGGCACCATAGATGGCGACAAAGGTCCAGAACGCGCCCTGCCCCAACTGCGTGAGGAACACACCAGGCAATACCACGGCTCCGAGGCGACCTTCCACGTTCGACGCGATCTGCGTGGTCAGCCTGCGTCGTGATCGAAACACCGGCGAGGGCAATCGCGTCAGCAGCAACAATCCCAGTGCGGCACTGCTCAGCATGGCCGCATAGGGCGCGCCCACACCAACCAATTCGGGCGCATGCGGAATCAGGTAGATCCATAGCGAACCGTTGAGTACAGCGGCGATCGAGAGCATTGAGATCATTCGTTCGCGATCGAGGCTGCGCGCCACCACCGCCGACACCTCCGCGGTAACGATCCCCGCGCCGATCCCTGCCACCAGGCGACCGGCGATAAGCAGTTCGATGGACGAACTGCCCATCACGGCCCAGGTAACCGCATTGCCGAGAATCAGCAGCACCGCACCCCACACTGCAAAACGACGACGCGACCTTGGACGCGACCAGGCCGACAGACCCAGCGTTGTGATCGACGCGGCCAACGCCTCCAGACTGACCAGAAAACCTGCAGACTGCTCATCAAAACCGCCGCCATGCAGCAGCGCGACAACGGTAAACGGCACCACGAAGAGGCCGGTCGAGACGATTAGCTGGCTGCCGATTCCCGGTAGCAGGATTGCACTATCTCGCCGGACACGTCGCGTCAGAATCATCTCCTCTGGCCGGCCGATTAAAGGTCCGTTGCTGGATGTTATTCGAGATATTCTCTGGCGTCTGGCGCAAAAGGGGGAGTTACCGGACCATACATTGGAAAATTGTCCCAACTGCACAGTCACTGCGATTGGTTTTCCAACGATTTCGACACCAAACCCGAAGGCTGGAAGTTGCTGCGGGTGCGTGGCAATCTGCGCAGCCTCACCAACGCTCGCGTGATCAAACCAACCGCCATCAATTGAACAGGACAGCGGTTGTCCATGAACGGATTATTCAGGAGAAGCCAACTATTTTTTCCCCAACTTTCGCCAATGGACAAAGCGATACGGTGGTCGCCTGCCAACGAACAAAGCACTGTCTCGGACCGCGCTCGCTGGTATTGCTGCTGGTCACCGCATTGTCAGCGCCCGCCAGCGCCGATCTCATCGATGACTTCTATCTGAGCGCTGGCGCTGGGTGGGACTATGCCGACGACTTGAAGCTGGACTCGAATGGCGCCGTGATGCGTTTCGACCAGGGTGTGTTCCAGCCTAATTTGGCCATTGGCATGCGCTTCATGGACGACTGGCGCGTCGAGTTCGAGCACTCCGTACACGACAACAGTCCAGAGATTCTTTATTCCACCCGCGCCCGCTTTGAATCTGACGCCGATGATGCCGATTCGGTTCACTCCACAAATCTGATGTTCAACGTCGTGCGGGATTTCGACGTGGGGCTCGCCTTGCGTCCTTATCTTGGACTGGGTATCGGCCAGAGCGACGTATCGTTGCGTTTTTCGACGCCACGCATCGATGAAGCGCCCCTCAATATTCCGCGGCGGGACATCATTCACGATCATGAATCGACCTTGGCTTGGCAATTCATCGCAGGCTTTACAGTTCCTATAAGCAGGCGAATCGATGTTGCCGTCGATTACCGGTACCTGCAGGCACCGTCCGTGCAATTGCAGGAAATTTCCGGCGCCGACTTCAAGGATGCTTACGGCGTCCAATCGGTCTGGATGCATCTTCGTTTGCATACCGCAGGGTTCGGAAGTGACGCATCACCCGCCCCTCGATCGGAGCCCATGCAAGGCTGGTACGTGGCGGGCAATCTCGGTGGTGCATTTTCCGAAGATGCCGAAATTATCGGCGGCGAAAGGGTCGTGGATGCGTATGACCCAGGTCCAATCACAAACTTCGCCCTGGGCTATAGCTGGCGCGATCGTTTGCGCCTGGAGCTTGAAGGTGGATATCGCCATGAGAACATCGAAGTGTTCGAAACCAGCAACGCCATTGGCGAAGATCTGGCGAGCGGCGGGTTGTCGATGTCAACCCTTATGATGAACACCATTTTTCAGTTCTATCCGGGATCATCCATGCGCCCGTACCTGGGTGTGGGCGTTGGGCTGGCCAGGGCTGATTACAAAATCGATACCAGAACATTCTGCAAATCATTCGCCTGCGGTGTCGTCGAAGAACGGGCACGTCTCTTGAATGACAATGACACGACGTTCGCGGGACAAGCCATAATCGGTGTTGATATTGCGGTGTCTCCTCGATTGCATTTCACTGCGGATTACCGATACCTGCTGACTGGAAAATTCGGACTGCAGGCAGCCGACGGCTCTGATCTGGAAATCAGGACACAACGGTCCAATTCAGTCACCGCCGGTCTTCGATATTCACTCGGATCGTTCGACTAGTAGCAGCGACGGACCCATGGTGTGGACACATTGCACGAATGGCAGACCGGCATTCGTGCGATGGATCAGTCAGCTCGCGCGCTATCGACCAATCGTCAGGAAGTCCCGTTTGCCAAGTTTTACGCCGTTGTGGCGCAAAATGGCGTAGGCCATCGACGCGTGGAAGTAGAACTGGGGCTGCGCAAACTTCAGCAGATAGTCTTCGCCGCTGAAGGTCGTGCGATCGTTCGGCCCGGTTTGAATGGTGATCTCCCGGTTTGCCGCGCCATCGAGCATCACCGGGTTTATCGATTGCACGATGGACCGTGCGCGGACAATTCGCGCGCGCACATCGGCGGCCGTCTTTTCAATGTCCGGGAAATCCGGCGGTGTCTGCCCGGCCAGCCGACACACTGCATTCTTCGCAAACGCAGTTGCCAGCTGGTACTGCCCAAGCAGCGAGAACATGTCCGGTGCCAGGCGCGCCTGCAGCAGCACATCGATGTCGATACCCTGCTCTTCTGCGTGGACTTGAGCCAGATCCAGCCAGGCGCTCATGCGATCGAGCATGCCGGTGAAAACCGGCGCGGTTAGGCTGAATATGCTGACTTGATTCATGTATGTGTCCTTGTTTTCAAACTGGGATTTATCAATGGAGCACTGGGTCTGATGTTCGCAGTGTGGCGCTATTGTGCAGCACCAGTCGGGAGCCAACCACCCGCAGCCTGCAACGGAACTGGATTGTCGCCACGAGTCACCCAGGCGACGACTGCTCGACGCGTCGGCTGGTCATCAACGTCCTGCTTCGGCAGATCCATCTCCCCTGAGCCCGAAGCGAACGTAGCCTGTGCTTGCGCCAATGCCACAAAACCGTGATTCAGCGTTCGGCCCCGATTTTCGCCGCGCCGAACCCGAGAGGTAAGACCCGTGCCGATGATCGCCACGTGTACCTGTCGAGCCAACTTTGCAAGCGTCACATCAGCGGTGTGAACAGTGACATGATCCCCATCAACCACCACACCAAGACTGCCGATCTGATTCGGACTACCCAGTGGCAGTGACTGCCCGGTAAACCAGCCACGCCACTCCTGACCACCAACAAACCACCCAGGGGTGTAGACGCCACTGGCCAAACCAGCGCGCGCATAGTTCCTCTGTCGTTGTCCGTTTCCGACGGTGGCGAATCGGTCACGCCAGCCCAATCGGTCCCAGTAATCCACGTGCAGACCGATGGGCGCGAACGTTCTCCACAGATCCGGATGATTCTCCAGATCGACCAGCGTGGCATCGGCGCGAGGACAACTGCTGCA
>JANNBJ010000224.1:0-34260 GCA_031385325.1 Gammaproteobacteria bacterium | reverse complement strand
ATGTCACGGCCGTTCGCGAGCATGACATCAATTTTGGTATAGGGCCGGCCGGCACCGGCAAGACTTACCTGGCGGTGGCCTGCGCCGTTGAAGCGCTCGAATCGCATCGCGTGGCGCGCATCATTCTGGTGAGACCGGCGGTCGAGGCGGGTGAAAAGCTTGGCTTTCTGCCTGGCGACCTGGCCCAGAAAATCGATCCTTACCTGCGCCCGCTCTATGACGCACTGTATGAAATGATGGGTACGGAAAAGGTGGGCAAGGCCATCGAGCGAAACCTCATCGAAGTTGCGCCCCTGGCCTACATGCGCGGCCGCACGCTTAGCAACGCTTTCATCATTCTTGATGAGAGTCAGAACACCACCATCGAGCAGATGAAGATGTTCCTGACCCGGATCGGCTTCGGATCCACCGCTGTCATCACCGGTGACATCACCCAGATCGACCTGCAGCGTGGCCAGGAATCGGGTCTGGTGCACGTGCGACGTGTGCTCAAGGACATCGAGGGCATTCACTTCACGCATTTCAATTCTCGCGATGTCGTGCGACATCCGTTGGTCCAGAAAATCGTCGATGCCTACGCTGCATTTCAGTACGCGGGGGGCAGAGACGAGCACCATGACCGTTGAGGTGCAGGTGGCGAGTGTGATGACGGGGTTGCCGAACACGTCAGTGATCGTCGACTGGGCGGATTCGGTGCGCAACTTGTTGGGGACCCAGGCCAGCGAGGTCTGCATCCGGATTGTGGACGAAACCGAAGGGCGTACATTGAACGCCCAGTATCGTCAGCGCGACCAGGCGACCAACGTGCTGAGTTTTGTCGCCGACGTGGAAGTGCCTGATCTGCGATTGCTGGGTGATATCGTGATCTGCGCGCCAGTGGTAGGGCAGGAGGCTAACGATCAACAGAAGTTGCTCGCCCATCATTTTGCGCACATGGTGGTGCACGGCATGTTGCATCTGCATGGTTACGATCACGAGGATGATGAGGAAGCGAAAGAAATGGAAAGTCTGGAGGCGGAAGTGCTGGCCGGTTTTGGCATAGCGCACCCATACCAATGAGCGAACAACGTCAGACAACAGAAGAAGTACGGCCCGAATCGCAACGGCGGGGAGTGTACGACTGGTTTGTGAGCTTGTTCAGTGACGAACCGGAAACTCGTGCGGAACTCCTGGAAATGTTGCGCGATGCAGCCGAACGCCAGCTGGTCGACGCTGGAGCGCTCAATATCATCTATGGCGCGATCGGTGTTTCAGAAATGCAGGCGCGTGACATCATGGTGCCCCGTTCGCAACTGGCTTTTGTGCGGGAAAACGATTCTCTGGACGACATCATCAAGGTGATTGTGAGTACTCAGCACTCGCGATTTCCGGTGGTCGGGAACGACCTCGACGATGTCAAAGGCATTCTTCACGCGAAGGATCTGATACGCCTTCTGCTTGAAGGTGGACGTGAACAATTCGACATCAAGGACCACATGCGGCAAGCAACCGCGATACCGGAAAGCAAGCGCCTCAATGTCCTGCTCGAAGAGTTTCGTGCCAATCGCAACCACATGGCGGTGGTGGTGGATGAATATGGGCAGGTCGCCGGTGTGGTCACGATTGAAGATGTCCTCGAACAGATTGTTGGCGAGATCGAAGACGAACACGATGTCGATGATGCGGGCGGCATCAAACCCATGACCGATGGCTGGTACGTCGTCAAAGCCGAGACGACCATTGAAGATTTCAACGAGCACTTCAAGACCCGCTTCGAGGATGATGAGTTCGACACCATCGGCGGCATCGTGCTGCAGGCATTTGGCCACCTGCCCAAGCGAGGAGAACGAACGGTGCTCGGCGAATACGAATTCCGCGTGCTGAACTCGGATTCTCGTCGTTTGCGACTGCTGCGCGTCCGCGTCGACGCATGATTTTCCTGGTCGCCGCGCTGTGCGGCGGCGCGCTGGTTCTCTCCCTTGCGCCGTTCAACTTCTGGCCACTGGCGTATGTCTGCGCAGGTGGCCTCTACACGCTCTTGACGTTGAAGCCTGCAGCCGTGAATCGGATTGCACTCACGTTTGGCCTTGCCAAGTTCGGGGTCGGATTGTCGTGGGTCTATGTGAGCATCCATGACTATGGTGGTGCCGGCCGGCTGCTTGCCGGTGGCCTGGTAGTGCTGATGGTTGCGTTCATGTCCTTGTCTTTCATCCCGCAACTGCGATTGTTTCTGGCGTTGAGAGGCGAGCGTGAGTGGTTGAACTGGCTGCTCTTTGCCGCGACCTGGGTGTTGTTCGAATGGTTCTGGACCTGGTTTCTCACCGGTTTCCCCTGGTTGTTTGCGGGCTATGGTCAATTGGAGACACCTCTGGCAGGTTTCGCGCCGCTGGGTGGTGTGTTCCTTGTCAGCTTCGCGGTGGTCCTCATCGGCGTGGCAGGAAGCTCGGTGGTCCGGTCACCACGGTTGGCAATACCAGTGATTTTCCTGACTGTGCTTGCGGGCTGGTTGTCTGGTCGTGTTGATTGGACGACGGACGGTGAGTCTTATACCGCCGCGCTGGTCCAGGGCAACACCGAGCAATCGGTGAAGTGGAATCAGGATCAACGGGACACCATCGTCAACACACATGTGCAAATGAGCGCGCCGTGGTGGGGCAAGGCGGATGTGATCGTCTGGCCGGAAGGCGCGGTAACCTATTGGGCTCATGAAGCTGAAGCATTGCTCACGCAATTGCATCGGCAGGGCGTACGTACAGAAACTGCGCTGGTGACAGGTATCTCGCTGGCGGAACGGATTGACGATGACGTCGCTGCCTACAACGCAGTGATCGCCGTTGGTGCGGCACAGGGCCAGTATCGAAAGCAGGACCTGGTCCCATTCGGTGAGTATGTCCCGCTCGAGAGTGTGCTGCGGGGATTGATTGCGTTTTTTGACTTGCCCATGTCTGGCTTCAGTGCAGGCGGTTCAGATCAGCCGCTGTTGCAACTGAAGAATCTGCGTGCCGCGATGTTGATCTGTTATGAGATTGCATACCCCGAGACGGTTCGTGCGCAGAGTGTGGACGCCGATGTCCTGCTGACGATTTCCAACGACACCTGGTTCGGTTCCAGCATCGGGCCGCCCCAGCACATGCAGATTGCGCAGATGCGAGCGCGCGAAACCGGGCGCTGGATCTTGCGTGCAACCAACAACGGGGTCACCGGAATCATTGACCCGAAGGGCAGGATCACCGCGTCATTGCCGCGATTTGAAGCGTCGGTTCTGCATGGTTCGTTCCACGCGGTCACTGGATCAACTCCCTTCCAGCACGCCGGGAATTGGCCAGTTCTGCTGGCGAGCTTCCTGGTTCTCGCCCTGGCGTATGGCAGACGCAGCCCTGCGCGCTGATGCGTCAGCGACCTGATGGTATGCTGCACCAGTCCTGCAAAATCCGTGTTCACATGAAATCGATTTCCATACGGCTCAGCCTCGGTGTCCTGCTGCTACTGTCTGCTGGTTGTGGTTTCCATTTGCGTTCCTACAACGTGGACGCTGCGTTCCAGAACTATTTCATTGCGGCGAGTGAAACCAGTTCTTTCGCCGCGGATCTGCGTCGCATGCTGAAAGGCGCTGGAGTAGCCGAGTCGGCCAGCCGCTCAACCGCCGATGTGGTGGTTGAAGTACTCGAAGAGCGCGATCAACAGCGATCTGTTTCGACCACCAGCAATGCACGGGTTGCCGAATATGAACTTGAGGTGGGTGTGAATGTCCGCATCACCAATGGCGCGGGCATCGAGCTGGCACCGGCGCAGTGGATCAATCGCACGCGGGTTTTTCGCGTCGACCGCAACAACCTCAACAGCAATAGCCAGGAGCAATCGCTGATTCAACGGGAACTGCGTGCCGAGGTGGGTCAGGCGTTGTTGCGAACTGTCAACGCGGTCGCACGCAATCAGGGTACAACCGCTGCGCCACTGCCTTCGCCCCCGTCCTCTACCGCGACCCCTTCATCTACCCCAGCCCCCGATACCAATGCAGGTTGAAGGCAGGGATCTTCGGGATTCGCTGCAAGCCGGCATTCCGCCGGTCGTCTTGATATCTGGCGATGAGACGTTGCTGGTAGAAGAGGCCTGTGATCAGGTTCTGACAAACGCTCGCACGGCAGGGTATGACGAGCGTGACGTCCGGTTTGCAGAAAGCGGATTTGTCTGGGAATCATTGCTTGAAGAAGCGCAGAGCATGTCGCTGTTTGGTGGCAGAAAGGTCATCGACCTGCGCATGCAATCCATGCGGATGGAAGGTCAATCCGCCGCGCCGATCCTGAAAATGCTGGTGTCTTCCCCCAACCCGGATACACGGGTGCTGATCCGCACACCCGAACTCAAAAAGGAACACCGCAGTGCGGCGTGGTTCAAGGCGATTGATCAAGGTGGCCTGGTGGTCACCATTCGCGCGATCGAAACCGGCGCATTTCCAGGCTGGCTGACGGATCGATTGCGCAAGGCGGGCCTCAAGCTTGAACGCGAAGCGCTCGACTTTTTTGCCGACATGATGGAAGGCAATTCGTTGGCTGCGGTGCAGGAAATCGAACGCCTCAAGCTGAGTGGGCTTGTGTCGCCGATCAGTCGAGAAGCACTGGCAGACCTGCTCGAAGATTCAAGCCACCATTCGGGTTTCGCCTACGTTGATGCCGTATTTGCCGGTGACGCCACTCGGGTTGCCCGTGTCCTTGCCGGTCTTGCGCAGGAAGGCCAGAGTCTGTTTGGGCCGTTGTCGTTGTTGACGAGTGCACTGCGACGAGCAGAAAAAGGGGATTGGATGCCTCCGCGTCAGCAACGTGCGTTGCCTGGTTTCCGCAAGCGGGCGGGTCCCATTGGCCAGGTCCTGGCGCAATGTGCATTGATCGATCAGCAAGGCAAAGGGCAGTTGCTGGGTGATGCGTGGGAGAGCCTGACCAGTTTGTCGCTCAATCTATGTGGCAAGACGCTGCCTGAGATCTCTGATCTGCGGCCGTGGTTGGTGCGGCACTAAACAGACTCAGCAGAAATCGCAGGAGCGACGTGTTCGGAGGATCCGCAGAGTGAACCGCCTGATCGACGATTCAATTCACCTTGGTGACCGCTTCTCCACCCAACTCGACCACGGAAAGTCTGCCCCCCTCGTTCGATAACACGGTAATGGACGCATTGTCAGGCCGAAAGACCACCATGCGATCGTCATTGCACGCATGCCCGACCGCCGCGTTGATGGCGATGAAATGCGAAAAGTAGACGGTGTCGCTGGTCTGTTCGAGCATGCAGTGCAGGATGTTGGTGCGCCACAGTTGCCAGAATTCCCCAAGCTCGGACCAGCGCCCGGGCATGACACTCTGCAACCACGCCGCCCGAGCGGTCAGATCGGTCAATTGAAACGGTATTTCGGCGACTCGTGGCTCTATCCGAACGTCCCCACCCCAGCGAGCCTGCAGAGGCTCCGCGGTTTGTTTCGCGCGCAACAGCGGTGAAGCAAACAGCGGCATCGGGCTCAGCCGAGCGAGCGATTCGGCAGCCTGTTCGGACTGTTGCCAGCCCAGAGCGTCCAGACCGGGATCAATATTCTCGGCGATGCCTGCAGCAGCGCGCCCGTGACGAACGAGGTAAAGCCTGGCCATGACTGTTGCGAATTTTCCTTGTGTTCATTGAGACGGAAGTGCCCAAGCGTTAGCGGACAATCCTGGATTGCGCACGTACAATAGCCCGCTTTGCCATTTTCGACACAGAAAGAGACAGGAACAGCCGTGAGTTTAGATCAATCGGGTTTGTCACCGGATATGGTTCCGGACACCACTATCAGCGTTCGCGAGGCCTTTGGTATCAATCTGGATCTGGTGGTCCCCGCCTTTTCCCATCGCACGTCCCACGTGCCGGCGATAGACGCCGATTACGTTTTCGATCGCGATACGACGCTGTCGATCCTGGCCGGTTTCACGCATAACCGGCGCGTGATGATCCAGGGTTATCACGGCACTGGTAAGTCGACGCACATCGAGCAGGTGGCCGCTCGGCTGAACTGGCCCTGTGTGAGGGTAAACCTCGATAGCCATATCAGCCGTATCGATCTGGTGGGCAAAGACGCCATCGTCCTGAAAGATGGCAAGCAGATCACGGCGTTCAAGGAGGGCATCCTGCCGTGGTCCCTGCAACATCCTGTTGCCCTGGTGTTTGATGAATATGACGCCGGCCGTCCCGACGTGATGTTCGTGATCCAGCGTGTCCTCGAAGTTGAGGGCAAGCTGACCTTACTCGACCAGAATCGTGTGATTCAGCCGCATCCTTTTTTCCGGTTGTTCAGCACGACCAACACCATCGGCCTGGGAGATACCACCGGGCTGTACCACGGTACACAGCAGATCAACCAGGGCCAGATGGACCGCTGGAGTATTGTCACGACGCTGAATTACCTTCCTCACGATCAGGAAGTGGCGATCGTGCTCGGCAAGGCCAAGAGTTACACCGGGTCCGATCGAGGACGTCGCACCATCTCCAACATGGTCAGCGTTGCCGAGTTGAGTCGTCGTGGGTTCATCAATGGTGATGTGTCGGTGGTGATGTCACCACGAACCGTCCTTACCTGGGCGCAGAATGCCGAGATCTTTGGTGATATCGGCTTTGCGTTCCGTGTGACCTTCCTCAATAAGTGCGATGAGCTGGAACGACCGATCGTCGCCGAATATTACCAGCGCTGCATGGGCGAGGATCTGGGTGATGCGACCGCTGGCATCACGCTGAAGACCTCCTGATACCCGGAACGAAAGAGAGCAGATAGCCATGGCTGATGAGAGCCCGCTCGAACCGTTCAAGCGAGCGATGACTGCCACCATGCGCGCCATTGCCAGCAATGACGAGCTGGAGGTGACGTTTGGTCATGGCGCGCCAGCTGCGCGTGGCAATCACATACGCGTGCCACTGCCTTCCCTCGGCGCAACGGATGATCAGATCTGTGCCATCCGCGGCATCGGAGACCAGTTTGCGCTCAACCTGCGCTGGCATGATCAGGGTGTGCACGCAAGTCTTGCCCCCGGTGGTGGTGGTCCTGCACAGGAAATGTTCCAGTGGATCGAAGACGCCAGGGTGGCCTCCATTGGCGCTTTGCGCATGGAAGGCGTGGGCCGCAATCTGGATGCCAGTCTTGAAGTCCAGTGCAAACAGGCCGCGTTCGATAGCATCACAACGGAAACCGAAGCGCCGCTCAGTATTGCTGTTGGGCTGCTGGTGCGCCAGGAACTGACCGGGCGACCCTTGCCACCGTCGGCGGAAAACGTGGTTCGCTTCTGGCGTGACTACGTCATGGAGCGTGCTGGCGCCGACATCGAAGCGATGAAGGATTGTCTGTTCGATCAGTATCAGTTTGCTCGTGTTGGTCGACGTCTGATTGCTGATCTTGGTCTTGCCGCTGATCTGGAAGACCAGCAGGAAGGTGACCCTGCCGAAAACGATATCGAGACGGTCAACGAAAGCGACGATGCCAACAGTGATGCGTCACCCGAAGATGTGGTGCTCGACGAAGACGGCGCGTCCGAAGAATCATCTGAAGGCGACTCCACCATGGTGGAGATGGACGCCGACATGGACATGGATGAGCTTGGCGCCGAAGCAGATCCGGACGAAGCGCCCACGCAGGTGCCGGATGATGCTGGCCGCATCTCCATGGACTTCAACTACCAGGCCTATACCCACGACTTTGACGAGATCATTCGCGCCGAAGATCTGTGTGATCCTGACGAGATGATCCGGCTGCGAGCCATGCTGGACCAGCAGTTACTGCCGCTTCAGCACGCCACGTCGAAACTTGCCAATCGACTGCAACGCCGTTTGATGGCCCGTCAGAATCGCAGCTGGGAGTTTGATCTGGAGGAGGGCATTCTCGATAGCGCGAGACTGACCCAGGTGATTGTCGATCCGATGAACCCGCTCGCATACAAACAGGAGAAGGAAACCAAGTTCCGCGACACCGTCGTCACCCTGTTGATCGACAGTTCCGGTTCGATGCGCGGGCGTTCCATCACCATCGCCGCCATGTGTGCCGACATTCTTGGCCGAACGCTGGAACGGTGTTCTGTGCGCGTCGAAATTCTTGGTTTCACCACCCGCGCATGGCGCGGTGGGCAATCCCGCGAGAAGTGGATCAATGCCGGTAAACCAGCCAATCCCGGGCGATTGAATGATGTCCGGCACATCATCTACAAAGCCGCCGACGATACGTGGCATCGCTGCAAGCGCAACATCGGGCTCATGATGCGTGAGGAACTGCTGAAGGAGAACATCGACGGTGAGGCGTTGATCTGGGCGCATAACCGGATTGTCACGCGAAGTGAAGATCGCAAGGTGATGATGGTGATTTCCGACGGTCTGCCGGTCGACAACTCAACGCTGCTGGTCAATCCGAGCAACTATCTCGAGCAGCATCTCAAGTACGCCATCGACCAGATCGAGAATTATTCGCCGGTGGAGCTGATTGCCGTAGGCATCGGCCATGACGTCACTCACCACTACAAACGAGCGGTCACGATCACCGATGCGGAGCAGTTGGGTGGCGCGATGACAGAACAGCTGGCTGCGTTATTCGAAGTGCCGGTCTGATCAAACCGGTCCGAGTGGATCGGCCCGCTGGATTTAAGGATCACAGCAGGCTGACACACCCGGGAAACTCCGCTCGTTGCTGGCCTTGTTAGCCGACTACCTGCAGCCGTTGAATCTCCGGTGCACCCGCCATCAAACCCTTGAAGGACGGACCACTGGCTTTGAAGTGAGCAGACTGTCCGTGGGCGGCCATGGCGGCTTCATCGGTGTAGAGTTCCATCACCAGATAGTTGCCGTCCTTGTCCTTGCACAGGGTGTACAGCTGATTGCCCGGCTCGTTGGCACGTACCTGGGCGGCAAGGCCCAGCATCACTTTTTCGAAGTCGGTTTCCTTGCCCTTGGCCACATTCAGTTTTGCGATCACAGCGATCATGTCTATCCTCCCGGTTGGTTGAATGACGGAGTCTGCCGAACCTGATGCACCGGCGCAAACTGCTTGATCTGATCGAGGACTATTCGAAGCGGCATCGGGATGAACGTGATTGCATGGAACGCTTCACAGCGTTTGTGCAACTGCACCCGCAATGTTTTCAGAACGACTGCTGGGCGGGCCATGTCACTGGATCAGCGTGGGTAGTTGATCCTGCTGCGAGTTCAGTCTTGCTCACCCATCATCAGAAGCTTGATCGCTGGCTTCAGCTCGGTGGTCACAGTGATGGTGAGCCGGACCCTGTGGCGGTGGCGACGCGGGAAGCGGTTGAGGAGGGTGGAATACCCGTCAGTCTGCTCGGGACAGCGATCTTTGATCTTGATATCCACAGGATACCGGCTCGCAAGAACGAACCTGAGCATTATCATTTTGATGTGCGTTTCTGCTTTCAGGCCCGGTCGATGGATTTTCGGGTTTCGGCAGAATCGAGGGCGCTTGCCTGGGTGCCGATTGAGCGTTTGCAGGACTACACCGACGAAGAATCCATGCTGCGCATGCAGAGCAAATGGCTGGCGTTTCGTGCTGCGCCCGGGGAGTCCGCGACCACGCCGCGTATCTCGTCTTGACGCACGAAGGCAGCGGCATCACGATTCCGCCTGTTCCTGCGCCTTGCGAAAAGGCAGACGGCCTCGTGAGGGGTGCGCACCGGAAACCTGGAGAGGAGGAGATCGTTACGATGTCAGGAGATGACGACGAACCCCGCAGATACGCTTCATCGCCTTGCTATGCAGGTGAATCCGAAGCGCAGTGGATGCCACTCGAGGAACTGCTGTCGCGGCTCAACATGCTGGTCGAATCGGAGCGGGCCGGTACGCGCGGTCTGCTTGCGATGGCCCACGGGTGTGAATGCACCCCGCTCGAATCACTTCTGCACGACATAGCCCGGGACGAGGCGCGCTTCTGCAGCATGCTGTCGCACCATGTCAGCCGCCTGGGCGGCACTCCCAGTCACGCGACCGGGGAGTTTCTGGGAAAACTCCTCAAGCGGCCCACACTCGAGGCTCAGATGGCGCTGGTCGATCGTGGACAGCGCGCCGTGGTCGACATGATCGATGCCATCATGCCCTGCGTCGATGATCCGCTGCTGAAGCAGGACCTCGTGGCGATGAGGGATGAGCACATCGTGAATCTCGCGCGGGCCGCGTCGGCAATTGATTGATGGAGCAGCTGGTAGCAGCGAAGCAGGCAACGGACCGGCCAGGACAACGCGAGGATCGAGAAGAGGCTGGTTTGCGCGAGGTGTGTCCTCTTAGTTTTGGAACTCGAAGTGCGAAGGCGAGGGAGCTGGCGATACCCGGCATCACGCGGGCCAACGCCGGTCCGTCCACCGGCCAATGTTCTGTGCTGATGCGAAGGCCGACGGTCGACTGTCCATTCGGTGATTCGATCATCGGCCCTGGACAGAGCATGGACCAGTCGAGTCGGGTCTTGCGGACGGCCTCGAGGTTGATCTTGTGGAGTTGGAACGCCTTGGGAATCAGAGGTAGATCGAGTGTCATGGATGACGTACCGAGGACATCCCGCGCGGCCGCACCACCAAACAACCAGAACCGGCCGTGCTCTCCCAAGGCTTTTTCGGCAGCCTTGATGACGTTGTTCACCAGAATGGTGTAACCCGCTGGCGCAGCAGTTGTCCTTGCCGCGTTGATCACCACGTCGTGTCCGCGCGTGGCAAGGCTCAACGCGGTGATGTCCTGGCTGTCACCAGCGATGACCCTGGTTTTTTCGCCCGTCGTCGTTGAAAGTTGCGTCGGGTCTCGCACCCAGGCGGTGACCTCATGTCCTCGTTGCAGTGCGAGCCGCAGGATCCGACGCCCGCTATTCCCGGTCGCGCCGAGCAGAAACAGTTTCATGTTTTAGGTAGAGCCGTGGTTGTTGCTGCGAGCCATGCATCGAGCAGAACCTGCGGCTGCCCGGTTCCGAAGACGTACCGATCTGGTCGCACCAGCACTGCATCGGTGTGTTGGTGGTCCAGCCAGTTGTTGAGAGATGGATTGAATGCTGCCGTGATCGGATTGCTCACATCCACAAAGCGGACAGCTGCTTCTGTGTTCAGGAAATTGTCAGTACGATGGATCAGCCAGGGGCCGCACCCCAGCAAGTCGTCCAATCGGGTCGAGTCCACAACCGGTTGAGGAAAGTACTGACCTGCCGCAGCAGAGCGGTCGAGGATGATGCCCTGCGCGATCGGTGGATAAGCAGGACTATTTGAAGGCGGTTTACCGGCTGCGCGTGCTGCCAGCATCTGCTGATCTCGTGCTGCTGCCGCGGCTGGATCCGTGATGCAGACCGTTCTGCCCATCATGATCGCCATATCGATGATGGCTCTGACATTGGGCTCCCGCTCTGGCTGGTAGACATCCAGCATCGAATCCGGGCTGCCCTTCACCACAGCGCCCAGCTTCCACGCCAGATTGGCCGCATCGCGTATTCCGGAACACATACCCTGCCCGGCAAATGGTGGCATCTGGTGGGCTGCGTCACCGGCCAGAAGCAAACGACCGCTCCGCCATTGTTGTGCAACGCGTGCATTGAATCGATAAACCGCCTTGCGCTCGATCGTGACAGCGCCATGCACGTGCCAGGGCTCGAGTAGCCGCCAGATCACCGCGTCATCGAGCAAGGCTTCCGGATGCTCGCCCGACTTGATCATGAATTCCCAGCGATGTCGTCCTTCGCCCATGACAACACAGGTGGTGGGTCGCTCAGGGTTGCAGATCTGCAGATTGGCAGTTGGCAGTCTCGAGGAATCCAGCACCATCGTATCGATGACCAGCCACGGTTCGTCGAACTGCAGATCGTCCAAGGTGATACCCGCCGCTTCGCGTACCGGGCTGCGTGTCCCGTCGCAGCCCACGAGGTGGCGGGCCGCGATCGAGGCGTTTCCGGAAGGCGTTGTGAAAACAGCGGTTATTGAATCGTCGCCTTGATGAAATGACTCGAACCGCCAACTGGTCCGAAGGTCGACGTATTGGGTCTGTGCAATACGGCTTCTCAGCGCCTGCTCTACCGAGGGCTGATGGATCATGTTGCCTGCCGGCCAACCACCCGGACCAATTCGGTTGGCGTTGTCGAAGCGCAGCAGAATCTCGCCTTTCGAGTTGAGGAAGTCATATCGCCCGGCACTGCGACTGGTGGCCATGACGTCATCGGCCACGCCAATCGACTGAAAGACCCGCATCACCTCATGGTCTACATGCGCCGCGCGAGGCAACGGATAGATCACGGGTTCCTTGTCGACCACGATGACGCGCACCTCGTGTCGGGCCAGCAACAAGGCGAGCGACACACCGGTCGGTCCCGCGCCAACGATGAGGACGTCGCAGTCGAGTATTTTGGTCACGCTTAGACCTCTGCTGCCATGGTGGCTTCCATCACACCGAGCCTGTCGATTTCGCTGCGCAGTACGTCACCCGGTTTGAGAAACTGGCGTGGATCCATGGTTGCGCCGATTCCCGCTGGTGTGCCAGTAAAGATGACATCGCCGGGCTCCAGGGTCATTGCCTGCGACAGATGTTCGATCTGGGCCCACACGTCAAACACGAGATGCTGCGTGTTTGATTCCTGTCGCCTGCTGCCGTTCACAAAGCAGCGCAATCCCAAGGCATGTGGATCCTCGATTTCGTCGGTCGTGGTAATCCACGGTCCGATCGGCGCGTGTGTGTCGAATGACTTGCCAAGGCTCCATTGTGGAGTCTGGTGTTGCCAGCGGCGTTCGGTCACATCGTTGCCGACGCAATAGCCGAAAACATGTGCATGTGCCTGTTCGCGACGGATGTGCTTGCCACGTTTGCCGATGATGGCGACCAGTTCAATTTCGTAGTCGACCAGGGGGCCGGTTTTCGAGACGAGGATCGGGTCGAATGGTCCGTTGATCGAAGTCACCGCCTTGGTAAACCACACCTGATGTTCTGGTGTAACCATGTTGCTTTCCGCGATGTGATCCGCGTAATTCAGCCCGATTGCGTAGACCTTGCCAGGGCGTAACACCGGGGCCAGCAGATGCACTGATGACAGCGACAGCGCAGATCCTGTTGAAGCTGCCCGCGTCACTTGTGCTTTGTGGTCATCCCAATCCCGGATCAAGTCGATCATTGAACCCGGAACACCGGTTGGGAAGATCTTGTCCCCGACCACCACGCCAGTCTGTGGGCCTGCACCGTTTTCATACGTCGCCAGTTTCATGCCTGTCTCCTCTTGCCGGCTGCAACCATGGGATGCTCTGCGCCCCATTGGACTGCAAGCAGTTCCTGTAGTGTTGACTTGTTTGAGCCGTCGGTTTTGTTGAACAGATCACCATCGGTCCAGTGTTCGAGTTCGTGTCCCCATGGATCTTCCCAGTAATCAAAAACCTGGCTGCCGAGAATATGGCGACCGACGCCCCAGCGCGCCTTGCGACCTGCCGCCTCAAGATGATCGTGCCCACGCATCAGGTCATCAAGGTTTGCCACCTCAAATGCGGCGTGCATAAATGCGGGGGGTTGTGGTGATTGCAACAGGAACAGCGTGTGATGGTCGGTCAGCGCGGTACCGCGGTCGCAGCGCAGGAAGGCACCCATACTGACACCGGGAGCCACTTCGATCTCATCGGAAGTGATGAACCCGAAACGAGATTTGTACCATTGTTCGGAGGTTCGGAAATCCTTCACACCCAGCACGACGTGGCCGAGTCGGGCGACAGTGGAAGGGCCAGCAGCGACGCGAACAGATGAGTTCAGCCTTGACCTGGATGCTGCAGTGTTGCGCGGGCTTCCTGGATCCGCCGGCACTGCCACGAGCGGCGTCTGCCCGGCGACCACTTCGACCACGTAGCCATCGGGATCGGCCAGCCGCACGACATGTCCGCCTCCAGGAGTAACAAGGCGCTCCACCGTCTTGTGTTCGATACGCGCAATGGTCTCAAGATCTGCAATGCTACTCGCCCGAAATCCCACCGCGGCGAATCCTGGTGCACCTGGAGTGGTTGCGTGGATGAACGGAACAGTTCCAGTGCCACGAGCATAGAGCGCTCCGTCATCGGCGAGTGAGGGTATGAGCCCAAACTCCTTGAGAAATGTAGACATCTCGTTCAGATCAGGGGCGGTAAAACGGACGTGGGCGATGTCCTCGATATTGATGTGGCTCATCTGTTTCTTGGTCTCTTGCTGGGTTTGTTGTTCACGATCGGGGGAGGTGGTTCGACGATCGAAATGGCGTGTGCTTCATCGGCATCCAGCCCGAGCGCCCTGAGGATGAGTTCGGCGATTTGCTGACCCGCGTCGCGCCAGGTCTGTCGTCCCGCCAGCACTGACTGCATGGCTGTCAGCGTAGAACCGCCTACCAGTGACAGGACGGATGCCAGTGCTTCCGGCGCGACAGTGAATCGACCACTGTCCATACCTCGTTTGATGTCGACTGAGGGTGGTTCATCCATCATCCTGCGCATCGTGTCGTCGTTCGCCGCAAACCTGACAACAAAACGACCCCACCAAGGGTCTTCGTGGACATGCCTGATGAACATCTGAATTCCGTTCGCCAGGCGCTGAGCCGGATCTTCGATCTCGCGCATGCTTTCCCCGACCCGCAGGTGCATGTCATGTAACACCTTCGAGGCAATCTCGTCGAAGAGGGCTTCGGGCTGCGCAATGTTGTTGTAGATCGTGCCACGCGCAACGCCAGCGGCGTCTGCCAGGTCGCTGATGGAAACTTCGCGCCCGCCGCGTTCGGCGAACAACCTCATCGCGGCGTCGTGGATCTTCAGTACTGCAGCGTTACTTGCCGACATCAATGCTCTAAAAAGTACATATACGTACTAAATTGAACATAGATGTTCAATTTGTCAACGTCAAACCAATGATTGGGAATCCAAGACGAGCTACGGGACTTGCTGGCGATCGGGTCAGCGTGCTGAAGGCGCCAGTCTGGGCCGGCTTTTTTCGGCTGGACGTGGCTCGCGGGTTCTGTTTGCTAAAGAGGTAGGCCAGAATAGCCGCGTCTGCGCAGTTGGCAGACGCGTGTTCATCGATGCGGGACTAGCTCATCTGGTAGAGCGACAGCTTCCCAAGCTGTAGGTGGCGGGTTCAAGTCCCGCGTCCCGCTCCAATTTTCTGCGGCGTATTCGCCCCGCGCGGATGTTCTATTCAAAGGGGTTGAAGTTCTTCAACCGCTCCAGTGCATCAACCATGGACTTCATCAGGAACTCGGGCGGGAAGCTTTCAAAGGGTTCTTCTTCTTCGAGTTCATCGAAGAATTCTTCGACGTAAGGTGCTTCGGCCAGTGCTGCAGCGTGCGGGTCCATCATTTGTCGATTTCCTTGTTTTCGACGGTCCTTGGGATGACTGCCTGTGATTCGACATGGCGGTCATGTGCATCCGTTGTCATCTCGCTGATTACTCCACGAGACTTCGGTTCCGATCTTAATCAGACAACCGAAGCGATCCGTGAACCACACCACGATTTCATCATGCGAAGCGCAGTCCATCAGCGGTCGGTTGGCGGATCGGTGTGTAAGCCATCAACAGAGCAGGTTGTCGTCCACCAGCGGCAGAACTTGAGAACGGCTACAGGGCAAGGCAAGGCAGGCGATCAGACTTCAGTCGTACAGGAAACAAGCCACCAGACGGTCTGGAAATTCCTTGAGTGGAGTGAGAACCGGCGTTGTCGTTCGACACTTGGTCATCACATGCGGGCAGCGATCGGCAAACCGGCAGCCGGCGGGTACGTTGACCGGAGAGGGAATTTCTCCTTGAATCGTGGTTGATGCCCGACTTCGTTCATGGACCGGATCGGGTTCCGGATTTGAAGCGATGAGCACCTGTGTGTAGGGGTGTTTTGGCGTGAAGAAAACGCCCTCGCTTGGCCCTGTTTCCACCAGACTGCCAAGGTACATCACCGCCATGCGATCGCTCACATAACGCACCATCGACAGATCGTGGGCGATGAAGAGCAGGGTCAGTCCGAGTTCCTGTTTCAGCTCATCGAGTAGATTCACCACCTGCGCCTGCACTGAGACATCCAGCGCCGAGATCGGCTCATCACACACGACGAACTCGGGTTGCAGAATCAACGCACGAGCGATACCGATCCGCTGGCGCTGGCCACCAGAAAACTCATGCGGATACCGTGACATGTGGTCGGGTTGCATGCCAACTCGCACCAGCCAGTTTGCAACCTTGTCTCGAATTTCGCTGTTCTTCTGGTTTGTATGGAGTTGCAGACCCTCACCAATGATCTCGCCAACCGTCATGCGCGGATTGAGCGACGAATAAGGGTCCTGGAAAATCATCTGCATCCTGGGTGCATAACGATGGAAGTCTTGCGGTCGATAGACCCGAGGCAGTTGTTCGCCACGCCAGGTCACAGTCCCCGAAGTCTTGTCATGCAGTCCAAGCAGGGTCTTGCCCAATGTGGACTTGCCAGAGCCACTCTCGCCGACCAGTCCGACGATCTCCCGCTCGGCAATTTCCAGGGAAACACCATCAACGGCGTGCACTCGCTTGCCACGGCCGAGTTCAAAATACTTGACCAGTCGGTCGATGGTGACCAGCGCAGTCACGAGATGTCCTTGCGAAAGTGCAGTGTTTCTACCCGTCGAGTGGCGGCGTCCGGATGATGCAGGAAACAACGGCTGTAGTGGTTGTTCGCGCTGTCCAGCCCGAACTCGGGAACCGGCTTGTCGCGACAGATCTGCATGGCATGCGGGCATCGTGCGGCGTAGCCGCAACCCACGGGGGGATGAAACAGGTCTGGCGGGCTGCCGAGGATCGGCTTCAACTGATGCAGGCCGCCTTGTGCATTGCTTGGCATGGCGCCTCGCAGCCCGAGTGTGTAGGGGTGTGCGGAGCGATAGAAGATGTCGTCGACGCTGCCCTTCTCGACGATTTGCCCGGCGTACATCACGGCGACGTCGTCGGCCATCCGCGCCACCACGCCCAGATCGTGGGTGATGAGCACGATGGCAGTGCCTTTGGTGCGTTGCAATTCCGCCAGCAGATCGAGAATCTGCGCTTGAATGGTGACGTCAAGCGCCGTGGTTGGTTCGTCTGCAATCAACAGTGCAGGCTCGCAGGCGATTGCCGTGGCGATCATCGCCCGTTGCAACATACCACCGGAGAACTCGAAGGGATATTGACGGGCTCGACGTTCGGCCTCCGGTATTCGAACCAGATGCAGCATCTCAACCGCGCGTGCAAACGCTTGTTTGTACGACTGACCACGGTGCACCTGCAGCGTTTCGGCAATCTGCGCGCCGATCGACATGGTTGGATTCAAGGATGTCATCGGGTCCTGGAAGATCATGCCGATCTGGTCGCCACGAATGTCCTTGCCGTCGAGAAACGGGCGGCCGAGGATTTCGCGACCACGCAGCTTCGTTGAGCCGTTGGTGATGCGTCCAGGCGGTATCGGGATCAGCCCCATGATGGTCTGCACGGTAACGGACTTGCCGCATCCGGATTCCCCGACGATAGCGAGTGTCTTGCCGGCTTCGACGGTGAAGCTTACCCCGCGCACGGCTTTGACACTGCCGCCATAGGTAGCAAACTCGACTTCCAGATCGGTGACTTCAAGCAGGGGTGTGTTATTCACGAGATCGCATCCTTGCATCGAGCGCATCACGCAATCCGTCACCCAAGAGGTTGAAGGCGAGTACGGTAATGCTGATGAGTACGGCTGGAAAGATCAGCTCATGAGGCGTCGTCAACATGGTCTTGATCCCTTCGTTGCACATGCTGCCCCATGATGGTGTCGGCGGCGCGACACCCATGCCGATGAAAGACAGAAAAGCTTCGGTGAATATCGCCGATGGAACCGCGAAGGTCAGCGTCACCAGAATCACGCCCATGGTGTTTGGAATCATGTGCCGCAACACGAGGTAAGGCGTTTTTGCGCCAAGCAGTCGCGAAGCGCCGATGTAGCCTTCTTCGCGAATCTGCAGAATCTGACCACGTACCAGTCTGGACGTGCCGGGCCAGCTGAGGATGATCATGGCCACGAGCATTGGCAGGATGCCGCTTTCACCCGGACCAATGCCAAACATGATCTTGAACAGGATCATGAACAGCAGGAAAGGAAGTGCTACTACGAAGTCGGCAAAACGCATCATCAATCCGTCGATGGCGCCGCCCAGAAAGCCAGCGACTGCGCCATAGGCAACTCCCATGAGCACGTACAGGAATGGTGCAACGATCCCGATGAAGAGAGATACCTGTGCGCCGTGCATAAGACGGGCGAGCAGATCGCGTCCCAGATAGTCGGTGCCCAGTGGATGCAGCTTCAGTTCGACGGACGTGCCGATAGTCGGGGTGACTTCGGTGTTGATCAGCTCTCGCTTCTGCGCGTCTTCGACCGTGATGACCCGTTTCAGCTCAACCTCGATGGTCTGTGCCGTGCCGACCTGTTCACTCAGTTCGTTCAATGAAATGACGGTGTAAAAGTAGGTACGCGGCTTGAGGTCAAGTCGATCTTCAAACCAGGTTTCGCGAATGCTCATCACCAGTGGCAGACCATAGGCGCGTTCCGCGCCGATGGGAAAGATGTTGCGATAGATGCGGTAGCCACCAACGGCTGCTGGGTCACTGTTCCAGCGCAGTCGCACCGCTTGGGAATCCGCTGAACCGACGGTGTGTAATCCCTCGATTGGCGAATCCCTGGGATCATTCAGTGATTCCCCGTGCCAGGGCGCGTATGGCGTGACCAGAGTTGCCATGCGATCGACACCTGGCGGTTGACTGATCTGGTCGAGGTCTTGCAGTGACGGATCAATGGTCCAGAGCAATGGACCGAGCAGCGTGAACAGCAGCAGTGCGATGACGATATAGAGGGAAATCAGCGCTCGTCGATTGGCTTTGAGACGGATCCAGGCATCCTGCCAGTAGGACAGCGATGGTCTGGTGAGGACCTCGGCAATGTGTTCTACAGCAACGGGTGTGAGATCCGCTGCTGACAAGGGAGGCAACGGCTGGCTCATTTCAGTCGTACCCGCGGATCGATCAATCCATAGACAAGGTCTACGGCGATCACCATGAACACCAGAAAAGCGCCATAGAATACGGTGGTGCCCATGATGACGGTGTAGTCGAGTTGCTGAACAGCCTGCACAAAATAACGACCCAGACCGGGAATGGCGAACACCAGCTCAACGACAAAACCACCCGTGGTGATCGAAGCGATTGCAGGTCCAAGTACGGTGATGACCGGGAGCGATGCGTTACGCAGCTGATGTTTGCTGAAGATGCGAGTAGCGGGCAGACCCTTGGCCTTGGCTGTACGCACGAAGTCGGAGTTCACGATTTCCAGCATGGATGAGCGCATCAACCGGGTCAGGTAGGCCATGGTGCCAAGCCCCAGTACGAGAGACGGCGCAATCATGTGCGCAACCGTCCCCCAGCCACCCACGGGCAGCAAGGTCACGCCAAACAAGGCGTTGATATTGACCAGTGACAGCTGTGCCAGCGCTGCCATCACAAAACTCGGTACCGAGATCCCGAGTATCACGAGGAACATGATGACGATGTCGGGCAACCGGTTTCGAAACAAGGCAGTCAACGCCCCCCACAATACCCCGCCGAGCGCTGCAAAGAGGATCGCCAGCAGCCCCAGGGTCGCAGACACCGGAAAGTGTTCGCGAATGATGTCGTTGACTTCCCGGTTCTTCTGCGTGAACGAGATGCCAAAATCACCACGCACGATGTTGCCGAGATAGATCGTGTATTGGGTCAGCAGCGGTTTGTCGAGGCCGTATTTTGCTTCGAGATTGGCGCGAATTTCCGGAGTGACAGCCTTGTCACTGGTTAATGGATCGCCTGGAACGACGTGCATGGCGAAGAAGGTCGCAGTCGCGATGAACCAGATGGTCACCACACCTTGCAGCAGTCGCTTGAGTGAGTATTGCAGCACGGTTCAGTGCACCAGGTTTGCGGACAACGTCATTCAGCCGCACCTTCGATATAGGCATAGGTAAAGTCCGGATCCGAACCAATCACCCGCCTGACGACCCCCTTGAGCTGCTTGTGGGTGACATAGGCCGCGCCCTTTTCATAGTTGGGGAGAATCACAGCGTCTTCATTGAGAAGATCCTGCATCCTGGCAAAGGCCGCAACTCGAACGGCTTGATCCGTGGAGTTCTGCGCGGTACGTACCAGTGCGTCGTATTCTGCGCTTTCGTAACGCCCGCGATTGTTGAGATTCCAGGACGAAAACAGATCACCGTAGGTGAGCAGATCTTCGTAGTCGGGTCCCCAACCCGCCATCACCAGATCAAACTCACCGGAGGTCATTTTTGCGAGCCGTTGTTTGAAGATCTGCTTGTCGATCTTCACTTCGAGCCCAAGTTTGTCCTTGAAAATGGCCTGGTAGTACTCAGCCTGCAGGTTCGAGATCGGGTTGTCTCCGGAAAGCATCGTCAGCGGTGGCCATTTCTCAAGCTTCAGTTCCTGCCGAGCCAGTTCAAGGTGATGACGTGCAGCCACCACATCTGGCACGATGTCCGGCATCGGATGCTCGCGTCGGAACTTGTCCTTGATGCCGTCCAGATACGTAGGGAAGAGCGATTGTCCTGGCAGATAGCCGGGTATCTTGGTGACCTTGTTCACCAGTTCGCCGGGATCGTTCACCAGTTGCATTGCCCTGCGAAGATTAAGATTCCGTGTGAGACGACCAGGTCGGTGGTTGAACTCGATGTAAAAAACACCCCCATCCTGAAACTGTTTGATGTTCCATCGCTGCTCAAGACCGACGCTCAGAGTCTCTGGCGCGAGACCGGTTTGAGCGATCTTGCCGTCTTTGAAAAAGTTCAATGTCGCATTCGCATCGGAGGTGATGTAGCCAAAATTGATGGTATCCAGCCTGATTTCGTTGCGCCGCCAGTACTGTTCGTTTTTCTCCAGACGAAGGCTTGCCCCATGCACCCATGACGAAATCCGGAAGGCGCCGTTATAGAGCATCTCATCAGCGTCGGCGCCGTAACGGCCCCTGGTTTGTTTGAAGAAGTCTTCGCGGATCGGCAGGAAGGTTTTGAAGGTAACCACTTTCTCGAAGAATGTGAGTGGCCGCTCGAAGGTGACCTTGAGCGTTCGTTCGTCCGCCGCCTCTACCCCCAGATCCGTGATCGGCAGCTTGCCCTGGTTGATCGCCTCGCCGTTCTTCACGAAAAACATGATGAACGCGTATTCCGAAGCAGTGGCCGGGTTCACCACAGTTCGCCAGGAGAACACGAAGTCGTTCGCGGTAACCGGTTTGCCGTCACTCCACCTTGCATCGGCGCGCAGGTGGAACACGGCACTGTTGCCATCGATCTCCCAGCTTTCCGCAACACCGCCGATGATCTTGCCTTGTGGGTCCTGGCGCAGCAGTCCTTCCATGATGTGACCCAGCACCATGCCGCTGATCTGATCGGTGGCGCGTGTGGAATCCAGCTGTGGCGGTTCTTCAGCCAGTGCGAGGTTGATTGAGTTGGTGGCGACATCAACCGCTTTGGCTGAGCCTGTGTTGCTGCCCACCAGCCCTGCGGCTGTGTCCAGCAGAAACATGATGAGTGCAAAGCCGATAACAGTCAGGAAAGCGTAGAGGAGGAGTTGTCTGCCGGCGGCGCGGACGAATGACGATTCGTCGACAACGACGTCAGTCATGACCCCTCCGTTTCAGTTGGTCGAAAGTTTCAGCAGATTACCGACAACGCGCTCGAGGTGCATCAGACTATTGCACTCTTCAACCTGATGACAGTATGCGCCGTAGGTACGCATGACAGAGTCACCCACGTTCCAGGCGTGTTTGGACTCAGGGTTCAGCCAGATGACACGTTTGGCGCGGTCGTACATTTCCTTGAGGATTTCCTGCCGGTTTTCGCCATAGTTGTTACGTGCATCGCCCAGGATGATGATGGTGGTGCGATTGTCCACATCGTCCAGAACGTTTCGTTTGAAGTCTTGCAGTGCCTGGCCATAGTCCGTCGATCCGCCGGAGTAGTCATGCAGCGTCTTGCTGATGGCATCTTCCAGGTTGTTGCGCTCGAACAGTTCGGTGACTTCTGCGAGGTCCGAAGAAAACGCGAATGAACGCACCTTCGGCATGACTTCTTCGAGGCTGTAGAGGAACATCAGCATGAAACGTGCGTAGTTGGCCACGGAGCCAGACACGTCGCAAATTGCGAACACACGTGGCCGGTCGATCTTCACGCTCTTCCAGTGCAGATCAAAGATGGCGCCGTCGTAGGCCATGTTGTGACGAAGGGTGCGTGGCAGATTGAGCTGTCCGCGTCTGAACACCTTCTTGCGCCGGGCATGCATCGTTGCCAGGCGCTTCGCCATCTTGTAGACGATTTCCTGGATCAGCCGGAATGAACGATGTTCCACGTTCGAGAGTTTTACCTTGCGCAGCAGTTCCTCGCGTAATCGTTTGCCGGAGACGTCGGCATGCAGCAGGAACTGGCGTTCGACATAGTCCCGCACCTCTTCCCGTAACCAGTCACGTCGACGTTTGAGCTCCTGCCCCAGTCGACGCGAGGGAACGGCGCGAGCTTCGGCAAGGTCACCGATTTCCTGGTTGAGTTCACCGAGCCCCATGACGTCCATCATGCGACGCGCGTACAGACCCTTCTGAGTGAAGATCTGTATCTCGCGCACATCGACCGCTTCACCGGCCTGGGCCATCTGCACGGTCAGTTCGACTCGTGAGTTGGCCATCAGCAATTTGCCGAGTGCCGATGCGGACTCGGCCATCGGACCAGGGCCGAGATCTTCTTCCTCCTCTTCAGCGTCCAACAGGCTGTTCGAAAGCTTGTTTTTACTTTTGGTCTTGGACTTTTTCTGCTTGCCACTGGTGCTGGTCTGCGCTTCGCTGCCACCACCACCATTGCTCTCACCTTCTCCCTGCTGCTCGGAGTCCTGTTCTTCGTCGCCCTCTCCATCGTGATGCTGGTCTTGCTCCAGCGCCTGGTTACGGACATCTTCAAACCGGAAGAACTGATCGAAGCAGGTATCGAAGGCCTGCTTCTCATCCACTGTTTTTGGCAGGACCAGGGCCAGCGAATTTTTCAGGAACGCACGATCAGCGTAGCCCACCAGTTCCATAGCGGTCATCGCATCCAGCGTTTCCGCAGGAGAAACACGAACTTCTGCGTTACGCAGAACCTGAATGAAATTGGCGAGCATGCGTTCCATTGTGGTTATCTGCCTGCCTTGACCTTGTTGGTGATGGCCGTGATCTCTCCCTGAACGTTGATGATGTCTTCCTGGAATTTGAGGATGACGTTCAGCGTCGAGCGGACCAGTTCCGGGTCGAGACTTTCACTGTGCAGAAGCAGAAGGGTACGGGCCCAGTCGATGGTTTCGGATATGGCCGGTACTTTTTTGAGGTCCAGTTCGCGCAGTTCCTGAATGAAGCTCACCAGCTGACGGCGCAGTTCTGGCGGGATCTCCGGTACACGCGCATGGATAATGCGCTGCTCCAGTTCAAGATCCGGAAACGGAATGTACAGGTGCAGGCAGCGCCGTTTCAGAGCATCACTGATTTCACGAGTATTGTTGGACGTCAGGAATACCAGCGGCGGCTCGGCGACTGCCTTGACGGTTCCGATTTCCGGAATGGACACCTGGTAGTCGGAGAGGATTTCCAGCAACAAGGATTCGAACTCGTGGTCTGACTTGTCAACTTCGTCGATCAAAAGGACACAGCCATCTTTTTCCTTCAGTGCTTTCAACAACGGACGGGGTTCGAGGAACTCCTCAGAAAAGAAGATGTCACCGAACTCGTGCAGTCGCGCCACGGACTCCCTGAATCCTTTGGCACCCTGCAGCACTTCGTCGAGCGTTTCTTTCAGCACCTGGGTATAGAGCAGCTGCTTGCCGTACTTCCACTCGTAGATCGCCTTGGCTTCGTCCAGACCCTCATAACACTGCAGTCGGATCAGGGGCAGTGAGAAGAGTTCGGCGGTAGTCTTTGCCAGTTCTGTCTTGCCGACGCCTGGAGGGCCTTCAATAAGAATCGGTTTGCGCAGATGAAAGGCCAGATAAACGGCCGTTGCGATCTGATCACTGCAGATGTAGCGGTGTTCTTCGAATCCCGCCTTGATCTGGGCGACGGACGACGTGATCTGGTCAATATCCGGCACAAAGCCTCCCTTAGGTTTCGTAATTTGAAATCAAAAACAGCCGATTATCCCTTCAGATGGGGTATCCATGCCACCTCATATCCCTGTACATGACGCTAGTTAGCCCGCATTCGCATAAGGCCTTCCTGGGTGGCAGAGGCCACCAGCGCGCCATCCCTGGAGTAAATCAATCCACGGTTGAAGCCGCGTGCGCCACTGGCACTGGGACTGTCCTGTACGTACAGCAGCCATTCATCGGAGCGGAACGGGCGATGAAACCACATGGCATGATCGATACTGGCCATCTGCACATTGGATTGCAGATAACTGATGGCGTGCGGCAGTGTGGCGGTATCGAGCAGCGACCAGTCCGACAAGTAAGCCAGCACACATTGGTGCAGCCGCAGATCGTCGGGTAAACGGCCGCGGGTACGCATCCACGCCATCTGCTGTGGTAGTCGGGCGACGGGTTGCATCATGTCGACCGGGTCGATGGGTCTGAACTCGATCGGTCGTACGGTATGGGTATGGCCAGCAAACAACTCGGGGTGTTTTGCCATCTGTTCCGCGCGGATGTCCTGCTCGTCGCGGACCTCGTCGGGTGGTGGCACGTCGGGCATATCGAACTGGTGGGACAGGCCTTCTTCGACAACTTGAAAGCTGATCGACATCGAGAAGATGGCCTGACCGTGTTGTATGGCCACCACCCTGCGCGTGGTAAAGCTCCTGCCGTCACGAATCCGGTCGACCTTGTAGAGGATGGGCACCTGCATGTCACCGGGGCGCAGGAAATAACCGTGCAGGCTGTGTGCCTGTCGGTCTGTCTCAACCGTTCGTGACGCGGCTACCAGCGCCTGACCCAGTACCTGCCCACCATAAACCCGTTGCCATCCTTCGCTCGGACTGTTGGCTCGGTAGTGGTTTTTCTCGATCTCTTCAAGGTCCAGAAGATCGATCAGTTGCTGGATTGGAGGCGACATTGCGCGTGGTAACCTAAGGGACAAATGACAAAGGGGCCGCATTATGCCATCGCGACGCGAACTCATAGCGCTAACTGACCAGGAGATTCGTGAGTATCTGGTAAGTCAGAAGACGCTGATCATCGTTTCCAACGGGAAGGACGGATTTCCACACACGATGCCGATGTGGTTCTACGCGGATGACGCAGGCTGTATCTACTGTACGACCTTCTCGAAAGCGCAGAAGGTCTACAACTTCCAGCGCGATCCAAAAGCGACGCTACTGGTGGAGAGTGGTGAGGAATATTCAGAGCTGAAAGGGCTGATGATCTACGCCGATACCGAAATCATCGAAGATTTCGATGCTGTGTGTGATGGTTTGGTAAAGATCAACACCAAGGGTCGTGAGGCGGACGAGGAGCAACGGAAGAAGTTGCTGGCAGCAGTAGCACCGACAGCGAAAAAGCGGGTACTTCTGAAATTCACACCCAGAAGTTATGTGAGCTGGGATCACCGGAAACTGGGCGGAAAGTACTGACGGAAGTCCATGGACCGCTCCTCCTCTTCGAGACGGAGCGGTCATTCCCGGCCATGCTTGAGTGAGTTGACTGATCAGTGGTTGATCGTCACTCGCTCGATGATCAGTACTTATAACTCTCCGGCTTGAATGGCCCTTCGACCTTCACGCCGATGTACTTGGCCTGATCCACGCGCAGTTTGGTCATCACACCCCCAAAGCCTTCCACCATCAGCGCTGCGACCTCTTCGTCAAGTTTCTTCGGCAGTACTTCAACCGTAATCGGTGAGCGCTGATTGATCGGCTGATCGGCCCAGCGCTGTTCATAGAGGTGCATCTGCGCCAGCACCTGGTTGGCGAAGGAGCCATCCATGATCCGGGAAGGGTGACCCATCGCGTTGCCGAGGTTCACGAGTCGACCCTCCGACAGCAGAACCAGAAAGTCACCATCATCATCGCTGCGGAAGATCTGATGAACCTGATCCTTCACCTTGTCCCAGCGCCAGTTCGTGCGCATGAAGCTGGTGTCGATTTCGTTATCGAAGTGTCCGATGTTGCAGACCACCGCACGACGCTTGAGCGAACGAAGCATGTTGCTGTCGCAGACATTCGTGTTGCCGGTGCAGGTGACCAGCAGGTCCGTGTCCTTCAACAGTCGCTGGTCGATGTCCTCGATGCGGCCGGTATTGTCACCATCCACATAGGGCGATACGACTTCATACCCGTCCATGCAGGCCTGCATGGCGCAGATGGGATCAACTTCCACGACCCGAACGATCATGCCTTCCTGACGGAGACTTTGTGCTGACCCTTTGCCGACGTCCCCATAACCGATCACCAGCGCGCGTTTACCTGCCATCAGCATGTCCGTGCCGCGTTTCACGGCATCATTCAAGCTGTGCCGACAACCGTATTTGTTGTCGTTCTTCGATTTGGTAACAGAGTCGTTCACGTTGATAGCGGGTACTTTGAGCTTGTTGTCAGCCATCATTTCGTAGAGACGATGAACGCCGGTAGTGGTTTCTTCGCTGATGCCGTGAATGCTGTCGAGCATCCGTGGGTAGCGGTTGTGGATGATCTCGGTCAGGTCGCCACCATCGTCCAGCAGCATGTTGGCGTTCCACGGCTGGCCGCCGCTGAGAATGGTCTGTTCGATACACCACAGATATTCTTCTTCGGTCTCACCTTTCCAGGCGAACACCGGAATTCCTGCAGCAGCGATGGCGGCGGCCGCGTGATCCTGCGTCGAGAAAATATTGCAGGACGACCAGCGAACTTCTGCACCAAGTGCAGTCAGCGTTTCGATGAGCACGGCGGTTTGCACGGTCATGTGGATGCAGCCAATCACACGAGCATCGGCCATTGGTTTGGTTGTCGAATAGCGTTTGCGCAGTGCCATGAGCGCTGGCATTTCCGATTCGGCGAGCCGGATTTCCTTGCGACCAAATTCTGCGAGGCTGATATCGGCCACCTTGTAGTCGGTAAACGCGGTCATGCTTGCTCCTTGATGTAGGTGAGTATCTGAATTGAGAAACCGTTTTTCTGCGCCAGAAACTGGCGCGGTCCTGACACGAGGCCGGCACTGCCGGCCCAGTGATCGAGTTCATTGCTGTCGAAGCCGAGCCAAAGGTCGCCACAGGCGTCGCGCACCCAGTCATGCTCGTGGCGTTCGAGCTCCGCGATCAGAAGTCGACCTTGACTGGCCAGCAATCGGGCAGCCTGGGCAAAAAACTGTCGTGGTGCCGGCAGGTGGTGCAGCACCATCGCTGCAACGACGGCATCAAATCGGGTTCTGGTCCGAAAGCGGGTGAATTCCCGATGCAGGAGTAAAACATTCTTGAAGCCACTCACCCTCGCGTGGACCGGGGCGAGCATGGCTTCGGCCTGGTCGACCGCAGTGGCGTGACCGAAGTCCTCCGCCAGCAGGGAGAGAATTGCGCCATCGCCCGGTCCAACCTCCAGTGCCTGTGCGTCTGGTGATGCGGTGCTTCGCCAAAGTTCTCGCAGTGAAGGGGCGTACACAGCGGTCTCGCTGATCAGCTTCTGCTGGCTGCGCAACGCATCGGCGTTGTTGGCAAAAAAGCGCTCGACCTGTCGCTCTCGCTCGCTGTGCAGTTCGTCGATCTTCTTTAACAAAGACGCGTTCATGGGCTGTCGATCCAGCGCATCGAAAACAGCCAGAGCAAGGGGTGCGTGTGGATTGATTCGCCGACGGTAGTAGATCGAGTTTGCTTCACGTCTGGCAGCCAGCAAGCCGGCCTCACGCAGGATCTTGAGATGGTGGCTCAGCGCGGGTTGAGCCATACCGAACAGATTCGCGAGCTCACTCACCGAGAATGAATCGTGTTCGAGCACACGCAGCAGCAAAGCACGTCGCTCATCGCCGGCGGCAAATGCAGTGGCGACCACGTCCTCGGGCTGCGAACTGGCCGGTTCGCTGGGTTCTCTTTGCAAAGATGCAGGCATATGGAGGTGTGTGGTCCGGAGTTGCACTGACTGAAGGTTCCGCAGTTTAGCCGTTCAAGATTTCTATATCAAAATAAATTGATATTGTTTGTAAATTGCTTGTGGTACTTTTTATCAATGAAATGAGCGGTGGCACTCGGACCCCAGCATGTTGGTCAGCAAATTGCCGAATGTCGGCACAACTATTTTTACCGTCATGAGTGAATTGGCTCGCATTCATGGTGCGATCAATCTTTCACAGGGATTCCCCGATTTTGATGCTCCGGCGGCGCTGCTTGATCGTGTGCAGTACTACCTTCGCAATGGACACAACCAATACGCCCCGATGACGGGCGCGGCGTCGCTGCGTCAGGCGCTCGCCAGGAAGGTCAAAGATTGCTACGGATTGCCGGTGGATTCCGAGCGTGAAATCACAGTGACATCAGGGGCAACGGAAGCGCTCTTCTGTGCGATTGCGGCGGTAGTGCGGGCTGGTGATGAGGTGATTGTCTTCGATCCGGCGTACGACAGCTACGAACCGGCCATCAACCTGCAAGGCGCCAAGGCAGTCCACGTTCCGTTGCATGCACCCGGCTACCGTCCAGACTGGTCCCTGGTCGAAAGAATGATCAGCTCGCGCACCCGCGCCATCATCATCAACACGCCGCACAATCCCGCTGGCACGGTATGGCCAGCGGAGGATCTGTTCGAATTGCAGCGACTGGTTTTGCAGCATGGGCTGTTTGCCATCGCCGATGAGGTGTACGAACACATCGTCTTCGATGGACGCCGCCATGAGAGCATCTGCCGGTTTCCGGATCTTTACGCTCGAAGTTTCGTTGTTTCCTCGCTCGGCAAGACCTACCACGTCACCGGCTGGAAAATTGGCTACTGTATCGCGCCTCCGGATCTGACGATCGAATTCCGCCGCATTCACCAGTATGTGACGTTCACGTCCATCACACCGGTGCAACTTGGACTTGCGGATTTTCTGGCAGAACATCCGGAGCACCATCTTGAACTGGGCGCGTTCTACCAACGCAAACGCGATTACTTCAATACCCTGTTGTCGGGATCGAGATTTACCCTGACGCCGTCTGGCGGCACTTTTTTCCAGTTGCTTGACTACAGCGCGATTACCGATGAAGTGGATGCAACGCTTGCGCGTCGATGGACGCAGGAAGCGGGCGTTGCCAGTATTCCGCTGTCTATTTTCTACGCGCAGCCGCCGAGTGATCGGTTGCTCAGATTCTGTTTCGCCAAGGACGACACAACATTGGAAAGAGCTGCAGAAAAGCTGTGTCGATTGTAACGATCAGTTTGATTCAGACTAGAACCTTCTGGCATGCACCAGCGCGAAACCGCGAACATTTCCAGGGATTTTTTGCCGATGTGCCGGCGGCCAGTGCATTGCTTCTGCTGCCAGAAATGTTCTCGACTGGCTTTACCATGCAGCCTGAACTGGTGGCAGAAACCATGCAAGGGCCGACGACGCAGTGGTTACGTGAACAGGCAAAGCTGCAAGGCAGAGCCATTGGCGGCAGCGCAGTCGTTGAGGAAGAGGGCCGTTACTTCAACCGGTTCCTGCTGGCGCATGCCGACGCTGAGCCGCAGACGTACGACAAGAGACACTGCTTCCGAATGGCTGGTGAACATGACCACTACACCGCCGGCAGGACGCGTCCCGTCTGGACTGTTCAGAGCCTGCGGGTCCGTCCGTCAATTTGTTATGACCTGCGATTTCCGATCTGGCTGCGGCGACGAAATGACTACGACCTGCTGGTTTGTGTCGCGAACTGGCCCGCGGTACGGCTGTCTGCCTGGCATGCGTTGCTGAAGGCGCGGGCGATAGAAAATCAGAGTTTTGTCGCTGGAGTGAACATTCTCGGCACGGATGGTAATGGTGTCGATTATGCGGGCGGCAGCGTGGTATTCGGGCCGGATGGCCGCTGTCTCCTGGACGCTGCGAACCAGGAAGGTGTTTTCTCTGTTGAACTCGACTTGAAGGAGCTCACTCAGTATCGTCAGGACTTCCCGGCGTGGCAGGACGCTGACGGATTTAATGTCATCGATGCGGAGTCTTAGTGTGATGGGGAAAGCCGGGTTAGTTCTCATCGGGTTACTGATGTTGGCGGGATGCAGCAGAGAAGCCGAGACTGCTGCAGCGAGACATCCGGGTGAATCGATCTATTTGAATACCTGCTTTTCCTGCCATGCGTCAGGTGTGGCAGGTGCGCCAGCGGTAGGAGATTCTGAAGCGTGGTCCGCGCGGATGGAGAAAGGACGGGACGCCCTGCTGCAATCAACACTCGAAGGCATGCCGCCAGGAATGCCCCCCAAAGGGTTGTGCCCGGATTGCACGGATGAGGAACTGGGTCAGGCGATCGACTACATGATCGAGAACAGTCAAGCCTCGCCCGGTTGAGTGCGGCAGCTTCACCAATAAATGGCGAAAAGTCAGAGGTCATGGGCAGTTGGGCCTTTAACGTGGTCCGAAAAGCGGGTGCACTTCTTGCTATGGCATTGGATTCGCTAAAAGCATTGGATTCGCTAACAGCCATGGGTTCGTAACCCACAAAGGAAATTGTCATGAGCCAGCCACGTCCCGGCGACATCGTTTCAAGACGCAAAGGCGTTGTCATGCATAAGGGGCTGGTGCTCGCCGATGGTCGGGTGCTCCACAACTCGCCCTTCTCAGGTGAAACAAGAGTCTCCATGGCTGAATTTGCAGCGGGGCAACGTGTCTACGTGGAGCATCAGGAGACCAATACTCGACGACGGGCGCTGCATCGTGCGGATGCGTTGGAACCGCGTCACTACGATCTGCTGCGCAATAATTGTGAACACACGGTCCATCGACTGACGTCAGGCCGCGCCGAAAGCCCGCAGTTGCAAAGCTGGCTGGTCGGTCTGGGTTTCGCAGGTGCAGCCTTTGCGCTTACCCGTCATCCCGGTATCGCGGCGGCCAGTCTTGCTCTCGGCAAGCGGCTCATGGCAAAAAGTCGACGAAAGGAATGGTAGCGTTGAACGTACCTCTGCCTGGCACGACCAACCGGTGACAGTGCAGAAATAACCGTTCCGCCGCCTGAACCGGGTCATTCGGTTTGCCATAGAGATGATCGCCAACAATAGGATGGCCGATCCACGCCAGATGTACACGTAGTTGATGTGACCTTCCCGTCAGCGGTTGCGCAAGCAACCATGTATGTTCTGCGCTCGTACCAAGTCTGCGGACACGCGTCACAGCATCAAAACCATCTTCGGTCGGGCCGCGCAGCAGGAACTCATTACCGACCCGTTCGATGTTCTCGCGCTGGCCGGCCACCCGGTAGCGGCTCTTGCGCCCAGGCTTGAGCGGTAGATTGATGGTCAGGGTCTGATCCACGTGAAGAAGGCCGACCACCTTGGCGACATAGAATTTACGTACTTCACGTGCGTTAAACAGTTTCGTGAGTGCGCTCTGCACGGCCTGTGACTTTGCAACCAGCAGAACACCGCTGGTGCCCTTGTCGAGACGGTGGACAAGAAACGGTTTGCCGCTCGACTGCAGCATACGCCAGAGGTTCTCCGCGCCAGACCGATCTTCCAGCAGGGAGATTCCAGATGGTTTGTTCAGAACCAGCAGGTCATCTGACTCGAACAATCGCTCGGGCAACGGCACCTGATCAGACATTTGCCGCAGCATCCAGGCAGTCGATGAATGCATCGACGATCCCCGAGATTCGCCCCACGTCGACACTCGATTGCAGTCGATCATCCGGGTGGTGAAACCACCGATTGCTGCCGAGCAACGACAGATAACGCCCGTGGCCGTCATGAATGTCCCGGGCTTCACCGAAGGGACGTGCTCCGTTTGGCAGTACCTCATGATCCGCGATACCGTGGCGAGCCAATGCCCTGGTCAGCATCGCCTGACGATTCACATGATCCGCCTGCAGCAACAAACGGCTATCCACGGAGGCAAAGTTGGCGCCGAGATGTACCCAGAAATCCGCCTCGTGCAGCAGATTCTGATGACTGCTCAGATAACGTCGCATGCCGAGGTGCCCAAGTTCATGCCCGCTGTTGGCGGTGAAGTGCACGGATCTTCGCGATGGCTCGCGGCTGAATCGGCGCATTCATGCAAGCCACACTGCAAAACCGCCGCCGCGCTCCGACGTGCAGGTCCACCACCCGCTCTTGGGCGTCATGATGACGATGGGTGCAGCAGAAGTATCACGTCCCTGAATGGCGAGATCGACGTTGGTAGCGTTGACCGACTCCCAACGACTCTCGATCCGCACGGTGAGCAGCTTGTTACTGCCGACCAAATCATCGATGACCCGACCTTCCTCGCTTGCGATCTGCAATACGGGTGGACCAAACGGCGCGCCGTAGCGCTCGGCATTCAACACCGCGATGCCAGGCACTACGTCGTCGGCGGCGGAGATGGCGATAATGACCTCATGTTCAGGGTTCGATCGAGCGCTATGCAGCGCTTGGGTCAGGGGATGGCCATCCTGCGGCGTGAATCGACAGACCCCGATCGTTCCACTCGCGCCGAGAGAAACTGCTGATCCCGATATGCCCCCGGGGGGTGAATCCGGACTGTCGAACAGCGGCAGACCCGTGATCTCGCGACCGTCCCGCAACATGATCGAAGCGTGGGTGACCGTTCGTCGAGCGAAGGGATATTCCAGGAGATTGGCCTGCATGCCTTGATCGGCACAAGCAGCAATCAGCCAGTGTGACGTTGCCAGATCACCCAGTGAGGCGGTTCGGTGATCGCTGATGTTGTCGAAGGCCGTCAAGTCGGCGAGAACGGATTCAAGTGACATGGCATCGTTCCTTGGCTGCTCACAAGCTACCATCTCAGCCTCAAGGAGTTGAAGCATGAATATTCGGGATCTCAAGTACCTGGTGGCCGTGGCTGAGTTCAAGCACTTTGGACACGCAGCTGATGCGTGTCATGTGAGTCAACCAACACTTTCGACGCAGCTGAAAAAGCTCGAAGAAACACTGGGTGTGGTCGTCATCGAACGAACCAATCGGCAGGTTCTGCTGTCCGCCGTCGGTGAAAAAATCGTGCTGCAGGCAAAGCGGGTGCTGAACGAGGTCGATGAACTCATGCGCGTTGCAGATCAACATCGTGATCCGTTTGGGGGCGATCTGCGTCTGGGCATTATTCCGACAGTCGCACCGTACCTGTTGTCCCGCATTCTTGGGCCGATTCGCCAGCGCTTTCCGAAACTTCGAATCCAGCTGAATGAAGGGCAGACGGTCGATATCTCGGCGCGCCTGAAGCTTGGCGAACTGGATGCGATCATTCTCGCACTGCCGTTCATCGATGATCAGAGCGAGGTCCGCACGTTGTACAAGGAGCCGTTCTATTTCACCCTGTCCACGCAGCACCCACTGGCAGGAAAAAAGCAGATTGCCATCAAGGATCTGGCGGCCGAGCGAATGCTGCTGCTTGAAGACGGGCATTGCCTGCGTGATCAGGCGTTGTCGGTCTGTGACTCTGCGGGGGCTGTCGAAAACACAAATTTTCGCGCCACCAGCCTGGAGACGCTGCGCCAGATGGTGCGCGCGAATGTAGGCACAACGCTGATGCCTGAACTTGCGCTCACCAAAACCGCTGGTCTGCGTTACATCCCGTTCGAACACGCGGCGCGTGCTTCAGCGCCACATCGCGAGATCGGGCTCTGCTGGCGCAAGGCTTCCAGTCGTGGCGAACTGCTTGAAGAGATGACGCAGGTATTACGTACCGCCGTCAGCGAGGTCCTGCAGTAGCGACAGTCGGTTCGCTTCTGGCACTTCGATGGTGTACGGCAGGACTGGGTGATCGATCCCCATAAACAAGGCAGCGCCAGCTTTCAGTGCGAGGATTGATGCGGTGTCCAACTCGAATCGCAGGAAATGGACTGCAGCAGTCTTGTGATCATTGGTTCGTTCCAGGTCTTCGTTGGCAATGGCGGTGATGCGAGAACACCCTTCGGCCTGAATCCAGACCAGATGTTCAACACCACCCAGTTTGCCCAGAGCAATGCGGCGTTCTTCGACGTCCGGATACTCCAGCATGAAAGTCGCCTTCCAGTTGGTGCCGTCTGGGATCAGCGGATTGTAGGCTTCGATCTCTTCATCAATGGCTGATCGTTCAAAGATGCGCTCGACACGCAGCATCTCCTGCACCTGATACTGGACGGTGAGGCGATCTTCGAAGTACAGCGTCGCATTTGGTCCCAGTGCAATCTGGCGCAGCTTCTTGTGTGCAATAACCTGTTTGCGG
>JANNBJ010000223.1:0-12778 GCA_031385325.1 Gammaproteobacteria bacterium | reverse complement strand
CCAGGACATGGCTGGACTGCCTGTCATCGCTGACGCTCAAACCGTGCTGGCTGCGGCAGGTGTCATGGGTGGTGCGCGATCAGGTGTTGCGTCGACAACCACCCGGATCTTTCTCGAGATGGCGTCGTTTTCGGCAACCGTAGTTCGTCGATCGTCTCAGCGCCTCGGTGTTCGCAGTGAGGCATCGTCACGTTTCGAAAAAGCCGTGGACACGCAGCGGATCGATCAGGGTCTGGCGATGTTCCTGGCGCTGTTGCAGCAGATTCAACCAGGCGCCCGGGTGTCGGCGTTTCAGGATTGGAACTCGGGTTCGACACCACGTGCTGAAGTCACCGTCGCGCTGGACTTTATCGACTCGCGGCTCGGCAAGTCGTTTGGCGCAAAGGACATCGGTGCCTCATTGCGACGGCTTGGTTTCGACGTGGAAGAGGCCGCGGGAAGTCTGAAGCTCAAGGTGCCAACCTGGCGGTCCACCGGCGACATTTCCTTGCCGGCCGACATTGTCGAAGAAGTGGCGAGACTGCACGGCTACGATAACTTCACGATCGTCGCTCCACGCATCGATTTGCAGCGCATGCCGCGCAATCGTCGGCTGCCACTCGATCGGCGTGTGCGTGAACTTGTTGCTGCGGCGGGATTGCAGGAAGTGTTTACCTATCCATGGGCGGAACTGACCATGCTCAATGCGGTTGGTACACCAACCGACGCACTACTTGAACTGGAAGCGCCACCATCGCCCGACGCACGATTTCTGCGCTCCGCGCTGGTCCCCAATCTTCTGGCCAGCGTTGCGACCAACCAACACCATTTTGACGATTTCGGATTGTTCGAAGCGGGCGCCGTGTTCCCCGGTAAAACGGAATCCAGACACGTGGCGGGTCTGCTGTTTGGCAGCGACATCACGGCGCTCTTTGGTCGATTGAAAGGTGTGCTCGACATGCTTGTTCGCAAAGCGCACTTGCGATCATGGAGCTATGACGTTCTCCCTTCTGATGCTGGTTGGCAGGATCCATCAATCGTGACCACGTTGCGCATGGGAGATGTGGCAGTGGGTGTGCTGGCTCGTGTGAATAATCGATGTTGTCGTGCAGCGGGGATCAAACGTGGTGAAGTTGTGGCCTTCGAACTGGACCTCGGATTGCTGGAAGCTCACATTACCCGCGAAAACCGCTATCAGCCGCTGCCAGCGTTTCCACACACCGGCTTCGATCTGACGTTGCTGATTGCTGACCACGTTTCCTGGCGTGATATGGAAACCGGGATTCGTGCATCGGGCTCCGAACTGCGCGCGCTGGAGTGGATTGGTGAGTACCGAGGCAAAGGGGTCGAGCCGGGGATGCGTGCGCTGACGTTCAGAGTGCGACTCGGTCAGGATGATCGCACCCTCACCGCAGAAGAGGCCGAAGTAGTGCGTGCCCGAATTCTGGGCGTCGCTGAATCCCGGTTTGGTGCCAGACAGCGATGATCGGCGTTGAACTTTTGCGTTCCGATGGCGAACAGTCTTGACGCGGTTTCGTCGACAGTTGAAGCTAGCGCAGTTCAGAGAGATGCCACCGATAGGGTGTCTGAGTTTGCGGTGATCAATTCGTTGAGCCGCCAAAAAATAAAAAGTGCCGAGTGAGTAGCTGACGAAGACGCAGCGCCCATTCAAGGCATCGTTGTCAGGGCAGGGGGAACCGACATGATCAGCATACCGCTGCACCACGCGGATTTAACCGCATGAGTGCACTGACCAAAGCTGAGATGGCTGATCGGCTGTTTGAGGAACTCGGCCTCAACAAACGCGAAGCCAAGGAAATCGTCGAAATCTTCTTTGATGAAATCCGCAGTTGTCTCGAACGCAACGAACCCGTCAAGCTCTCGGGATTCGGCAACTTCGAACTGCGCGAAAAAGGCGAGCGACCAGGCCGCAATCCAAAAACCGGTGAAGAAATTCCCATCACCGCCCGTCGGGTGGTAACGTTCCGTCCAGGACAGAAACTCAAAGCGCGCGTGGAAGCATATGCTGGACCCGGGTCACAATAGCGAGCTTCCACCCATCCCGGGCAAACGCTACTTCACCATCGGTGAGGTGTCGTTGCTGTGTGAAGTGAAGCCACATGTGCTTCGTTACTGGGAACAGGAATTTCCGCAGTTGAAGCCCGTCAAGCGACGGGGCAACCGTCGTTATTATCAGCGGCAGGATGTGCTGACCATTCGCCAGATCCGCGCATTGCTCTATGAGCAGGGTTTCACGATCACCGGGGCGCGCCAGCGACTCGAGGGTGATGAAGCCAAGGAGGACCTTACGCAGTTCAAACTCATCGTCAAACAGATGATCGTTGAACTCGAGGATGTACTGCGCGTTCTGAAAGCCTGAGCCCGGATCTCAGGCTCATTATCGCTTCTTTCTCTCTTCACTTTGTGGCCGACAACTTCTCTGCTTGAAGAACCATGCGTATGATGTCGGTAATCTCGGGGCGTAGCGCAGCCTGGTAGCGCACTTGACTGGGGGTCAAGTGGTCGGAGGTTCAAATCCTCTCGTCCCGACCAATTTTTCATTCTGTGAACAGTTGCTTCTCGCGTCAGGTCCCATGGAAGGATCAGTTCGAATCCATGGCGTCATCGTGCCTGCCCTCGTTATCAGTCGGTGAATGCCCGAGTCGGAAAGTTTTCCGCACCCTGACGGTGATGCACCTTCGCGGCACCTGGTCGATTTTGCCAGACGCACGGCCACAAGCAGCCGGGTAAATACAGCGGATGGCCCGGTTGGCCGCTTCTTGTGAGTCGCAGATAGTGCAGTTGGGGAAAGAACTTTCGAACCTGCACGTCTCGATTCAGATGGTCGCCGTGATTCCCCCATGCTGCAATGACGAGTGATGACTTTTGCGCGGCACGCCTGAGACATTCATCGTTGTCAGGTCCAATCGGATCCTTCGCTGCAAAGAGAAAGTCCGGGCGGGTTGAGCAAAAGGCAAACAGGTTGGTCATCACCAATCCGCCACACGCCTAGCTTTGGGCAAATCTCATACATCGAAGTATCGTCGGGTCGTCTACCTTCTCGTCGGCGGTGCTTGGATTCAGACCAACAAATGTCACCAGCGGCAGCCGTGTATCCCAGATGCGATGCAACGAATAGCGAAAGACTCGGGTGCGGTCGAAGCAGGCGCCTTTCTTCAAGTCACCAATTCCAGCCAGTGTCGCGAATGCAGGCCGACGCCTGATCAGCTGAACCGATAAGGCGCGAGGCTTGTCTGTGCTTCGGTGCGGAACTTGTGCCACCGGTTGCCACCGTAGTACGCGAGGCTGCCTGGCTCCGCGTCACCGTGACCGTTGTAGTAGGACAGACAGTCCCGTAGAGGGGCGGTCGCGATATCGGCTTTACGGCAATGCTCAGCGTAGGCGGCTTCCGATTCTGGCGTGATGTCGACGATGCGTGTCTTGCTGTCACGCATGGTTTTCAGTAGCCAGATCAGGTAGTCGCTGTGGGCTTCGATGGCATCGGTGAAATTGAAGCTGCCACCACCGCCTTGTGGTCCAGCGACGATGAACAGATTGGGAAAACCGTGGCTGTGCAGTCCGAGAAACGTCTTGGTCCCTTCGGTCTCCCATTTCTGTTTGAGCGTCTTGCCGTTACGTCCCGTGATCATGTTGAACGTGGACGTGGCCATCCACTGGAATCCGGTGGCATAGATCAGGACGTCAAGCGGGTATTCCACGCCGTTGTGTACAACACCTTGTTCATTGATCTGCGTCACGCCCTGTGGTGCGGTGTCCACGAGATGAACGTGCGGCTGATTGAACGTCGGCAGGAACTCATCATGAAACGTCGGGCGCTTGCAGCCGTAGGGATAGTAGGGCTTCAGTGCGGCCGCGGTTTCAGGATCCTTGACGATGCTGTCCACTCGCGCACGAATCTGTTCCATGATCCGGAAGTTGCTCTCCAGTTGTTTCTCGAGGAGTTCTTCCATGGTCAGGTCGCGTTCGTAAAGTTTGCGCTCCTTGAAGTCGCTGGTTTTGCCGGCGAGATAGTCATCGTTGGCCTGTATGGCCGTGCGGCCCGCTGAAATTTTGGAAAATCGTGCACGACGGGCGCGGGCCCAACCGGGTTCCTGAGTCCAGCTTTGAATTTCTTCCTGCGTCGTGGCGCGCTGATCCCGGACGTCGATGGATGAAGGCGTGCGCTGAAAGACATGGAGCTCGCCAACCACCTTCGCAAGTTCTGGAATGGCCTGAACGGCGGTTGCGCCGGTGCCAATGATTCCGACCCGCTTGCCTTCGAGGTCAACGTGATAATTCCAGCGGCTGGTATGGAAGGCTTCACCCTTGAATTTGTCCATGCCGTTGATTCGGGCCAGTTTGGGTGTTGTCAGGATTCCGTTCGCGAGCATGACGATGCGAGCTTGCATACGGTCGCCACGATTGGTGACAACGGTCCAGCGACCTCTCGTCTCATCCCATCGCGTTTCTTCAACCGTCGTATGAAACAGGCAGTGATCGTAGAAGCCGAACTTCTCGGCCATGCTCTGGCAGTACTCGAGGATTTCGAAACCCGACGCAAACTTCATGCTCGGCACATAACCCATTTCTTCGAGCAGCGGCAGATAGCTGTAGGCTTCGACATCACAGGCGATGCCCGGGTACCGATTCCAGTACCAGGTTCCACCGACGTCGCCGCCTTTTTCACAGAACCGGACATCGGTGAAGCCTGCATCTCGCAATCGATACCACAGCAGGAGACCGGCAAAACCAGCGCCGACAATCAGGATTTCGCATTCATCAGTGAGGGCGTCGCGCGGGACTGGATCGGTTGAATACACATCATTGAGATACTTGGCGTAGTCTCCTTCCATCGCCATGTAGTCTGCAGCGCCTCGACGTGTCTCCTTGAATTCACGATATTTGGCTTGCTCCATCGCGTTGAACGTGGCGCCCGGCGGCAGTTCCGGCAGGGTCTTCAGCGATTCGTCCGTGATGATCGAGTAGCCCTTGCCGGCAATGCGATCGGTTGCCTTGGCAGCACGCGTGTTGAAGAGTTTCTGGCCGGTGGCGGCATCGATTCGGATCGACATGATGACGGACTCGTGAAGTGGTCGGTATGGCCTCAAGCGTAACCGACCGGCCGGCTCGAATCACCTGTGGACTTGTATTGGACTGGCTGCCATACGGTGTTGCAGGCAAACTCCGAAATGGTCTGCGGGAGGTGCGTCCTGCTCAGGGAGTGGGGTGGAAGAGTGGGGTGGAAGAGTGGGAGGAAAAAAGAGCAATGAACCGTCGGTCTTTCATAGGCAGCGCGATTGCGGCGCTGGCAGCAGCAGGCTGCGCAACCCCATCCCAACGGCCGCGTGAACTGGTGGATCCGCTGATGACCGATGCCGTAGGTCAGGCAGCGTTGGTGGAAATCGGCAACATATCGGCCCTCGAATTGGCTGAAGCAGTGGTTGCTCGTGCACGACGATTCAACCCCGGAATCAACGCAATTGTGGGCGAAACCTACGACGCAGCACTGTCTCGCGCACGCCGCGGCAAACTGCCGGTTGGGCCACTGCACGGTGTGCCATTTGCGATCAAGGATATGACTGATGTTGCGGGGCTGCGGACCAGCAAAGGCAGCCGATCGGTGGCGAACTCGGTCGCCAAGCAGAATGCTCCGCTGGTGGATGCGGACCTGGCCGCTGGTCTCAACATCATCGGCAAGACCAATACGCCGGAGTTCGGGTTGATCGGCACAACCGAGTCGCTCGCGCTCGGACCTTGCCGGAACCCCTGGAACCTCAACTATTCCTGTGGTGGTTCAAGCGGTGGCGCGGCGGCAGCCGTTGCGGCGGGCATACTCACCGCGGCCCATGCCAGTGATGGGGGCGGCTCCATCCGCATCCCCGCGTCCTGCTGTGGTCTGGTCGGACTGAAACCCAGTCGAGGACGCATGCACGGGGCACAGAACGACATCGATGTGTTGCAGCTGGCGGTCAGTCTGTCCATCACTCGTTCGGTGCGCGATATGGCTGCACTGCTCGCACTGGGTGAGGGTCATGGTGGGCGATCCGGGTTTGCACCGGTCGGTGTGGTCAGCCCGAATCCCGGGCGGAAACTGCGCATCGCTTTTTCAACCCGTTCTGCCAAGGGGACAGATCCGGTTGCCGATGTCATCGCAGCGCAACAGGCCGCCGCACGACTGTGCACGAGCCTTGGGCATGACGTGGTTGAAGCAGCTCCGCAATATGATGGGCTGCTATTCGAGGATCGGTTTGTCGATCTGTGGGCCTCGGGTGCGGCGAAAGTCCGCAGCGACGTGCTGGCTACCGGTGTTCAGGAATCTGCACTGGATGAGGTGCTTGAGCCCTGGACCCTCTTTCTCGCCGAACGCGCCATGGCCGCCCCACCCGGGACTATCGAGCGCGTTCGCGAACACTTCATTCACGTGCAGGCAGTTGTTAGCCAATTCATGGCGGGCTTTGATGTCTGGTTGACGCCGGTGTTGTCTGCGCCAGCGCCGCGAATTGGCGAGCAGGGGCCAATGGTCCCTCCACAGGAACTCTATCGACGGGTGTTTGACTGGGTGGCCTACACACCGCTGGCCAATGCCATTGGCACGCCAGCAATCTCCTTGCCGCTGGGCTTCAGCTCTGATGGTCTTCCCATTGGCAGCATGTTCATGGCGAAAACCGGCGATGAGCAGACGCTGCTGGAGCTGGCCTATCAGCTGGAGAGCGCGCAGCCGTGGTTTGATAAACGACCGGAGGCCTTTGCATGAAACCACGCGCGTATTTTCCAACCCAACACCGGCCGGTGTGGTTTGCGGTGTCGGCGGACGATCTCCTGCTGCACTTCACGGCAGATCAACTCAACGCCAAACAACGCGCCGATGACAAGGAAAACAAGGATCTGATTGCGATGCTGCAGGTTGGAACGCTGTTCCTCGGCAAGCCTGGGGATCGAACCTCTCTGTATGAGGCTTTCAGCGGTGCGCCGTGGCACGCGTATCTTGGTCGTTACCACAGGAACTTCCTCGCCATGGGGTTGACACCGGTAGGGCTCGCGGATGTCCACTACTTTCCCAGAGAAGACTTCTATCGAGATGTCAGGGACACAAGGCCTGATGAACTGGTCACCGTGTACCTGGTGTCGGGCTCGAACCGGCAGCTACACGACAGTGATGCGGTGCTGGAGGTCAGTCAGCGCGTCAATTCCAAGATGTACCTGGCAAGCCAGGCTGCTAAGTGGTCCATTCCGGTACCGGAAACCTGTGTCACGACCAAGCTCGAATTGAGTCGCCCGGAATCCAGGAAAGACGTAGAGGAGTTCCTCGAGCGATTCGGTCCGCAGGTGATGCTGAAGGTGATGGGTCTGGCCGGTTCCCGAAACGTGACGGTGATCGACGGTCTCGATGAAGCAATTGCCTGGGTTGCCGACCTGCGGGATGAGGAGCCGGTGTTGCTGCAGCGTCGGCTTGTTTTCGACGAGTGGGCAGAAATGACCGTGGATCTCTTTGTCAGTGATGACGAGATCCACATCGACAACATCCGCAAGATTCTTTTTGCCAATGGGTTGTGGGTAGGGAACTATATTCGTGCCACCCAGAAGCTGGGACCCATGCAGCAGGCGGCGCTGCTGCGTGTGGGTGAGTTTGTGCGCAGTGAGGGATACACCGCACCGGAAGGGCTCAATTGCGGGCTCGACTTTTTTGTCCCGAAAAGTGGCGAGGATTCGGTTGTTGTTACCGAGATCAACGCGCGCTATACCGGTGGGCTCATGCCGGCGGAAGTGGTTCGCCGCCTTAACTTAAGTGAACGCGACACGGTAGTGTGTTTTGCAACTGTCGGCCGCGACCGATTTGATGATTATCTGGCGTTCAACGAACGTTACCTGTTCGGCAATAGTTCTGCTGCATTTGCTACCTTGCCACTCGGGTTCAGTCCGTTCACCACCACGATCGATGGCCGTGAAGTCATCTTCGTCTGGCAGATGATCTGGGGGGATTTCACGGCCGCCGTGGCCGCCAAGAATCATGAACTCGGAGTCGCTGAACTGGCCGTGCTCGACCTTGTCAATCTGGAGTCCGTACGATGAACACTGCTGCACAATGGCTGGATCTGACCGGCAAGGTGGCCCATGTCACGGGTGGCGCGCGAGGTATCGGTGCGGGTATCTGTCGAGCACTCGCCATGGCGGGCGCCAAGGTCATGGTGAGTGACCTGCAACTCGCCGACGCGCAGATCATTGCCACGGAGGTAGGTGGTGAGGCGATGGCGCTGGACGTGGCAGATCGCGCGTCAGTTGACCACGCCATGCAGGAGACCAGGCGACGCCTCGGTGCGCTCGACATCCTCGTCAACAATGCCGGGGTCTATATCGGTTATGGCGGTCCGGTACGGGATATCACCGATGCCATGTGGCGCACCTTGTGGTCCGTCAATGTCGACGGTGTTTTTTACTGCTGTCGTGCCGCGGCAACGATCATGATCGAACAAGGCAGGGGCGGCAGGATCATCAATGTGTCTTCCACCCAGGCGGTCAGCCCAGGTGTGGGTGTGACCTACGATGGGTCGAAGGCGGCAGTGGCGCAGATTACCAAAGCACTCGCGCTTGAACTCGCACAGCACGGCATCAACGTGAATGCGCTGGCGCCCGGGCCGACCTGGGTTCGAGAGGGCGCACCGCCAAAAATGAGTGGCCAACCACCAAACCGCACAGGTGATCCGTTGGGAGATACGGTTGCCGACAGAATCGCGCGTCTGCCCGTCGGCCATTGGGGCGATCCGATGGATCAGGGCAAGGCCGTGGTTTTCCTTGCCTCGTCCATGAGTGATTTTGTTACCGGTATCTACCTGCCCGTCGATGGTGGCTGGCTGACTCTATAGCGATGGTCGCCTGTCGGGGCGGCCTCCACCGGGGCTACGCGACCCTTGCCGCCGCGGCGATCTCTTCCATCTCCGCAATCCGAGGATCATTCGGATACAGCCACTCATCACCAATGACCTGGCCAACACGCAGTTCCACCGGAATGTTCTCGAAGCCGATGGTGCGGTCCGCCCACTGGTTCCAGTGGTAGATCCGTGCTTCCTGATACGACAGCGGTACCCCTTTGAATCCATAGGATTCCACGGACTTCTGGATCCACACACCAAACTCGGTGTCTTCCCGCAGCACGGCGTTCAGCCGTTCGCCGTTGTTTTCGGTCCAGTGATCGGGTGCCGGGGCATCACCCCAGTCGGCGCACATGGTCCACGTCTCCAGTCGGCACTTGTTGATGCCATTGGGCCAGAAGATCAATGGTGGAACGCCGCGGGCGCTCAGTGGTGATACCCAGTTCGGGAACACGCCATACGACTGAGTGCAGGTGCGGCCGATTTCACCAACGGTTTCGATCTGAGGCAAGGTGCTCGGCGGGGCGTAGGAGCGTGTCGATCCGGGTGGCTGCGGCGCGATCATGCGGCCATGGCCATTTGGGTACAGCGTGTTGACGTTGCGGCGATCATCGAGAATCGGACCGACGGTTGTGGGATGGATGCTGCGCACGTGGTAGACCTCGGTATTGGCCTCCATCGCAATCTTCCAGTTGCAGTTCAGATCAAAGATGTGACGCGCGGCGAGCCGGACCTTGTCAAACTGGAATTCCTTCCACTCTTCGGCGATGGGGCCGAGCCACTCCAGCAGGGTCGGTGCCTGGTCATCGAAATTCACGAAGATGAGGTTGCCAAATCGCTCGCAGCGAATGCTGATCAGACTGCGGCAGGAGAAGTCCAGCCCTCGGTAGTCTTCCGGGTCTCGCACCGCCAGCAGGTCGCCATCGTGACTGTAGGTCCAGCCGTGGTACTTGCAGACCAGTCGTGGACGTTGGCCACTTTGTTCGGTAACGATTGGCGCGCCACGGTGCCGACAGGTGTTGTAGAAGGCATTGATTCGACCGTCGCCGGCGTTCACCAGAACAACCGGTTGTCCGGCTCGCTCCCAAAGTTGATAGCTGCCTTTGTTCGGCAATTCGTCGATGTGCCCGGCCAGCAACCACGTCTTGCGCCAGATGTGCTTTTGTTCGAGATCGTAGAAACGCTGGTCCGTGTATCGCCCGGCCGGAATATCTGGCAGGACGGGGAAGGCTCGAGGTGGCTCTTTTCGAGCGGCCTCATATTCCATCAATGCGCGAAGCTGTTTGACCTGGTCGGTGCTGAACATGGTGGTCTCCTCTAAGTGTTCATGCCGACTGTTGTTCGCATGGCGTTTGTCTCAGCTGACGCCTTGTCTCAACAGTTCGTGAATGTCATCGCCTCGTTCGTAACGAGCCATTAGATGTGCAGGATCAAACTGCACACCGATCGGATTTTTTGCGAAGCTCTCGGAACGAAAGTAGTCCTGGAGTTCTGCCTTGGTCGCAAAGTTCTCGATCTGGAATTCCACCCGGTTGCCATCCGGATCTGCATAGTACAGCGAGGTCGTCATCCCGTGATTGATGGGCCACACCGTTTCGATGCCAACGGATTTCAGTCGTTTGTAGGTCGACAGCAGATCCGCCAATGAATTCAGGGTGTAGGCCACGTGGTCGAGACCGGGCGCGCCTCTGGGTCCAGCGGCCACCGGTGTTTTTGCCAGTGCCAGGCGATGATGTTCGTCGTCGTAGGTCATGAACACGATCATCTCGTTGCCGAAAACCGTTTTCATGCCGAGGACGGTTTCATACCACTTGACCGACGCAGCCAGGTCGCTGACGCGCAACACGAAGTGGGCGAATTTGGCGGGTTGCACGGGGTCGGTGGAGATTTGGCGGGTCATGTTCAATGCTCGGTTGACGTTGGGGTCGCGGAGACCGCTCCTACAGGGAGCTCAGCGCCGCAGTATTCAGATTTACCACGGGTGCAGGACTACGGGTACTTCGCGGACACCACGGATGAAGTTCGATGGCACCCGCGTTACCGGTCCGACAACTTCAACGTTGCGGAAACGCTTCATGGTCTCTTCCCAGAGCACTCGCAGCTGCAGTTCCGCCAGCCGATTGCCCATACAGCGATGGATGCCATAACCAAAGGCCACGTGCTGCCGTGCATTGGGTCTATCGATGATCAGTTTGTCGGCGTTCTCGAATACGGCTTCATCCCGGTTGCCGGAGAGGTACCACATGATCACCTTTTCGCCTTTGGTGATCTTCTTTCCGGCCAGGACCGTGTCTCTTGTCGCGGTGCGTCGCATGTGAATGACCGACGTCTGCCAGCGCACCATCTCGGCCACCATGTTCGGGCTGAGATCCTGCCGTTTGCGCAACAGTTCGTACTGATCAGGGCTTTCGTTCAGCGCGATGACACCACCGCTGATGGTATTGCGTGTGGTGTCGTTGCCACCAACGATGAGCAACAGGATGTTGCCCAGAAACTCTGTGGGGCGGCTCGGCATGTCGCGGGTAGATTCACCGTGCGCCAGCATGCTGATGAGATCGTGGCCCGGCTCCTTGCGTGCGGCCCGCTCCTGCCACAGTCCGGCAAAAACCTGCATGCACTCGGTGAGTTCCTGCAGGCGATACTCGTTGCTCATTGCGCTGTCGCCCTGGATCTGGGGATTGGCAGTGGTGACGTCAGACCAGTGAACGAGCTTGTGACGGTCCGCATACGGAAAATCGAAGAGGGTGGCGAGCATGCGCGCGGTCAATTCCACGGACACGTGCTCTACCCAGTTGAATCGCTCACCGATCGGCAGGTTATCGAGAATGTCGACCACCCGTTCGCGGATCAGCGGCTCCATATTGCGTAGATTGGTGGGTGCGACAGAGGGTGCCACCACCTTGCGTTGATCATCATGTTTCGGCTGATCCATGGCGATGAAATTGTCGAGCTGCAGGGCGTCAGGCTCGAACTCCACCTCGGCGATGGTGATGCCGCCGACTTCGGATGAGTAGATGTCGTGACTGGTGTCGACGGTCTTGATGTCCTGAAATCGGGTGACCGACCAGTAGGGTCCTACCGGGCTTTCTGCGCAGTAGTGGACTGGATCTTCACGGCGCAGACGAGCGAACACCGGTTGCCAGGTTTCATCGCCGTAGAGTCTGGGGTTACTGACGTCGATGGATTCCAGCGGCAAGGATTTGGCTTCACTCATGGATGCTCTCCGTTATTCTGTCGGTTAGTCCGATTTGTCCTGTTCGTCCTGTTCGTTTGGGCGATGTTCGATCACCAGGGCGGGACAGATCGGCAGGCGACTGGATCGTATGGCTGCGATCTTTACCAATGTCGTCGATAATCAGCAATCGATACTAGGGGAAAAAGCGATGTTCAGAACCTCTTTTTTTGTTCAAGGCACTGCACCTTTCGTACAGTCGGGAAGCGCAGCGGAGCAACACATCCGGCGGCTGCATCCGAAGATCCGGGGATATGTGCAGACCCACGCGACTCAACAGCAGATCGCAGAAGCGGCGCCTGCTTTCGACGGGGTCGCTGAACTGTGGTTCGACACGCCGGAGCTTGCGCTGGCTGCCTGCAAGGCAGGTTATCCCCTGCAGGGGCTGCTGTCCGCTGGCACACAGATCACGGGGCGGTCCGTAGGCCTTGAGCGATCAGTCATGCTGCTGCCGAAACATCGGCGGGGCCACGGCATCAAAGGGGTATTCCCGTTTGGCAAGAAGACCGGGGTAAGTGTCGCGAATTTTCAGGCTCACTGGTGGTTTAACCATGGGCCGATCGCAGCGTTGACGGAAGGCGCGACGGCTTACGTGCAAAACCATCCGATGCCTTCGCTTTACGCCGGCATGCAGCCTGATTTCGACGGCATCACGGAAATCTGGTGGCCGGATGTTGCAACCGCGCGCGCCGCGATGAAC
>JANNBJ010000200.1:0-2214 GCA_031385325.1 Gammaproteobacteria bacterium | reverse complement strand
GTGGCCGCGGCCCCCGCGCCATTACCGGCGCTTACGGATTTCTGAATTTGTGCGGAACCAATCTCGCGCCTAACCGTTTTATGACTCTGTTCGATTAACTAGAACACCCACAGAAAGAACCGTCATGAAGATGATCCCGCTCGCTTGCTTCGCCCTCTCAGCAGCGTTGCTCACCGCTAACCCAGCGTTGGCACAACCAACCGATCACATGGCGAGCACGAAGTGCTCCGAGGCCGGCATGAAGTCGGCGAACGAGTCCATGATGAAGATGACGGACGCCACCAAGAAGGCGGCTGTCATGAAAGAAATGGACATGGCCAAGGAGATGATGGCGAAAAAGGATGCCCAGGGCTGCGCCACCCAAATGGAGAAAGCCATGAGTATGATGTCGGGTACGGGCATGACGATGGACATGCAAATGATGGCCCCTAACCCGGACGATTCCGCATCCACAAGGGGCTATAAGAGCGCAATGATGAAGACGATGCAGGGTATGCCGATGATGAAATTCACCGGCGATGCCGACTTCGACTTCATGAACCACATGCGATCCCACCATCAGGGTGCTATCGATATGGCCCAGGTTGTTCTCGCCAACGGCAAAGATGCCAAGGTTCGAAAACTAGCCCACGGCATCGTCAAGGCGCAGAAAAAAGAAATCGCAACCATCGACGCCTGGCTGAAGGCGAATGGCACCAGCGCTTCCCACTGAAGTAGCGAACTTTTGCAGAGTATCGCATTGGCTTGCGTAGACCGCAGACGTTGCAGCCTCTCCAACACAAGCAGTGCGCTCAATGGTGTGCCCAAAATTGGCCTGAAACCAGCCATGGCATTGCTCGGATTGCACTCGCCTTTCGCACCGCCAAGAGCGTGTGTAGTGGTGATGACTTAAGGAGCACCACAATGAAAGCCGAACCAGCCGATCTGAATGTCAAAGCACTAACAGCGCTGATCGCAGACCTGTGCCTACCGAATATTAGATTCTTGCCCGTGACGGTCAATCCCGCACTATCCAGAAACTCGATTGAAGTTGCAACGTTGCAGGGTCCATTCAACTTCGACATCAATGATGCGAAAGTCTGACCATCGGACAATCCGTTCTTCAAGGCGCCACCATTCCCATCATGTTGCTCTTACTCGCCAATCTCTTCAGATCTCACGAATCTCTGCAGGTGGAAGTCATTCGGCTTCGGTATGAGAATTCCGTGCTTCGAACGCGCGCACCGAAGCGATTGCACCTGCACAATTCGGACCGCTGGTTTCTGGTGTGGCTCTGGCTCTGGCCGGAACAAGCCAGGTTGTCGCTGCTGGTGACGACGGCAACACTTCTGCGTTGGCACAGACAAGGCTTTCGCAGCTACTGGCGCTGAAAGTCTCGCGCTCTGCCCGGCCGACCGAAGATTGACCGTAAAACCATCGCGCTCATCAAGCGGATCGCCAGCGAGAATGTGCTGTGGGGCGCACCCCGCATCCTTGGTGAACTGCTCAAACTTGGCCTTGCAATTGCCGAGTCAACGGTCGCGAAGTATATGCCGCGCATCCACCCGCGGGGCGGCAGTCCGTCCTGGCGCACGTTCCTCTCGATCCAAATGGACGGCATCGCCGCCATCGATCTTTTCACTGTTCCGACCATCAATTAGCGAGAGCTTTATGCGCTGGTCGTTATCAGCCCCAACTGCAGGCATGTTTCGCTGCTCACAGCAACTTGACACCCAACGGCACTGTGGTTGGCGCAACAGATCAACGAAGCCTTCCCTTGGGACACGGCACCCCGGTTCCTGATCCGTGGCAACGACGCAAAATACGGCCATGTATTCAAAAGGCGCGTTGAAGCTTGTGGCATTCGTGACAGACCGATTGCGCCTCGCAGCCCCTGTCAAAAGGGATATGCAGAACGCGTCATCGGATCGATACGGCGCGAATGCCTGGACCACGTCATTGTCTGGAATGAACCCCACCTGCGGGCAATTCTTTCCGAATTTGCAGACTACTACAACGCGAGTCGTACTCATCTTGCGTCAGAAAAAGACGCCCCGGACACTCGACAAATGCATCGTGTCGGTAAGATCGTGTCCCTGCCCATCCTTGGCGGCCTGCTTCATCGGTATGAAAGATGCGCAACCGCGTCAGAATCTAATATTCGGTAGGGACAGGTGTCGCGCTATTGCTCATGTCCCCTCTTCTTGACCGCCTTGACCAACCGGGGCAAACGCG
>JANNBJ010000190.1:0-42244 GCA_031385325.1 Gammaproteobacteria bacterium | reverse complement strand
CTACTGCGCCAGTGGGAAGAGCGGTCCATTTTTCCCCGATTTCTCGTTGCATAGCGCCGCTATGCGCCTCGAAATCGTGAAAAACTGTCCTCGCTCTCCCACTCGGCTCGCTACGATCGCTCAAGTCCGACAGGCTGCTAGTGACGCGAATTACCGACTCACGACTGCAGGGTAACGCTGCACTCGGTCGCCAACATGAATTCTGCGTAGTCATCCAGGAGTTCGGGCCGCTCGAAATGCAGGAAGTGTCCGACGTCCCTGACCAGCCTGATCTCGCAGTTGGGAATCAGCCGCTCGGCGATAACCATGTCTTCCAGGTCGATGATGGTGTCCCTCGCGCCATTCATGATCAAAGTACGCGCTTTGATCTTGGTCAAGTCGACCATTTCATCGAGTCTGCCGATCTTCAAGATATTCGCGCAGTGCTCGTAGAAGGCTTCGGCGTGGGCGTCGTTGAGGTGTTCGAATTGAGCGATGATCTGGCGCTTGTAGCTCTCGCCAATCTGGTTCCCGAACATTTCCAGAATCAGATCTGCACCACGGGCATAATCGCCCTCGTGATAGAGGACAAGCGCACGCCGTACGATATCTTCCATCACTGCGTTGGGTTTCATCCCAAAACTGCTGAGAACCAGGTGCTGAACGGCATCGGGCCGCAGTGCAGCGTACGCCGCGGCGATTGCCGTACCCCAGGAACTGCCGGCCAGGGTGACGTCTCCGCCGGGATGAGTTTCCTCAATGAGCGCATGCAGCGTTTCCAGCTGTTCCTGGACCGTGACGTGCGCGCCGCCGGATTTGATCTCCGATCGCCCGATTCCAGGCATGTCGAAGATGACAACGGTGAAGTGGCCGGCAAATCGGTTAACGACGGTGCGCCAGATGGCCATCGTCTGCAGTGCGCCGCTGACACACATCAAGAGATGTTCATTGTTCCCGTACTTGCGGTAAGGAACCTCGAATCGGCCGGTATGCAGTGTGCCCTTTAATGTCTTCACGGCAGTTCCTGGTTGTTCATGTAAGCCGTCGCACGGACCTGCGCCTGGTGCTGTTTCCAGGCAAACCACGTTTTGGTCGCCAGTTTATTGTTAAGGCGGTCGATTGGCGACAACGCCAGTAGATTGGCCAGACCGTTGGCACGATCGCGCAGACGAGCGCTGCCTGTGCGCAGCGACAGACCGAATCCCGAATCGAGGTAGTGGAATTCGTGCCAATACCCACTTGGCATAAACAGCGTCTGGCCGGGTTCTAAAATCACCTGGTAACCGCGTGCATAAGCCAATGCCGGATGAAGCTCAAGATCGGGTTGATCGAGGTTCACATAACTTCGTACGGTGAACGGGTGCTGGTACAAGGCTCGTGACTGGTCGGGAGCGAAGAGGCGCACCCGGCGTCGACCGTGCATTGCGGTATGCAGCACGTGCCCCATATCGATGTCGTAGTGCAGGGGCGTGGTGGACCCCTTGCAGCCAAAGAAGGTGTACACGAATCGGCGCGAAAAATGCAGTCCCAGGTCCGGGAAATCCAGGTCATCCAGCAACTCGGGGATCTGTCGCCCGACGTTGTACAGGAACATCCGTAAATCCCGGCCTGCACCGAGTGTTTCGCGCAGAAAGTCCGCGAACGGCATCGAATCGATATTGCCCATGTAATTTTTGCCGGGATCACCGAAGGAGGCGTCGTAGACACGCACGATCTTGTGGCCGTAGTGTGTACTTAGATACTCCGGTGTCCAGCGGCGCAGCGCAGGTGACGCGGCGGCGAGGTCCGTTATCAACACGGGAGTATGTCGAGCGATATGGTGGCGCAGCGTAGTTACGCCGTCATGTTCAAGCGAGACGACCGGAAGTTGCAGCGAGCACAGCGCCGGCGCGAGCCGGTGGTTGGCAGGTGATCGGCTCGCTGGGTGCACTGGAAGTGCTGGCTGTCCCACCATTGATGGATTCACAATGGATTCACGCTTTGTTTGACCCGCATGGTCTTGGCGGGCGCAGTGTAGCGTGTTTTATTTCGGAGGCGAGCATCGCTGCCCGCGACCGAATTTGGTGTAATTGCGCACCGTTGATCCTTTCGAGGCTGTGAATCAGTCCAATGGAAGCCGCCGATACGAGCATCCTGGGTCGCGCACGTGCGGGTGTGGCGTACCTTTTCCGTCGCTCGATGTTCTGGTTCGGGTTTTATATCCGCCCGCCCATTCATTGGTTTGTAGGACTGTCTTCCAAAGTTGGCAACCCACCCGTATTTGGACGCGACGTATTCGATTGGGTTCCGCGCCTGGAGGCCCAATGGGAGACCATTCGTGACGAGGCACTCAGGGTGCTCGAACGCCCAGAGGACGTGCCTGCTCTTCGTGTGGTGTCGCCGGACCATGGCCGCATCGCCACAGACGACAAATGGAAGGTGTTTTTCCTCTGGGGCTACCGCTATCAAGTTGAAAACAATACCGCCCGTTGCCCGGTAACCAACGAGCTGGTCAAGTCCATCCCAGGGCTCATCTCGGCGTTCTTCTCGATTCACACGCCTGGCACACACCTGCCGCGACATTACGGCCCAACGAATGGAATGATCACGTGTCATCTCGGCCTGCAGATCCCGAAGGATCGCAGCAAGTGTCGAATTGCCATCGATGGCAAAGATTACAACTGGGAAGCGGGGAAATTTCTGATTTTCGACGACACCTACGATCACGAGGTGTGGAACGACACGCAGGACGATCGTGTGATTCTGCTGCTGCACGTGGAGCGACCCCTGCGCCAACCGGGGAAAGCGATTGCCGATGGATTTCTGTGGCTCGCCATACGCAGCCCGTTCATTCAGACGACACTCAAATCCCTGGATGAGTGGACGGCGCGAGACGGCCGCTGAGTGCCGCTCAGATCCTGACCGGTTGTGGCGGCTCGGCGCTCCCTGCTTCTGACCTGTCCGTTGGGGCGATGGTGCGGACCGCAGGTTCCATCGCAATCAGGCTCTTTCCTGGCTCACCCCCGATCTCCCGAACCAGTCGCGGTAGAAGATAGCCCGGCAACCGCGCGTGCATATCCTTTAACAGCGGTTGCACCAGATGCTCGGCGACTTCGAAAGAATGGGTGCCGCTGACCCGGTCCAGCAGATGCAGGTAATACGGCAGTACGCCCTGCTCGAACAGCTGCTGTGCCAGGTCGCACTGCGCAGCTGACGAGTCGTTGATGTCTTTCAGGAGTACCGATTGGTTGAGCAGGGTCACCCCGGCTTGACGGAGCAGCGTGAATGCACGATGGGTGTCGAGGTCGAGTTCTCGAGCGTGATTGACATGGACAACCATGGCCACAGGTTTTGCAGCCTCGGCCAGAGTTTCTAACAATACCCGCGTCATTCGTTGTGGCAGCACCACGGGCAGCCGTGTGTGGATACGCACCCGGCGGATGTGCGGCACGGCCACGATATTGTTGAACAGCGCTGTGAATGCCTCGTCCGAAAGGGTCAGCGGGTCGCCACCAGACAGGATGATCTCGGTCAGGGAATCATCGTTGCGTATGACCTGGAGGGCGTCTGACAAAGCGCCAGGAGGATGATCCTCATAGGGGAATTCGCGGCGAAAGCAGTAACGACAGTGAACAGCGCAGGCCGGACTCGCAATCAGCAATGCACGGTGAGCGTACTTCTGGATCAACCCTGGGGCACGGGATCGGCCGATTTCGTTGACGGCGTCGGCAACAAATCCTGGCATGACCAGGCGTTCGCTCAGGTTCGCCAGTACCTGCAACAACAGCGGGTCGCGCGGATCGCCGCGTCGCATGCGAGCCATGAATGGGGCGGGTACTCGAACCGGGAAATCCGGTGTCGGGTCTGCCTCGGTAGACGACAGACCAAGTTCTTGCAGCAGGGCGTGACTCGTACGAACGGCACGCTTGAGGAGCAGGCGCCAAGTGTCGGGCTCCCACGGTTCAGGATTCACGGGTATCATGCGCGCCTTTTTCTGCAACAGCGGTATCAGCTGATGGCGACCTATAGTACCAATGAATTCAAGAGCGGAATCAAAGTGATGCTCGAAGGTGATCCGTGTTCGATCCTCGAGAACGAGTACGTCAAGCCAGGCAAGGGGCAGGCTTTCAACCGGGTCAAACTCCGCAATCTCAAGACCGGTCGTGTCTGGGAGCGTACGTTCAAGTCAGGCGACAGTCTCGACGGCGCTGATGTCATGGAAGCGGAAATGGAATATCTCTACAACGATGGAGAGTTCTATCACTTCATGAAGACGGACGGCAGCTTCGAGCAATTCGCCGCGTCAGAAAATCTCGTCGCCGATGCCAAGGAGTGGCTGCGAGAGCAGGACAAATTCCAGGTCATCCTCTGGAACGATCAGCCCATTTCCATCGCGGCACCCAACTTTGTGGAACTGGAAGTTGTTCGATGTGACCCAGGCTTGAAGGGAGACACGGCGACCGGCGCATCCAAACCGGCCACACTGTCTTCCGGCGCAGTGGTACGTGTCCCGTTGTTTGTCAATGAAGGGGATGTGCTGCGGGTCGACACGCGGAACAAGGAATACGTCAACCGGGTTCGCTGACATTGATACCCCGAGTTCTCCTCCCTCCTGGCGCCCGACCGCAGATGTCGCGGCGCTGATCGCGCGCGGCCAGTTGCTGGCCGACATTCGAGAGTTCTTCCGTCGTCTCGATGTGCTTGAAGTGCAGACCCCGGTCTTGATGCCCGATACCGTCTCCGAGCCGATGATCGACTCGATCGCCGTGTTGGGCGGCGGCTGGCTGCAGACTTCACCTGAATATGCGATGAAACGACTGCTGGCGGCTGGCGCACCAGCCATCTATCAGCTCGGTCCGGTATTCCGCGCCGGTGAGCGGGGTCGTTGGCACAATCCCGAATTCACGTTGCTCGAGTGGTATCGCCCCGGTTTCGATGATCAGCAGTTGATGCAGGAACTTTCCTCACTGGTGGATACCTTGCTCGGCGCGGCGCCCTATCGACAGGTCAGGTATGGCGATCTGGTTGCTCGCGACTTGTCGGGTGATGCTGCAGATCTCTCTTACGCGCAAGCCTGTGCCGCGCTTCCTGGTCGCTGTTTTGTCACTCACTTTCCGCGTAGCCAGGCCGCGCTCGCCCGTTTGCATGCCGATGGTGAAACTGCAGCGCGTTTCGAGTTGATCGTTGCGGGCGTGGAGATCGCCAACGGCTACCATGAAAACGGCGATGCCACGCAGTTACGAGAGCGATTCATCGCCGACAACGTCCGACGTCGAGCGCTCGATAAAACCGAAATCAACCCGGATGAAGCTTTCCTCTCAGCCAATGCACACGGCATTCCATCCTGTGCCGGGGTTGCTGTGGGTGTTGATCGACTCCTCATGCTGCAACAAAGCAATCGACACATTCACGAAGTGCTGGCGTTTCCAGCTCTCGATTGACCAGGTAGCACCAACACTGTCTTACGGACTTCAACGGTGCAGTCGTGTCACCAGTGGTTGTGCGATGGTTTCTCCCATGCGAACCGGCCGACCAGCGATGAGCCGGTCTTCCAGACGAACGGCGTCGCGCTCGAACGCGAGAATGACCGTCGAGCCAAGCAGAAACCGGCCGACCTCATCGCCGCGTGCAAAGCCGATACCGTGCTCGCGAACGATCTTCTGTCGGTAGGGCGAGCGAGGTCCAGGCCACGCGGTCTCGATGCTGGCAACGATCATGGCGCCTACCATGATCACCAACATGCGCCCAACTTCGGTGCTGAACGACATGACCAGTCGTTCGTTCCGACAGAACAGACCTTCGATCTCGCCTTCCGTATGACCGTTGACGGAGAACAGGGCGCCTGGAATGGCGACGCTCTGACGTAATTCTCCAGCAATGGGCAAATGCACACGGTGGTAGTCACGTGGTGCGAGGTAGACCGTGAGGAACTGTCCACCTTCAAATTCGGCAGTGGCGGACTCTCCACCCAGGGCTGCAAAGGAATAGCGAATACCCTTGGCCTGCAGCAGGGTGCCATTCTCGATACGACCGACCTGACTGATCATCCCATCGGCTGGACACAGTAATGACCGCGAATCCACAGGAAACGGCCGGGCGCCCGGCTTGAGGGTTCGGGTGAAGAAGTCGTTGAAGGATGCATAGTCGCCGAGATCGTTGCGATCGGCTTCAGCCATGTTGACGTCGTAGCTTCGTGCAAACAATCGAACGAACGGCGAGCGGATGAAAGGCAGACGGGAACTGGCGAGCAGGCCGACCGAGCGCGACAGCAGATGCTGAGGCAGTACCCGTTGCAGGTTGACAAAGAAACTCACGCAGCGCTCCCCAGCCGATCCGGATTGATCACCGTTCGATCGGAGTGTCTTCCCGGTTTCCCCACTCGGACCATGAACCATGATAAGCCTGAACGTGGGGATAACCGAGCAAGCGCATCACCAGATAAGAAAGTCCGGAACGATGATGAGTCTGGCAGTGGGTGATGACATGCTTCGCGGCGCTGACACCCTCCGATTCAAGTAATGCTGCAATGTTTGTGACCAGCCGTGTTGCGCGAGTGGGGTCCTGCATGCGTAACCAGTCGATGTTGACTGCACCGGGAATGTGACCACTGCGGGCCGAGGCCGCACGAAGCCCTGCGTACTCCTCTGCGGATCGCACATCGAGGACTACATGATCCGGTGAACCGAGTGTGGCGAGAATGTCCTCGACCTCGGCGATCGGCTCGCGATGCAGTTCGACTTGTACGGTGGTAGGCGCCACAGCGGTTGGCGGCCCGCCAGCCAGTCGCACGCCGCAAGCGTGCATGGCATGTACACCGCCGTTGATGTAACCCCAGTTACGATGGCCGATCACGTCGAGCGTCCAGGCGAATCGACCTGCCCAGCCGCCTCCTTCATCATCGTAAGTAACGATGTGCTGGTCGGGCCGATAACCAATACGGCCCAACATGGCTTCGAGTTGCGCAACTGGCGGCAGTCGACCCGGTGCAGGCGGTGTGCCAATGACCAGTTCGCGCGGCGTAACCAGGCGCGCCTGTGGCAGATGCCCCTGAGCGAATGCCTCCCCTTGGGCGACATGGACGATCATGCATGTAGTGGTATCCAGTTGAGCCAGTTCTTCGGGTTCATATAGACGCGGGGTGCTGATGGAAGCTCTCCTTCATGAAAGGCCGGGCTGAAACACTGCGTGCTTGCCGGACGGTGCGTATCCAGAGGACTTCTTACAGTAGCTTTACCCGGTCGATCAAGTTCAAATTGGCTGAAGCAAACAAACGAGTCTGGAGCAACTGATGACCGGCAGCCTGGTGTGGATGGATATGGAAATGACTGGTCTTGATCCGGATCGCGATACCGTTCTGGAAATTGCGACCCTCGTTACGGATGACGATCTCAACATCATCGCCGAAGGACCGGTGTTCGCCGTCACCCAAACCGAGGCGACCCTGGCCGGGATGGATGAGTGGAACCAGCGAACGCATGGCGAGTCCGGTTTGCTGGATCGGGTGCGCAAGTCCGGGGTTTCACTCGCAGAAGCCGAGTCGCAGACCTTGCAATTCATCAAGGCACATGTGGGTGAGAAGACCGCACCACTGTGTGGTAATACGGTCTGGCAGGATCGGCGATTTCTGTTCCGCTATATGCCAACCCTGGAGGCTTACCTGCACTATCGGATCATCGATGTCAGCACACTCAAGGAGCTGGCGCGTCGATGGCAACCTACCATCGCCAGTGGGTTCCGCAAACAGGGTGCACATACGGCGTTGGCCGACATTCGCGAATCGCTGGATGAACTGCGTTATTACAGGTCGACCTTCCTGCGCTCCAGCTGAGCAAGCGCCCAGCGAATGTGCTCTGCCAGCAATACCTCTGCAGTTTGCAGGCGCGCTTCGAGCGCAGCCACTCGGGTTTCGCTCCAGGGTGCGTTGCCAAGCGCCACCGCGAGGTTTCGTTGCCACTGCTGGTAGTTGATCCGGCGGATCGCCGAACCCTCCGTGCGTTGCATGAACTCCGCCTCGGTCCAGGCGAAGAGAGCATCCAGATCTGCATCAAGCAGCTGCCGGCGCGGCGAGAAATCGGCTTGCCGCGAGACCGGGGCGGCGCGATTCCACGGGCAAAAAGTCTGGCAATCATCACAGCCGAACACCCGATTGCCGATGGCCTGCCGGTGAACTTCAGGAATTTCTCCCTTGTTCTCGATGGTCAGCCAGGCGATGCAGCGGCGTGCGTCGATGGTGCGATCGTCGGCAATGGCATCCGTCGGACAAACCCGGATACAGGCCTTGCAGTTGCCACAATGGTCGGTGTCGTCAGCTGAATCGATCGGCAGTGGCAGATTGGTAAAGATCTCGCCAAGAAAAAACCAGGACCCGGCGTCACGATTCAGCACGAGGCTGTGCCGGCCGACCCAGCCGTGACCCGCCTTGACGGCAAGCGCCCGTTCCAGCACTGGCGCTGAATCGGTAAAGACGCGGTATCGATGATCCAGTGGGGCGACCGCATCGCTCAATAAACTGGCCAGTTTCGCCAATCGTGTGCGCATCACCTTGTGGTAGTCGCGGCCAAGGGCGTAACGCGCAATCTGTGCGCGCTCCGGATCGTCGGAAGTAGCCAACGCGGAAGTTGCGTCGGGCAGGTAGTTCATCCGCACCACCACCACTCGCAAGGTCCCGGGATGCAGAAGATCCGGGTGCAGTCGTTTGTCGACGTTGCGCGCGAGATAACCCATGTCGGCGTGGTTTCCTTCGGCCAGCCACGTGCGCAGTCGGGATTCGTGGGCGGACAGGTCGATGTCGGTGATACCAATGCCGTCAAAGCCAAGGTCGGTTGCCCACCGGGTGAGCCGATCTTTCAATCGATCGAGTGTTGCAGCATCCGCACTTGTCATCGCGTCAGTATACTGGCGGCTGCTCGCCGGAAGTCGATCGTGATCCACCTCTATACCGCCGCCCAAAGTCGCGCTGCTGATGCTCGCGCCATCACCGAACTCGGAGTCGCTGGCTTCGAGTTGATGCTGCGGGCTGGCCGGTTTGCGTTGGATCGCCTGTTAGAGACATGGCCAGCGGCTGCTTCGATATCGATCTATGCCGGCAAGGGCAACAACGCCGGCGATGGTTACGTAATGGCAGCCTTCGCCCACGACCTGGGTCTGCAGGTCGAGATCATTCAGGTTGGTGCAGCGCCAGCCGCGGGGGACGCGCTGATGGCGGTGGGTTTTGCCGCACGACGCAAGGTTCCGGTGATTCCATTTGCCGCTGATTACCTTGCCAATGGTGCGGGTGGCGCTGTGCTGGTCGATGCACTGCTCGGCACCGGTCAAGCAGGTGCGCCCCGAGGCGACTTTGCGTTGGCCGTGACCGCGCTCAATGCGAGTGGTCGCCCACTGTTGGCCGTGGATATTCCAACCGGGCTGAACGCCGATACCGGCGGACCTTGCGGGGAAGATGCGACGGCTGTCATTCGAGCTGACCTCACCGCAACCTTCATCACACGCAAACTGGGTCAGCACACCGGCCTCGGCCGGCAAGTGTGTGGGCACGTCTGTTTTGATTCGCTTGGTGTTGATCCACGTTGGTGCGGCGTCGGAGTTCCGCTGGTGGATAGCGTGCCGGCACGTGCGCCGCTTTCAGTCCACGCCTACAAACATCAGCGTGGTCATGTGGTAGTTGCCGGAGGCGATGTGTCGATGGGTGGCGCCGTGCTGCTGGCGGGTGAAGCGGCACTACGAGCAGGCGCAGGTATGGTCACCATCATCACTCGACCAGAACATCGGCCGGCGATTCTCGCCCGTCGTCCGGAACTCATGGTGATGGATGCCGAAGACGAGGACGCCGTAAAGTCCGTGCTGGGCAGGGCAACCTGTGTCGTGCTGGGCCCCGGGCTTGATCGACGTCTGTGGGGGCACAATCTCTATCAGACTGTGATCGGTGTGACTCAGGCGCCGGTGCTGCTGGATGCGGACGGTTTTCATCATTGGCTCGAAGGCGACCGTGCCTTCAGGCCCGCGATTGCGACCCCCCATGTAGCGGAGGCGGCCCGACTGCTGGCGACGACATCTGCAGCGGTTCAGCATGATCGACCTGCTGCAGCCAGAGCCCTGGTTCTGAGCATCAGTGATGTCGTGGTGCTGAAAGGGGCGGGTTCGCTCATCGCAGGCCAAAACGCACTCACCGTCTGCGGCGCCGGAAACCCCTCAATGGCGAGTGCGGGTATGGGCGATGTGTTGTGCGGCATCATTGCTGCGCAAATCGCGGATAGCCACTCGGCTTATGCTGCGGCGGTACATGGCGTGGTGCTGCATTCCGTGGCCGGCGATCGTGCGGTTGCGCGCGGTTCGGCTCACAGTTTGCTGGCCGGCGATCTGATCAACGAATTGCGCTCGCTGTCATGAGGTACGAATTGCCGGACGAAGCAGCCACGATGCGGTTGGGGGGTGAACTGGCGGCGTGCCTGCGTGATCGGTTCCAGCACGATGCCTGTGTCTATCTGCGTGGCGATCTGGGTGCCGGCAAGACGACCCTGTCTCGCGGTATATTGCGCGCGCTTGGTTTTCAGGGCGCGGTCAAGAGCCCGACCTACACGCTGCTCGAACCTTATGAACTGGCAGCATGTACGGTGCTTCATCTGGACCTCTATCGATTGGTCAGAGCCGATGAGCTGGTTTTTGTCGGGCTCGACGAGACACTCGACACGAAAGGCATCAAGCTTATTGAATGGCCTGAGCGTGGCGAAGGATTTTTACCACCGGCCGACATCGACGTGCGGTTGGAGTTGGCAGGGGAAGGCAGGGTGGCGAACATCGACGTACGTGGGCCAACGGGATGAACTATCGATTCTGGGCTTGGACGCTTGCCCTCTTGCTGGTGTACCCAGCGGTATCGGCCAATGTGCTGCAGAACATTCGTGTGCACGAAGCTCCGGATCACACCCGAGTGGTGTTCGATACGGTGGACGCTGTGCAGTTCACTGTGAAAAACGAAGCGAACCCCGCGCGCGTGATCCTCGAGTTTGCCAATACCAGCCCCGTCGCCGGGCTCGATACGGAACTGGTTGCGGCGTCCCGTCAACGAATCCGCGCGATGCAGGGCAGTGCGGTCAACGGCATGTACAGGCTTGTTATCGATCTGTCGGCAAAACACACGCCCAAGACATTTGTGCTGGCGCCCATTCCCCCATACGGCCATCGACTGGTGCTTGATCTCTTCACCGACGGCGTGGCACCGGTTCGGCAGGCGGCACCGGTGAGTCCCATTGGTGCACGAATCGTCCTTGTGGCCATTGATGCCGGACACGGCGGTGAGGATCCTGGCGCCATTGCTGCCAATCGTCGGCATGAAAAGGACATCGTCTTGCAGATTGCGCGCAAGGTAGCGTCGCGTATCGATGCGATCAGCGGATTCAAGAGCCTGCAGGTCCGGGATGGTGACTACTACATCGCGCTACGTAATCGTGTGCAGATTGCACGCGAGGCACGAGCCGACCTGTTTGTATCGATCCATGCCGATGCCTTCACACGGGCCCACGTGAGTGGTGCGTCGGTGTTCACCTTGTCGGATCGTGGTGCCACTTCAGAAACGGCGCGATGGCTTGCGGACAAGGAAAATCGCGCCGACCTGATCGGTGGCGTGGGTGAAGTGACGCTCGAAGACAAGGACCCGGTGCTTCGCTCGGTGTTGCTGGATCTGGCGATGGATGGTAATCGCTCAGCGAGCCTCGAAGCCGGCAAGTCGGTGTTGTCCAGCCTCGGCAGCACCACACCACTGCACAAGCGATTCGTCGAACAGGCAGGCTTCATGGTGCTGAAGTCCCCTGACGTGCCATCGATTCTGGTGGAAACCGGTTTCCTGTCGAATCCGGCGGAAGCCCGCCGTTTGTCGCAAGCGGATCACCAGGACAAAGTTGCTGCAGCGATTGTGCGAGGCATCCGGACCTTTCTGGAAAATTCACCACCGCCTGGAACACTGCTGGCAAATCGGCTGGCGGCCGACCCGAACCGGGTGGCAGGAACCCGTTACACCATTGTTCGAGGCGATACGCTCTCGCAGATTGCTGACCGCTTTGGCGTGAGTCGGGAGAAGTTGCGCAAGGCCAATACCCTGAAGTCCGATAATCACATCCGGATTGGTCAGGTCATTGTGATTCCGGCCGGTTGATCATGTGTCCCAGGATCCAGAATTTCCAGACACCGCAAGGCAAGCCCTCCTTGCTCAGAGCGTCCCCGGAAACAGGACTACGGCGATGACACGACGGATCGAAGTCCTGCCACCAGTTGTTGCCAACCAGATCGCTGCGGGTGAAGTTGTTGAGCGACCTGCCTCCATCGTCAAGGAGCTGGTGGAAAACAGTCTTGACGCTGGTGCCACGCGCATCGTCATTCAGACCGAAACCGGTGGGCTTGATCGAATTCTCGTGCGCGATGATGGCCATGGCATATCTGAAGACGACTTGCCACGTGCGTTTGCTCGTCATGCCACCAGCAAGATCAGGACGGCGGAGGATCTGTTTTTGGTGCAAAGTCTCGGCTTTCGTGGCGAAGCCCTCGCCAGTATCGCCAGTGTTGCCAAGGTCGAGATCCAGTCACGCACGGCGCAGATGGCCATGGGCTGGTCCATGGCGATGAGCGGTGGTGTCACCGATTTCGAGCGACCGGTTGCTCATCCCACAGGGACCACGGTTGAAGTCCGTGATCTCTTTTTCAATACCCCGGCTCGTCGCAAGTTCATGAAGACAGAACGAAGCGAAGCTCAGGCCATTGATGCGGTGATCCGGCGACTGATTCTCGCCGAACCGGAGGTGGCCTTCGAATTCGCGCAGGGTGGCACACGGCTACAGGTTGGTGCAGGTGGGATGGAAGCCAGGCTCGGACGTGTGTTGGGGCAGGGTTTTCTGGCCAGTCACATCGCGCTGGATGAACGTCGCGGGCCATATCGCCTGCATGGTTGGGTGGGTTTGCCGACGTGGTCGCGCAGTCACGCCGACCATCAGTTTTTCTTTGTGAATCGCCGCGTGGTTCGCGACAAGCTGGTCGCGCATGCCTTGCGCCAGGCGTATCGGGACGTGCTCTATGGGGCGCGTCATCCGGTTTTTGTGTTGTCCCTGGATCTCGCGCCCGAACTGGTGGATGTCAATGTGCATCCCACCAAGGACGAAGTTCGATTCCGTGATGCGCGCGACGTTCACGATTTCATTTTCGGCATCCTCAACCGTTCGCTCCGAGATGTCAGGCCGTCACATCAGCAGGTGGCGTCAACATCCACCGAAACGTTGGCTTCTTTGTCAGAGACTGCGGTAGTACCCGGGACCGCGCAACTGACGGGGTTCGAAGAAGCGATGCGGACGCCGGTAACGAGCTCCGTGTTGCCGGACGCGCATCGTTCGGTCGCGCACATGCCATCTCAATACGTGTCTCGTGCACCAATGATCACCGAGCCTCTCATGGTGCGAGACAGACCAGATGTTGATCGAGTGGGCACAGGGGTCCCGCCGCTCGGATATGCCATCGGTCAGTTGCATGGCATCTATCTGCTGGCGCAAAACGCCAGCGGACTGGTGTTGGTGGATATTCACGCGGCACACGAGCGAATTGTGTATGAGCGGATGAAGCGGCAACGCAGTTCACAAGGCATTGTCGCTCAACGGCTGCTGGTGCCTGTTCTGGTAGACGTTTCAGAACAGGAAGCAGAGCTTGCGGAAACCTCTGCCGACCTTCTGTCGAGCATGGGTCTGGTCGTGGATCGAACAGGCCCTGGCGCGATCACCATTCGCGAAGTCCCGCAGAGCCTGCAAGGCGGAGATGCGCAAGCTCTGGTCAAGGATGTGCTTGCCGATCTGGCTGACCACGGTGGTTCGAACCTGATTGAAGCCCGCCAGCTCGAGCTTCTGGGCACCATGGCCTGTCACGGATCCGTGCGCGCCAATCGGGCGATGAGTCTGGTTGAGATGAACGCGCTGCTAAGGGAAATGGAAGTGACCGAAAACGCTGGTCAATGCAATCACGGTCGCCCCACCTGGCGGGAAATGTCTGTCGATGAACTGGACCGACTATTTCTTCGAGGTCGCTGATGGCCCAGACAGGGTCGCTGCTCGTGATTACCGGCGTAACCGCCACCGGCAAAACCGATCTGGCGTTCCAGCTCGCCGATCGATTTCCGGCCCATCTCATCAGCGTCGATTCTGCGATGGTGTATCGGGGCATGGATATCGGCACCGCCAAACCATCGGTTACGGAACTGCTTCGACACCCTCACGCGCTGGTTGATATTCGTGATCCGATTGAGTCCTATACCGTCGCCGACTTCGTGAACGACGCTGACCGGGAAGTGGCGTGGGCGTTTGCCAATGGCCGCGTGCCGATTCTGGTCGGCGGAACGATGATGTACCTGCGCGCCTTTCGCGACGGTCTGGATGACATTCCTGCGTCAACGCCGTCCGTGCGTGCGCTTGTTGCGCAGCGCGCGGCTCTCGTAGGCTGGCCCGCATTGCATGCAGAACTCATGGACAGCGACCCCGTAGCGGCAGCAGGCATTCATCGAAATAATCCGCAGCGGTTGGCGCGAGCTCTGGAAGTTCTGCTGCTTACCGGCAGACCGCTATCAAGTTTTTGGGGTACTGCAAAAAGCGCGGCCGAAAGACATGCGTGTCGCGTCACTGAGGTGTGGCTCGACTGGCCCGAGCGGCAAACTGTCCATGATCGTATCGCGCAGCGACTTGATCACATGTTCGCTGCCGGATTTATCGATGAAGTTGTGCGATTGCGTGCGCGCGAAGATTTGCATGTCGGATTGCCGGCTTTGCGTGCGGTCGGCTATCGACAAGTGTGGAATTCCCTCGATAAAAAGCACACTGCGGAACAAATGCGGGAAGACGTTCTTGCGGCAACGCGAGGGCTGGCACGACGACAGTACACCTGGCTGCGTGCATGGAAACAGTTGCATCGTCTCTCCGCAGCAGATCCTGCAGCGGCTGCAGAACGGGTCGCGCGGCTTGCATTCCACGATACCTCTGGCCATAGTGCCGCGGAAATCGCCGGGCTTGCGGAAGATTGAACTTCGGTGTAGTTGAACACTGAATTGTTCGATCAACATTATTGTTTGGTCAAAACAGCGTTTCGCAAGATGCGAAGTTTGCAGCAGCGCAATGCAGGCCAATGGTGAAGATGGCGAAGAGAATTGGAAGAGTGCCAGGAGAGCAACATGTCAAAGGGGCAAAGCCTACAAGACCCTTATCTCAATGCCTTGCGGCGTGAGCGCATACCGGTGGCGATTTATCTGGTGAGTGGCATCAAGCTGCAAGGGCAGATTGAGTCGTTCGATCAATTCGTGATCCTGCTGCGCAACACCGTCAGTCAGATGATTTACAAACACGCCATTTCAACGGTCGTTCCATCACGCAATATCAAGCTGGTGGGACTGCCGAATGACGATGACGGCAAAGAAGCGTCTGCGGAATAACGCAGTAACAGAAACTTCCGTTGAAGAAAAACGGACGCCGGGGAAAGTTGATGCGTCAGGTTTTTAGTCAGCGTTTGCATCGAGAATACCGTGTCCGGCTTTGTTGATCGCCCGACGGCCGGCAAACGCGCGCTGCTTCTGCATGTCGATTTCAAGCAGCGGCGACAGAACACCGGGGACGCCACCAGCCAGCTGAGCGAACTTGCGGAGCTGTGTCGTGCGCTGTCGGTAGAAGTGCGTGGCACCCTCACTGCACGTCGTGATGCACCTCACCCACGCTGGTTCATCGGCGAAGGCAAGGTTGACGAGGTCAAGTCAGCGGCGCTGGAGAAAGGTGCAGATCTCCTGGTGGTCGATCACGAGTTGTCCCCCAGTCAGCAGCGCAATCTGGAAAAGTCACTCGAGTTTGCGGTGTTGACCCGGACCGAAGTCATCCTGCACATCTTTCGCGCTCGCGCTCAAACCCACGAAGGCAAGTTGCAGGTTGAACTTGCAGAGCTTGAGCATGCGCAATCACGACTGGTGCGTGGCTGGACGCACCTGGATCGGCAGAAGGGCGGGATCGGCATGCGTGGTGGTGTCGGCGAAACCCAGATCGAACTCGACCAGCGCATGTTGAGCACCAAGATCAAGTCGATCAAGGTGCGCCTTGAGGAAGTCGGGCAGCGACGCGCCATGTCGCGCAAGCGACGGCAGCGCAATCACGCGCCATCCATTTCGCTGGTCGGGTATACCAACGCCGGCAAATCGACACTGTTCAATCAGCTGACACAGTCCGATGCCTTTGTGCAGGATCAGGTGTTTGCAACGCTTGATCCGACGATGCGACGACTGCTCGTGCCTGGTGTCGGAGAGTGCATCGTTGCCGATACCGTGGGATTCATCGGCAATCTGCCACACACCCTGGTTGAGGCGTTCAAGGCTACGCTCGAGGAAGTTGGCAATGCTGACCTGTTACTCCACATCGTCGACGCCAGTGACCCACGCAGTGCGGACAAGATCAGTGCGGTGGAAAAGGTGCTGAATGAGATTGGCGCTGCGGCTGTGCCAACGTTGATCGTGTGGAACAAGATCGACCGCCTCGACTCGCCACGGCTGGAGTCTGGCATCGGTGTCAGTGCAGTCACTGGTGAGGGAGTCTCGTCTCTGATCGAGACCATCGGTAACACACTCGGCGTCGAGCGCCCAGCAGTGCGCCTCTTGCTTGCCCCTGAAGATGGTCAGACCCGAGCCTGGTTGTACGAGTTGGGCTCTGTTCTCAGTGAAGAGGTTCGTGAAGACGGATCCGTTTCGCTGACGATCTCGGCCGACCCCCAGCTGCTTGGACGATTGAAACAGATGCACAAGGGAATTCTCGAGGAGCTGACAGTTCGTGCGGTCTCGTCCTGAGCGTCGAATTTGACGAATGGCCGGTCTGCTTCGTTCTGGGATAGAATCGGCCTCCTTATCGCAATCTGACTGAACAAGCATATGGCGTGGAATGAGCCCGGTGGTGGCAACCGAGATCCTTGGGGTGGCCGTGGTGGTGACCAGGGTCCTCCGGATCTGGATGAAGCCTTTCGCAAACTTCAAGCCCAACTGTCGGGCATCTTTGGCGGTGGCCGCTCAGGTGGCGGTGGAAGTTCATCCGGACCTTCGGGGCGAATGTTCGTGATTGGTGGTGTGCTACTGATCGTCCTGTATTTTTTTCTTGGCATGTATCAGATCGACGAACAGGAGCGCGGTGTCGTGTTCCGCTTTGGCGCTGTCCGGGATGAACCCGTCATGCCTGGCCTGCACTGGAATCCGCCCATCGTTGATCGTGTCGAGAAGGTGAATGTCACCCGGGTTCAGGGCCATGAACATTCGGCTCTAATGCTCACCGAAGATGAAAACATCGTTGAAGTCAGCCTCACAGTGCAGTGGGTCATCAACGACCCGAAAAAATATGTTGTCGAAGTGCGCGATCCAAAACGCAGCCTTGAGCACGCAACCGAAAGTGCCCTGCGTCACGTAGTGGGTGGTTCGGTCATGGACCAGGTCATCACCGATGGTCGTGAAGCAGTCGGGCTCGAGGTACAGGAGCGGCTGCAGAATTATCTGGATCGGTACAACACCGGCATTCTTATCTCCAAGGTCAACATCGATTCCACGGCGCCACCAAACCAGGTGCGGGATGCGTTCGATGATGTGCAGAAAGCCAAGGAAGACGAGCAGCGTGTGATCAACGAAGCCAATGCGGTCGCCGAGAGCGTAGTCCCTCGATCCCGTGGGGGCGCGCAGAAGCAGATTGAACAGGCCAACGGTTATCGCGAGCAGGTCATCGCGCGAGCAGAAGGTGAGGCGGCACGCTTCGAAAAACTGCTCACCGAGTATCAATTGGCGAAAGGTGTGACTCGAGATCGTCTTTATATCGATGCGATGGAGAGTGTGCTTGGCTCCACCTCCAAGATCATGGTGGATGTGGGTCAGGGCAACAACCTGATGGTACTGCCGCTGGATCGTCTCCAGGCTGCTGCGGCGCTGCCGTATGTAAATCCTGCCTACGAAGGCTCAGTCCGCTCGATACCGGAGCCGGCCACAACGGACAACACCGCCAGCACCCCCCGAGATCGGGTGCTGAGATAGCCAAGAGCGCAAGGGAATAGTCATGAACAATCGCAATGTGTTGATTCTGGGTGCGGCAGGCTTCTTGCTCCTGTTCGCGTATGCATCTTTGTTTGTCATCAAGCAGACTGAGCGCGCTGTACTGTTGCGCTTCGGAGCAGTTGTCCGCGCAGACATCCCGCCGGGTCTCTACTTCCGCTGGCCGATTGCCGAAGAGGTGAAGCGTTTCGACGGCCGCATCCTGACGCTTGATTCCGAAGCCGAACGTTATTACACGCTCGAGAAGAAGCCGGTCATCGTCGATTCCTTTGCCAAGTGGAAGATCGCTGACGTCTCCCGGTTTTACACGGCAACCTCCGGTGATGAAACGACTGCAATGCGGATTCTGGCGGAACGAGTCAAGGAAGGGCTGCGCAACCAGATCAGTCGACGCGACATGCACGAAGTGGTCTCAGGCAAGCGTGATGAACTGATGGAAGAGCTCACGGCCTCCCTCGACAAGGTGATGCGCGAAGCAGCCGGCGTCCAGGTCATCGATGTTCGAGTGAAACGAATTGATTTGCCGCAGGAAGTTTCAAGTGAAGTGTATGCGCGGATGTCTTCAGAGCGGGAAATCGAGGCCAAACGTTATCGGGCGCAAGGGGATGAACTGGCAGCGGGTATTCGTGCTGACGCGGAACGTCAGACGCTGGTGATCGAAGCCAATGCCTATCGTGATTCGGAGCGTATTCGCGGTGAAGGAGATGCCAAGGCTGCGGCGATTTACGCGTCGGCATTCAATCGCGATCCGGAGTTCTATGCGTTCTACCGAAGCCTTAACGCCTACACCAAGATTTTTGCCGGCAAGGAAGATGTGCTGGTGGTTGATCCTTCCAGCGACTTCTTCAAGTATCTGAAGAAAAACGACGGCTGACCTCGCGACGAAGATTCACGAATATTCCGGGCCAGGAAGAGTGTGCGGTGAACGACAATAAATGGCGATTGCCGCATGGTGTTGATGAGCTCTTGCCTCCCAAGGCGGGGGCGCTTGAGCGACTGCGCCGATCGGTGCTGGATCTTTTCAAGACATGGGGCTACGAACACATAGAGCCCCCGCTCATTGAATATCTCGACTCATTGCTGGTTGGCAGTGGTCAGGATCTTGATCTGCAAACCCTCAAAGTCATCGATCAGCAATCCGGTCGAATGCTGGGGGTTCGCGCGGACATGACATCACAGGCGGTGCGAATCGACTCCCACAGCCGCCGCAGCGAAGGTATCCAGCGACTCTGTTATGCAGGTCCGGTGGTTCACGCGAACCCGCGCGGCGCGCTGGACGCTCGTATTCAATTCAAGGCCGGCGCAGAGCTGTTTGGCTCACCGGCGCCGACCGCCGATGCCGAAGTGGTCACGCTCATGCTTGAGGCTCTGGCCGTGGCAGGCGTAGTGAAGCCAGTTTTGCTGCTGGGTCACATGGGCGTATTCCGTGCGCTGGTTGAACCGTTGCAGCTGACGGGCGCAAGCGCGCGTCAGCTGTTTGACGCTGTACAGAGAAAGTCTGAAACGGATATCGGCGAGCTGGTGCGCGAGTTGGGTGTGCCTGAGGTACTGATTCAGTTGCCTGGCTTGATGGGTGACGTTTCTTTGCTGGCCACAGCTCGTCAGACATTTGCTTCTGCACCCGCCGCAGTGCTGACTGCGCTTCAGGAACTGGCTGACGTCGCCGGGAGGGTTGCGGCGAGTAATCCTGAGGTCGAGATTCGTTTTGACCTGGCGGAACTTTCGGGTTACGGGTATCACAACGGCCCCGTCTTCGCTGCCTACCAGAAAGATCAAGGCGCGCCCGTGGCCCAGGGTGGACGTTATGATGGAGTGGGTGCTCACTTTGGCAGGGCACGTCCAGCGACCGGCTTTGATATGAACCTGCACAGACTCGTGGTAGAAGAAGAGCCTGGCGAGGCGGTCTGGGTGGCGTGGAGCGAGCGGGTGGAAACCGCGCTCTTACAGCGCATCAAGACGCTGCGGGCGGAAGGCCATGTGGTGGTACAGGCACTCGGTCAAACCGAGATTGCACCATCGCGATGTGTACGTGAACTTGTCAGATCAGGAGACGACTGGGTGTTGAGGAATCGGCATGGGAAGTAATGTAGTCGTCATTGGCACGCAGTGGGGCGACGAAGGCAAAGGCAAAATCGTCGATCTGCTGACTGATCGGGTGGCTGCTGTCGTTCGTTTTCAGGGTGGCCATAACGCTGGCCATACGCTGGTGATCGAAGGTCAGAAAACCGTTCTGCATGTTGTGCCCAGTGGCATTCTTCGCGACGGCGTTGCGTGCATCGTCGGCAACGGCGTGGTTCTTGAACCACATGCGCTGTTGAAAGAAGTGCAAAACCTGGAGGCTCGCGGAGTGCCTGTTCGCGAGCGTCTGAAGATCTCGCCGGCGTGCCCTCTGATCCTGCCCTACCACGCGGCACTCGATCTCGCGCGTGAAGACGCACGGGGCAGTCAGAAGATCGGTACCACCGGTCGAGGTATCGGCCCTGCGTACGAGGACAAGGTTGCGCGTCGCGGAGTGCGGTTGGGTGACATGTTTCACTGGCAGAGTTTTGCCAGCAAGTTGTCGGAAGTCATGGAGTACCACAACTTCATGCTGTTGAATTATTACAAGGTCAAGCCGGTTGATTTCCAGCAGACGCTCGATGACTGTGCTGCCATCTGTGAGCAGATCAAGCCGATGGTCACCGATGTGGTGGCGCTGTTGCATGGCCTGCGTGAAGCCGGCGAGAACATCCTCTTTGAAGGCGCGCAAGGCGCGTTGCTTGATATCGATCTGGGGACTTATCCCTTTGTGACAAGCTCCAATACCACCGCCGGTGGCACGGCAGTAGGCAGTGGGTTCGGGCCTAAATATCTCGACTATATCCTCGGCATTACCAAGGCCTACGCTACACGGGTTGGTTCAGGCCCGTTTCCGACTGAACTGTTCGATGATGTGGGTCAGCGATTGGCGACCCGCGGCAATGAATTCGGTTCAACCACCGGGCGCCCGCGTCGTTGTGGCTGGTTCGATGCGGTAGCGCTTCGGCAGGCTGTGCAGATCAACAGTATCTCGGGCCTTTGTCTGACCAAACTCGACGTCCTCGATGGCCTGCAGGAAATTCGCATCTGCACGGGTTATGAGCGGCCTCAGCATGCCGAGTATCTACCCAACTTCGGTAGCGAGTATTACGCAGAAATCACCCCGATTTACGAAACACTCCCGGGTTGGCAGGAATCAACACTTGGCATCAAACGCCTGGAAGAACTGCCAGAAAATGCGCGTCGCTACATTCGCAAGGTTGAGGATGCCGTGGGGGCCAGCATTGACATCATCTCCACCGGGCCTGATCGAAGCGAGACGATCGTACTCAAGGACCCTTTCAATTGTTAGACCCGCAGCTACTGGAAATTCTGGTCTGCCCGATCACCAAAGCGCCGCTGTTCTACAAGCGTGAACGTAATGAGTTGTGGTGCCGGCAGAGCGAACTGGCCTATCCGATCGTCGACGACATACCGATGATGGTGGAAGACGAAGCGCGGCCTCTCACTGCAGAGGAACTACGCAGCCTGGAGCGTGGGTGAACCAGGTTGTGATCAGTGGCGTTGGCCTGTGGCACCCGCCACATATCATCACCAACGCTGAACTGGTGGCCAGTTATAACGAATGGGCCAACGCATTCAATCAGGAGCATGCAGCGCAGATTGCCGCAGGGGCGATTGAGGCCGTCGCGCTCTCCAGTGTCGAATTCATCGAAAAGGCCTCCGGCGTCAAACAGCGTTACGCCTATGAAAAAGCAGGCATTCTCGACATCACGCGCATGCGACCCAATATCAGCGAGCGTGGCGAAGATGAACTCTCTCATCAGGCCGAGATGGCATTGGCTGCAGCCCGGCCAGCACTCGCCGCAGCTGACAAACAACCGCACGACATCGACATGGTCATCGTCTCATGTGCGTATACCCAGCGAGCCTATCCCGCGATTGCCATTGAAGTGCAGGCAGCTTTGGGTATTGAAGGCTTCGGATTCGACATGCTGGTGGCGTGCTCGGCCGCAACGTTTGCATTGCAGCGCGCGTACGACGCCATCGCTGCCGGTTCCGCACGCGCGGTACTCGTCATCAATCCGGAGCTGACCTCGCCGCAGGTCAACTACACGGATCGTGATGGCCACTTCATCTTCGGTGATGTGGCAACGGCTGTCGTGCTGGAGCGTGCCGAGACCTGTACCTCGCAGCATAGTTACGCGGTGCTGGGCACACGTGCGCGAACGGTGTACTCCAACAACATTCGCTCCAACTTTGGTTATCTTTCGTTCGTTGATGACTCCGACCCCTATGGCCGAGACAAACTGTTTCATCAAAACGGACGCAAGGTGTTCAAGGAAGTCTGCCCTATGGCGGCTGACCACCTGTTGGCACAAGTTGAATCGCTGGGACTGGGCGTCCCCGATATTCGTCGCTGGTGGCTGCATCAGGCGAACATCAACATGAACCAGCTCATCGTGCGCAGGTTGTTGGGTGGCGACCCCACGCCGGACGTTGCGCCCATCGTTCTCGACGAATACGCCAACACGGCGTCGGCCGGATCGCTGATTGCCTTTGCCTTGCATCATGAAGATCTGCAGGCTGATGATCTGGGCGTGATCTGTTCATTCGGCGCGGGTTATTCGATCGGTTCCCTTGTACTGCGCAAGCGTTAGCGTTCGTGCCTGACCGAGAAAACACTCATGCCCGTCGCATGCTGCTGTCCTCGCTGGTGGTGGTTGGCATGGGCTTTACCGTGCTGTTTCCTGTCCTGGCTCCACTTGGCCGCGAGATGGGTCTCAATGAACTGCAAATCACCGCGATCATTGCCGCATCATCGTTAACGGTGTTTCTGTCGAGCCCAAACTGGGGACGGATGTCCGATAGATTCGGACGTAAACGAATCATCCTGACTGGAATTTTCGGCTTCACTGCAGGCACCGTGCTCTTCAATACAACGCAGCATGCGGGACTAGCGGGTTGGATCACGGGATCCGCGCTGTTCGTGAGCCTGATCGTGACACGTATGCTGCACGCAGGGGTCATGTCCGCAACCATGCCGGCAGCGAATGCCTACATGTCGGATGTGACCAGCATTGCCAATCGAACGAAGGGGATGGGCGCTGCCGGTGCGGCCAACAACATTGGCGCGATCCTTGGTCCTTCGGTGGCTGTTTTCGCAGCAGTTTCATTGATTGCGCCGCTCTGGATCATGGCGGGTCTTGCACTGCTCAACGGCTTGTTTGTGTGGCGTTTTCTACCGGAACTGCCACGTCACTCCCCCAGTGTCATGCCGCCTCGCATGAAATATGGGGACCCACGCATTCTGCCGTTCATCGTTGTGGGCGTGACCATGTTCATGGGTAACGCGCTGGTGCAGCAGACCATGGGGTTCCGGTTTCAGGACGCCCTTGGCCTGACGGGAGCCCAAACCGCGCAGACCATGGGTGTTGCCATGATGGCATCTGCGGTGTGTTCGTTGATTGCTCAGGGCGTTATCGTGCAACGCCTGGAAATTACCCCGTTCGGTCTGCTGCGTCTGGCCCTGCCATTGCTGATTCTGGCGTTCACCATCATGGCGCTGGTCGAAGATCGCTGGGCCTTGACGGGTGCCCTGATGATCCAGGGTTTTGGTATGGGGCTCGCGGGACCAGGCTTCATGGCGGGCGCATCACTTGCGGTATCACAACAGGAACAAGGGGCGGTTGCCGGTGTTGCCGGTTCCTGCGGTCCACTCGGTTTTACCATCGGTCCACTCCTTGGCGGCGTGTTATATCAGGTAACACCCACACTTCCGTATGCGACTGCGGCGGTTATCTATGTGATTCTGCTCGCCTGCATGCCGTGGCTTGGTCGACGGGTTGCGGTACATCAGAATCAATAGCCCTGTGGGCGCAGGCGGAGACGACATGTATTACGACACACGGTTACATCAGGCGGATTGCCCGTATTGTGGTGAATCCATTGAACTCGTGATTGATCCGAGCGAGCCGGAGCAGGTCTATATTGAAGACTGCTCCGTCTGCTGTCGTCCCATCTTCGTCACGGTGACCGTCAATGAAGAGGAAATTACGGTTTATCTCCAGTCAGAAGACGAGACCTGAGATCAGACATCTCGTGCGAAGTGCGCAATCGCCTGTGCGGTGTCCCGACTGACGTCAGGGCAGGCGATCGCAAAAATCTCGGTACCGTGAATCGTGCCCAGCATGGTTCTGGCTCGCGCAGGAACCCCCGCTTTCAGTAACAAGCGATAAAACGCGATGCCTTCGTCACGCAGCGGGTCGCACTCATTGACGCTGATGACCGTTGGCACCAGCCCTTTGACATCGTCTTCCGTCGCAAAGCCCGGCCATGCCAGAGGATCGCGACGATTGAATGCTTCGATGCCATACGCCATTGCACCATTGTTGTTGTGCAGATCGAGCAGGATTCCGTTGTTTTCCACGGACGATGGGAAACGTTCATCGGGCCATTGTCCGGCGATGTAGGGACACAACGCATACATGCCCTTGATCAAGGCCTGATCTCCGTCACGCTTGAGTTTCAGGCCGGTCGCCAGGGTGAGGTTGCCACCACCACTCTCACCGGCGAGGATGATGCGGTCCGGATTGATACCCAGCGCTGCCGCCTGCTGATGTACCCAATGCACACCCGATACGCAGTCGTTGAGTCCGGCCGGAAACGGTTTGACCTCTGGTGACGATGATGGCGCCAGGCAATTCCTGAAGTCGATCATGGCCACGGCGACACCCTGGTTTGCGATGATGCGTCCCCAGGCGCGATACATACCGTCGAAACAGGACATGGTCTGCATGCCACCGCCGTGGAAGTAGACAACACAGGGTGGATTGACGGCGCCTTTCGGACGCATGAACAGAACCTGGATGGTGTTGTTATCCGGGCTCGATTTGAATTCGTGGGTGGTGATGTCGAGACCGCCGGATGGAGCGATCTGTTCGTTGTCCATCATCTGGAACATGGCCTGCATGCCTTCACGGCGAGCCTGCGCTTCCGGAGTGTTGACGGCCGCAATCAGGGTGTCCCGATCCGCGACGTTGCCGGCATTGCCGGTTGGCATGCCGCCCATCACCGCCTTGATGCGAGGGTCGATGCGGTCGTCGTTCTGAATCTTGCTCATTCGAAGTCTTCGTTGTGATCTGAACTACTCTGTAGCAGAGTCCTTACGATGAACGCAACGCCTCCGTGCTCGTCTGTTCACTCTGGACCTGTCTTGTCTGGCGGGCCGTTCGACTGCAAATCAACGGTCGATTAGAAATCAACGGTGGATTGAAAATCAACGGGACCAACCTACAGGAGTTCATCCAATGAGCGCTTTGGCTAGCAGACTCAAAGATCCGGCGCTGCTGCGCACCCAGGCCTTCATCGATGGCGCGTGGGTCGACGCCGACTCCGGTGCAACGGTGCCCATTCAGAATCCAGCGACCGGCGAGACTATCGCGGCAGTTGCGCGCTGTGGAACTGCCGAAACCAGACGGGCGATCCAGGCTGCCGAGCGGGCTCAGGTGGGCTGGCGAAAGCTCACCGCCAAGGCGCGCAGCGATCTGTTACGACGCTGGTTCAATCTGATGATGGCGAACCAGGACGATCTGGCTGAAATTCTGACCGCCGAGATGGGTAAACCGCTGGCGGAGGCGCGTGGCGAAATTGCCTATGGCGCCGGCTACGTTGAGTGGTTTGCCGAGGAAGCACGGCGGGTCTACGGCGACGTGATTCCGGCAGCGGCCCCCAACCAGAGGATTATCGTTACCAAGCAGCCCGTCGGCGTGGTGGCCTGCATCACGCCATGGAATTTCCCGAATGCGATGTTGACCCGCAAGGTTGCACCAGCCCTGGCCGCTGGGTGCGCCGTGGTTTGCAAACCTGCCAATGCAACACCACTGTCAGCGTATGCCATTGCCGAACTTGCCGCCCGCGCCGGCATTCCACACGGTGTGATCAATGTGATCACGGGCAACACTGCGCAGATTGGCGCAGAACTCACGGGCAATCCCATCGTTCGAAAACTGACGTTCACCGGCTCGACGCCAGTCGGAAAAACGTTGATGGCGGAGTGCGCGCAGACCGTCAAGCGTACGTCGATGGAGCTGGGTGGGAATGCGCCCTTTATCGTCTTTGAAGACGCCGATCTCGACGCTGCCGTGGCAGGTGCCATGGCGTCGAAGTTCCGCAATGCCGGGCAGACCTGTGTCTGCACCAACCGCATTCTTGTGCAGGACAGTGTGCACGATGCGTTTGCGGCGAAGCTTGCGGCTGCGGTGAAGGAGTTGAAGCTTGGCAACGGCACGGACTCAGACACCACCATAGGCCCACTGATCGATGAAGGTGCGGCCAATACGGTGCTCGAGTTTGTTGCAGATGCGGTGAAACTCGGCGCAACCGTAGTCACCGGTGGTCGACGCTCTTCGTTGGGGGCCTGTTTTGTCGAGCCCACCATACTCACCAATGTCACGACCCGGATGAAGGTATTCCAGGAGGAGATCTTCGGCCCCGTTGCGCCGCTGATTCGCTTCAAGGATGAGGCCGAGGCGGTTGCCATGGCCAATGACACACCCTTTGGGCTGGCCTGCTATTTTTATGCTCGAGACATCGGCCGCGTCTGGCGAGTTAGCGAGGCGCTTGAATATGGCATCGTCGGAATCAATGAGGGACTGGTTTCAAATCCCGCGGCACCCTTCGGCGGCATCAAGGAATCAGGCCAAGGTCATGAGGGCTCGAAGTACGGGCTCGATGACTACACCGAACTGAAATACCTGTGCATGGGCGGAATCTGACAAACCGGCCCACGGACTGCGTACTTTTCGGGCGACGCTGGCTCGCCTGATCAGCCTGATCTATTCTCCCCGCACTCTACGAGTGGGGGAGATTCCGGTGTCACTGATCAAAGCCAGCCTGTTGATCCTTTTGCTTGGTCCTGCACTTAATGTGGCTGCAGGGGACCCCTATGTTCCCGCCGAACTTTCGCCCTGGGTTGACTGGGTGCTCGACACTCATCCCGAAGTGAATTGTCCTCGCGATGGCCAGAGCGGACAGACAGCAGGGTGTGTCTGGATCAGTCGCCTGGATGTCAAAGTCGGCGATGGTCTGGCCTTTGACATGGACGTACGCGTCTGGGCCGAAGGCCCCGTATTGCTCCCCGGCAATGTTGACCTTCGACCCATGGCCGTGCAGGCCGACGAGCGCAGCGTACCGGTATTGGGAGGCGCTCATCCGCGAGTGATTCTGGCACCGGGCCACTATCGCATCTCCGGTTCAATCCCCTGGGCACGCCGTCCCGCATCGCTGCCGGTTCCTGCTCAATTCGGTTTGCTGTCGATGCAGATGGATGGCGCAGCCGTCACCCAACCACTGGTGCGCAATGGTGAACTGGTGCTGGCGCAATCACAGACCGATACCACGAATCGTGAAGCCGATAGCCTCACGCTGGATGTGTTCCGGGAAATTGAAGATGACTATCCGCTGCGCATGACGACGCAGGTAACGCTGAACGTCTCCGGTCGTCCGCGCCTGGTCACCATGGGACGAGCACTGCTCGAAGGTTTTGCACTCACCCACTTCGAAGCGGGATTGCCAGCACGTATCAACGATTCAGGTGAACTGGAAGTCCAGGTTACTGCCGGCCAGCACGTCGTCACCTTGAGCGCCCGAGCGCTTGGCGAGACCTCCACACTTGGCATGAAGCGTGTGGGTGATCCCTGGCCCGAACAGGAAATCTGGGGCTTTGTGCCAGATCGCAATCTGCGTCTTGTGGAAGCCGGTGGTGCACCAGGTATGGATCTGTCCCAGGTGAGCTGGCCTTTTGATTCACAGGCGCAAGGGTTCCTGGTCTCGGCAGATCAGCCGGTGACGTTGACCGAAATGCAGCGTGGTAATCCGAACCCGCCACCGGACACCATCACTGTGCAGCGTGACCTGTGGGTCAATTTTGCCGGTGACGGTTTTATTGTGAAAGACGCGTTGAACGCGCAGATCCAGCAATCCAAACGGCTGTCCGCCGGATACTCGCTGGGGCGTATCGAGATCGATGGTGCAGCGGAGCTGGTCAACACGGTAGATGGTAGCGAGCCAGGCATCGAGCTGCAACAAGGCAACTACAACATCGAGTCGGTCAGTGCTGTTGCGCGCAATGGTGACCAGTTGGCGAATGGCTGGCTGGTTGATGCCCAGTCACTGGGAGCAACCCTTCACTTGCCACCGGGCTGGCGATTGTTATGGGCCAAAGGTGTGGACAGCGCTCCGGATTCCTGGCTGCAGAGATGGTCACTGTGGAACATCTTCGTGCTGGTGTTTGCGGTTGTCCTCGCATTCCGCTTTCTTCGGCCCATGTTTGCAGTCCTTGCGCTGTCCGGACTGCTGTTGTTGTTACCCACCCAGGAAGGGCTTGCCGTGTGTTGGTTGCTGGCGATCGGCGCGGTGGCTGTGGTGCAGCGTTTCCCGGATGGGCGACTGGCCGCGATCAGTCGTACTGTCACCTGGATCTGGCTGGTGATCACGTCTCTGGCGACCCTTGATCTGGCAGTCACGTCGGTGCAGCAGACGGTGTATCCACAACTCGAAATCCATAATGAATTCACGTATGCCGAGAGCGGTCAGGCGAGTTACGACGAGGTACAGTCCGACATGGCTATGCCGACGGCGGCACCGGCCGAGATGGATCTGCGCAAGAACTCGGTGCAAGAAGTTGTTGTCACTGGTTTGAGCCGACAGTCGTATCGGAACAAGTACCAGGAAGGTGTGCAGATCCAGACCGGCCCCGGTCTGCCGCAATGGCAGTGGACCACGAGCGCCTTGTACTGGAGTGGTCCGGTTGCAGCTTCGCAGACCATGTCTCTGGTGCTTGCTTCCCCTGGTTGGGTGCGGACCGGACACGCCTTGACGGCGCTGATTTCCGTTCTCGTCATGGCGCTTCTGTTCCTGTCGATGGTGCGTAGTGACAGTGTCCGTGCACGTGCTCCACGTGCAGTCCTCGCCTGGCTGCCATCCATTCTTGCGGTCGTATTGTTCATGCCCGGGTTTGTCGATGCTGCGCAAACTCCTTCTGCCGAAATTCTGAAGACGCTGGAAGAACGGCTCACGACTCCCCCACCGTGTTTTCCAGACTGTGCGAGCATCGAACAACTGAACGTTGACATGAGTGAAGGCAGGGCGAAACTCGTGATGATCGTCCATGCGCAATCTCTGGTCGCACTGCCTGTTCCGACCAGTTCGGTGTGGCATCCGTCGCGCGTGGAGCTGGATGGTGTTGCCGCTGATGTCTCTCGTCAGAATGAGGTCCTGCAAGTGGCGGTGCCATCCGGCGTGCATCGCCTGGAAATTTCTGGAAGTGTCGAACATCTGGAGCGATTCGAACTCGGATTACCCGCGCCACCTGGGCGTATCGTGCTCGACGATCAGTCAGACTGGCAGGTTGCGGGCGTGGTGGAGGGGCGTGCACCGGGTGGATCACTTGGCTTCGAGCGGCAACGTCGAGCCGAAGCCGTCACAGCAGAACAGGTTTTGCAGCAGGAGAGCGCACCAGCCTTCGTGGAAGTGCAGCGCACGATCGAGTTCAATCTGGACTGGATGGTGACAACCCGAGTGGTGCGACTTGCGCCAGCCGTCGGCAGCTTCACGGCGAAAGTTCCCATGCTGGAAGGCGAGTCCATTCTGGATGGCGGCTTTGCTGCCGAAAACAAAGTGGTCAACGTGGTCTTTGGTGCCGGCGACTCACAGCACGAGTATTCCGGTGTGCTCAAGCGCACTTCTCCGATAATGCTGACAGCCGCCGAGGTGGCCGATCGTCGAGAGCGCTGGACGTTGATTTCATCGAACCTCTGGCACGTGTCTCACGCAGGCGTGCCATCCGTGGTGGATACTTCCGGCGCAGGCCTCAGCTTCCGTCCTCGAAATGGCGAGGTCCTGAACGTGACGGTGGTGCCAACCGAACCGGTACCCGGACTCACCTCGACCGTGGAGCGCGTACGACACCAGATCACTCCCGGTGACCGACTGGCAACCCATATTCTGGAGCTGGATCTCCGGGCGAGTCAGGGTGGCTCCTATCTGGTCACGCTGCCTGGTGTCACCAACACGGTGACGGGGGTGACGATCAACGGCGGTGCGGCGCCGATTCCGCTCAAGGACAGTCAATTGGCGTTGCCAGTGCTGCCTGGCTCAACCAGTTATGTCCTGAACTGGAACAGCGAAGAGGGCATCGGTGTTCGTTATCACGCAACACCACCGACCTTTGCCACAGTGACCAGTAACGTCACTACCGAAGTGAACTTCCCCGAGAGTCGCTGGGTGTTGCTGCTGGGCGGCCCGATGATGGGTCCGGCAATGTTGTTCTGGGGCGTGATGATCGTTGTGCTGATGCTTGCTGCTGGCATTGCGCGCATTCCGGGTATTGCCCTGACCAGAACGGATGCACTGCTGCTGGCGGCCGGACTGAGTCTGTGCAATATCGGCGCAACGCTGCTGGTTGCCCTGTGGCTTACGCTGCTGGCGATGCGACCACGCTGGCTTGAGGCAATCGCGTCAGCTGCTACCAAGAATCTCCTGCAGATCCTGACGGGAGGTCTGACGGTGATCACTGTGCTGGTGCTGATCTACAGTGTGCCCGAAGCCCTGTTGTCGACTCCGGACATGCATATCGAAGGGAACGAATCGAGTGCGTATTTCTACAAGTGGTTCACCGATCAATCGGGTGAGCTACCACCTGCGCCATGGGTCATTTCGTTACCGATGTGGGTCTATCGGGCGGCGATGCTTGGATGGTCGCTGTGGCTGGCGTTTGCGCTGATTCGCTGGGTTCGTGCGGCCTGGGACGGATTCAAATCCCCGGTTGCGTGGTATCAGGGACCGATCCCGGTGGTCCCCGGGATAGCGGGTGATGAACGGCCCAAACAAGATTGAGGAAGCGGCGCAGCTGCAGCGCCGCGAATGCGTCAAACACTGAGAATGCGGCGATGGCCGCGAAAAAGTGGTGCCGAGGAAAGGACTTGAACCTTCACGGGGTTACCCCCACCAGCACCTGAAGCTGGCGTGTCTACCAATTTCACCACCTCGGCAGATGGATCCCGAGCGGTGTCATGCAGAGCTGTTGCACCGACAGGGGCGCGCAATTTACGCAATGCATCGCTAGAGTGTCAAACCATGGCTCATCAAAGAATCACAGCTGCGGCCGTAACGGCCCTGTTGAGGGAGGCGCAGCGTGGCCTTTCCTGGCTCGAATTCAAGGACTCGCTTACCGGCACCAGTGGACGTGACACGCGTGAACTGAAGCAGGTCCTGCGCGGCATGTTGCGTAATGGCGACCTGGAGCAGGACGAATCGGGAGCCTGGCATCTGGTTGAAACTGCTGAGGTCATCGACGGCGTCGTCACCCAGCAGGGCAAGGTGCTGCAGGTGGGCGGCGTCGAGATCGAACGTGACCGGAACAGTCGGGTTCGCGCTGGTGATACGGTGCGGGCGCGCATTGTTGGTGACAAGGCGCAGGTGCTCGAAACCCTCGCCCGTACCAACCGAATTCTCATTGGCGAACTGGTCTGGCTGGGTTCCTGGCCTTATGTGGAGTCACTGGGCCAGGACTATCGCGGTCGAGTACAACTCGTTGGCAAACCCGACTCAGGCGCGCATGGCGACATCGTGCGGGTGGAGATCACTGGTGAAAGCCGCGAAGGGCTGACCGGGCGCATTGTCGAAGTCGTGCGCGGTGAGAGCGTACTCGAAAGAGCGATCCACACTCAGATCGATGGTTTGAATATCCCGGATGTCTGGCCACCGTCGGTTCAGGCCGCGATCGAGGGTCTACCGGAGGCCGTCGCCAATCGCGTTCCCAAGGGCCGAACCGATCTGCGTGATCTGCCGCTGATCACTATCGACGGTGAGACCGCCAAGGACTTCGACGATGCGGTGTATTGCGAGCGTGATGGGCGTGGCTTCCGCCTCGTCGTTGCGATTGCCGACGTCGCCCACTACGTAAAACACGGCGGAGCGCTGGATACCGAAGCGGCTGAACGTGGCAACTCCGTCTATCTCCCTGGCACCGTCGTACCGATGTTGCCGGAAGCGTTATCCAACGAACTGTGCTCGCTCAAGCCCAAGGTGCCGCGACTGTCCATGGTTTGCGACATGAAGGTGTCTGCCAGCGGGCGTGTGCGCGAGTTTGTTTTTTACGAAGCCATCATTCGCTCCTGGCAACGTTTGACTTATACCCGGGTTGGCGCTTGGTTTGGCGGCGAGCCACTTGATGTAGAGCCGGAAGTACTGGCCTCCCTCGGTGCCTTGCATCGTTGTTACCACGCGCTGCTGAAGGCGCGGGAGACACGTGGCGCGCTGGATTTTGACAGCCACGAATGTGTGCTGGAACTCAAAGGCGGTCGAGCCGTAGCCGTCACACCCGTTGTGCGCAACGACGCTCACCGTGTGATTGAAGAAGCGATGATCAGCGCCAATGTGTGCGCCGCTGAATTTATCGAGAAAAACAGCTCGCAGGCGCTGTATCGAGTGCACGGTCAGCCTGAGCTTCTGAAGCTTCAGCTGCTGCGCAGCGCTTTTGCAATGGCCAGTGTGCACCTGGGCAACGAAGTATCGCCACGCGTCATTCAGGACGCACTTGAGCAGATCGAAGGACGGCCTGATGCGTGGATCTTTGAGATGCTCACACTACGAACGATGCAGCAGGCGGTTTATCAGCCCGGCAACATCGGTCACTTCGGTCTTGCACTCACGCATTACATGCATTTCACCTCGCCGATCCGTCGTTATGCGGATCTCGTGGTGCATCGTGCGATCAAAGCCGTAATCCACGCCAGAAAGCCACCCGTTGAAGAAGCTGCGCTATCGGACATTGGTACTCACATTTCATTCACCGAGCGTCGCGCGGAGCAGGCAGAACGCGCGGTCGATAGCTGGCTGAAGTGCGATCTTGTACAGGAACACATTGGCGAGGAGATCGGTGGTCGTGTTGGTGGTGTTACCGAGTTCGGTCTGTTTGTCGAACTCGATGGGTATTACGTCCAGGGGCTGGTTCACATCTCCGAGCTGGGTCAGGACTACTATCGCTTTCATCCGCAATCGATGGCGCTGATCGGTGATCGTTCCGGCCAGCGTTTCCAGCTGGGCGACGTTCTACGAGTGCGCATTCGTGATGTTCGCCCGCCGCTTGGTCGTATCGATCTGGAGATCGTTCAGGGCGGCAGGAAGCGTGACAAGGAGACCAACGGCAAGCCGCGCGAGGTGCGCGCCGGTAAGGGACACGATCGCAGCGGGTCTCGAGCCACTCGAAAGCGATGAGTTATGTTCATGGCTTCCATGCGGTTCGCGAGGTGCTGACCACGCATCCGGAGCGGGTTCGTTCTCTGCATTACGTTCAGGGCCGGCGTGACAGTCGGGTACAGGAGCTCATTGCTCTCGCGAAGGAAGCCGGTCTGCGCTTCGAGGCGGTTGATCGCGCATGGCTCGATTCGCGGGTTGAAGGGGCGCACCAGGGTGTGGCTGCCTACTGCCAGGCCCTGGCCCCGATGTCGGAGCATGAATTCCTGCCGATGCTTGCGACGCTGCCGAAGCCAAGACTGTTACTGGTGCTCGATGGCCTCACCGATCCGCGCAATCTGGGTGCCTGTTTGCGTTCGGCCAATGCAGCGGGGGTGCAGGCCGTGATCTTTCCTGAGCGGCACACGGCGCCAATCAATGATGTCGTGCTGAAAACCGCAGCGGGTGGCGCAGAGGCGCTCACGCTGGTTGCTGTGACCAACCTCGCCAGACACCTCGATGCCCTCAAAGCCGCAGGTATCTGGCTCGTGGGGACGGATGATCAGGTCGAATTGCCTTGGTACGGCGCCGACTACCGAGGCGATATCGCGCTCATCATGGGCAGCGAGGGTGAGGGCATGCGCCGGTTGACTCGCGAGGCTTGCGATCACCTGGTTGGTATTCCCATGGCCGGGTCGGTATCCAGTCTGAATGTGTCGGTAGCTGCCGGAATTCTGCTGTTCGAGGTGGTCCGGCAGCGGACATCGGTCAAATAGGCTGATCGACAGGCTTGCCAGTGCGCAGGCACCTCTCTAGAATTCGCGGCCCTTCAACCTTGCCCCACGCATCATCGGTTCCAGTTTTGGGACTCTCTGCGGGGGCGCGATGCCGAATGTCAGACTCGGCGGGCACACCAAAAGGAGACGCAATGCGTCATTACGAGATTGTTTTCCTCGTGCATCCTGATCAGAGCGATCAGGTGCCAGGAATGGTCGAGCGTTACCAATCCCTCATCGAGCGGGGCGGTGGCAAGGTTCACCGAATCGAAGACTGGGGCCGACGCCAGCTCACCTTCATCATCGCCAAGATTCACAAGGCGCACTACGTGATGATGAACATCGAAGTCGACAAGCCGACGCTCGATGAACTCGAAAGCTCATTTCGTTTCAATGATGCGGTGATCCGCCATCTGATGATTCGCCGCAAGCAGGCAGAAACCGGTCAGTCGAAGATTTTCGAAGAAGAACTGCGTGACCAGGAAAAAGAACGTGAGCGTGATCGACGCCGTGAAGAAGACGTTGCCTCGCGACGTCGCGAAGGCAGCAACGATGACGACGCTGGTCGTGTAGAGAACGCTGTCGAAGATACCGCGCAGGAGAGTGCAGAATGAGCCGTTTCCGTCGTCGTCGTCAGGGCGAAGTCAATATTCAGTCTGAAGAAGCGGACTACAAGGATCTCGATTTCCTGCGCCAATTCATTGGTGAAACGGGCAAGATCGTACCGGCTCGCATCTCCGGCGCGTCCGCGAAGTTTCAGCGCAAGTTGACCAACGAGATCAATCGGGCGCGCTTCCTGGCTCTGCTCCCCTACACCGATCAGCACAAGTAAGGAGCAGTCATGGTTCATGTGATTCTGCTGGAGCCTGTAACCAACCTTGGTACCCTTGGTGACGAGGTCAACGTCAAACCCGGTTACGCACGAAACTATCTGTTGCCGCAGCACCTGGCAGTGCGCGCAACTCCGGAAAACCGCGATCTTTTCGAGGGTCGACGTGCAGAGCTGGAACGCGCTGCGGACGACAAGATGAGTGCGGCGCGTGGTCGAGCGACTGGCCTCGCCGGCGTTGCGGTCACGATATTCGCGAAGGTTGGCGACGAAGGTCGCCTCTTCGGGTCGGTTGGAACCGGTGAAGTGGCCGACTCACTCACCGCGATCGGACACGAAGTTCGCAAGTCCGAAGTGCGCATGCCATCAGGCGTGATCCGTGTGGTGGGTGAATACGATATCGCCATTCAGTTGCACTCGGACATCACGGCCACCGTGAAGGTCATTGTCGCGGGCGAATAAGCCCTCCCCTCATGACTCGATGCTGTGAACTGCAGCATCGGGTCGTTCATCCCGGTCGATTTCACCGATTCAGCGCCAGAACGTCTTTCAACTGATGTTCATCCCGCGTAATTTATCCAGCCGTCCAGTCGATTCGTCCGCATGTCCGAGCAACCCATAGCCGCAGGGCCACAACGCATTTTCAGTGCTTCTTCGCTGAAGGTGCCACCCCACTCCGTGGAAGCCGAAACCTCGGTACTGGGTGGATTGATGCTCTCGAACGAACGCTGGTTTGATGTGGTTGAAATCTGCCAATCCGTGGACTTCTATCGGCCCCAGCACCAGCTCATTTTCGAAGCCATGAAAGCACTGGCCGACGAAGACGAACCGCTGGATGCGGTCACCGTGTCTGAAAAGTTGCAGTCAACCGGCATGCTGGAGCGGGCTGGGGGACTGACCTACCTCGGCGAAGTTCTGGATGGCACACCAGGTGCTTCGAATATCCTGGCGTATGCCCGTATCGTGCGCGAACGATCAACACTGCGGCAGATGATTGCGGCGGCGAACCAGATTGCCGAGATGGCGTTTGCGCCACAAGGCAAGGACACCGGAACGCTGCTCGACTTTGCCGAGCAGGCCGTGTTTCGAATTTCCGAGGGACGATTGCGAGAAGGTGGGCCGGAGAAAGTTACCGATCTCCTGGTTCGAGCGGTCAAGCGTGTGAACGAGCTATTCGAATCAAAGAGTCATCTCACCGGGATCTCCACCGGTTTTGATGACCTGGATACCGAAACTGCGGGATTGCAGAAAGCCGACCTCGTCATCGTTGCCGGCCGTCCTTCCATGGGCAAGACGTCCTTTGCGATGAATCTTGCCGAACACGCTGCCATGGCCAGCCAAGGCGCAGTGGTGGTGTTCAGTATGGAAATGCCCGCCGAACAGTTGGTGATGCGCATGCTGGCATCACTGGGTCGTATCGATTTTTCCCGATTGCGCACAGGCAAACTCAAGGACGAAGACTGGTCGCGATTCACTGGCGCGGTCGCACAGCTCAAGGACAAGGAGCTGTACATCGACGACACACCGTCGATGACCCCTAACGAGTTGCGTTCGCGGGCTCGCCGCATTGCGCGTCAGGCCAAACACGGCATCGGCATGATCGTCGTCGACTATCTGCAGCTCATGCGCACTGCACAGGAAGCAGAAAACCGCGTGAACGAAATTTCTGAAATTTCCCGTTCGCTCAAGTCCATCGCCAAAGAACTGAATTGTCCGGTGATTGCCTTGTCGCAGCTCAACCGCAGTCTGGAGAATCGGGCCGACAAACGGCCGATGATGTCTGACCTGCGTGAATCAGGCGCTATCGAACAGGACGCCGACCTCATCCTCTTCATCTATCGTGATGAAGTTTATAACGATGCCTCCGCAGACAAGGGAACCGCCGAGATCATCATCGGTAAACAGCGTAATGGGCCGATTGGTACGATTCGACTTGCGTTCAATGGCTCGTTGACGAAGTTTGAGAATCTGGCCAGCGATGTTTATCGCGGGTACAGCTGATGGTCGCCAAAAAGGCGCGCAGCGCGTTTGTCTGTGGTGAGTGTGGTTCTGAACACGCAAAGTGGCAGGGCCAGTGCAATGCCTGTGAAGCGTGGAACACCTTGTCACGCGTCAACATTGGCCCGATTGCCGAGCCGGTCCGCGGGTTTGCTGGTGCTGCGAGTGAAGTAAAGCGTCTGGCAGACGTCAAAGCCGAGGAAGTGGAACGAATCGCCACGGGCCTCGGTGAACTGGATCGGGTGTTGGGCGGTGGTCTTGTACCCGGCTCCATGATCCTGATTGGTGGTGACCCTGGAGCGGGCAAGAGCACGTTGCTACTGCAAGTTGCGACGATGCTCGCACGCACACACAAGGTGCTCTACGTCACCGGTGAAGAATCCCTGACCCAACTGGCGATGCGCGCACATCGACTGCGTCTGCCCGTGGACGAACTTGTTGTGGCCGCGGAAACGATTGCCGAAACCATAGCTGCGGAGATCGAGCAGCGTCGGCCGGACCTCGTCATTCTCGATTCGATCCAGGTGATGCAGTTGTCCAGTGTCGATTCAACACCCGGTAGCGTCACGCAAGTGCGCGAAACGGCTGCGTATTTCACTCGACTTGCCAAACGAACCGGCACCATCTTCATCTTGGTTGGCCATGTCACCAAGGAAGGCAGCCTGGCGGGGCCGAAGGTGCTCGAACACATGATCGATGCTTTTCTCATGCTTGATAGTCCGGCTGGTGCGCGCTATCGCACGCTGCGCAGTCACAAGAACCGTTTCGGCGCAGTCAATGAACTCGGCATCTTCGCGATGACCGAACTGGGTATGAAGGAAGTGGCCAATCCGTCAGCGATTTTCCTGCAACGCGGTGAACTTGATGCACCCGGCAGCGTTGCGACAGTGACCTGGGAAGGCACTCGACCATTGCTGGTAGAAATACAGGCGCTGGTCGATGAGGTGCAGGGTGGTTATGGGAAACGGGTGGGAGTGGGTCTTGATCAGCAGCGTCTGGCCATGCACCTGGCAGTACTGCATCGACATTGTGGAGTTGCGTTGGCGGATCAGGATGTTTTCGTCAACGTTGTCGGTGGGGTGCGCATTACCGAAACCGGTGCTGATCTTGCAGCGATATTGGCGGTGTTGTCCTCGCTTCGGAATCGCCAGTTACCACGCGACCTTATCGTTTTTGGCGAACTCGGACTGACCGGCGAAATACGCCCGGTTGTGAATGGGCAGGAGCGTATGCGTGAAGCCGCCAAACATGGCTTCAAACGCGCCATCGTGCCGTTTGGCAATCGCCCGCGCGAGGTGATAACGGGGATGGCGGTGCATGGGGTGAAGAGTCTTTCTGCCGCGCTGGATGTTCTTGCAGAATTCTAGCGGTCTTCCGCTTCGGAACTTGCCGCACATGTCTTAACGTCGTCGACATTGATCCTGACACATACAACATTCATATACGCCCCCTGAGTGCATACGTAGTCGATTGAGCACCTGAGGTACCCGTTGATAATTGCAGCTCTCGAGTCAAGAAGGGGGCGTCTGAATCTATCCTCACTGCGGCGCTAACCGAGCAGCACACGCCAGACATGAATGTGCTCTGGAGGCTCGACGTAGATCACCAGGTGGGGCCAGAGCGTCAACGGCCAGAATCGCAAGCCAGGCAAGTTCACTTCGTGAGCGTAGCGAGGTGAGGGTTGATAATCCTGCGTGTTGGTGCGGAAGATGGAGGTTGAGCGACAAGCGATTGAGCGAAAGGGGAAGTTCGGAACACAGCTGAGAAGGGATGTCGAGGATAGAAGAGACAGACGCCCTTCCTTTGCCGTCGGGAATTGCGGGTCGAGTTCGACGGCACGCTTGAACAGCGCATGGGCCTCGGCATACTCCGCTGGCGTTTGTCGGTCGTAGTGCTGCATCCCGATCTGATCCAGGCTCCAGGATTCCAGCGTCCCGGAGCTGCGCGCCCGCGTCGCCTCGGCCTGTGTCAGGTCGTCCACCAGGGAGGCCGCATTGGCCGGGCGATTCTCAAGCAACGCACCGGACCGCCGGCCGACGCTGCCGATGACGATGTGGGGGCGGAAACAACCTCGGTTGCAGTGGCAGCTGCCCCGTGCGCTTGGTGCAAGTACTGCGACATTGCGTGGCCGTCTGGTAGCCCACCCATCGTGTACGAAGTAACCAAGCCGAGAAGCTAAAACACAACCAGCACCACGATAATCGTTTCAAGCATGTTTTTTCCCTGTCTTGTTGTAATCAGCGAACCACAACACCGACGGCCAACCGCCCCCTTCACAGTTGAACCGCACCCACCCCACCAGGCTGGCATATCATCCGTCCACCCTGCAGTTGCTGCTACTACGTGCTTTCACTAACAAGACAATTCGGCGGGTCTGACCCCACCTGACTCCCATGTACACCAGCCTACGCAGCTACGAGTCTGATTTCGCCACCAGCAATCTAAGGCGGCACTGATCCGGCGAAAGCAGCCGTTTGAGAACTGAGTTCAGTAGCTCGAGTATCGGTAGCAAAGAGTCGAATTGGTTTATGCGCTACGTGGCTGGTTCATTCCACACTCGGAAAAACTCAACGTAGAACCTAACGCGCTGCGTAGGGACAATCTCGTGCTTGACCGTCGGTTCGACAACACCAAAACACTCTGGGGTCAGTATGACTTCCTCGACGATAGGATCGAGAATGCGATAAGTCAGCTCACCTTCAATGACGATAACTTTTGCCCATACGCCTTCTTTTGTACTGTGGCTGTTCAGCAATCCGACCGGCACGGTAGTTTCATCGAACACCGGCGTCTGCTTGTAGGGTCTGGCTGTCGACGGCAACACCTTCACGGTCTTCCGGCCTCACAATGGTTCACACCTGTGGACCAAAAAAGGTTCAACAATTTTGGCGTCCCCTCCATGGATGGGTTAGATCAGTTAGCCCTCTGCCACATTGAGCTCCAGCGGCCGATAGTAGTCCTTACCCTGGGCTATGTATTCCCCTCTCAGCTTCCTGAAAGTTTCGCCGCCTGACCCCTCCTCTGAAAGGGTGAGATTCTGACGACAGAAGTTGATGCTGTCCGGATTCAGCGACCGGGCCAGCTCCCAGTACTGCTCTGCCTTGTCTTTCGCCCCGTAGGCCCGGAATAAATTGGCGAGTCGAAAGGCTGCATCGGCTTTCTGTTGAGCGAACCCAAGCGCGCGGATGTTTCCCGTGACCGTCGTTGCGGACTGCACATACACGCTATCGGCCCCCTTCGCTACCCAGTCTTTCAGTGTCGGTGAATAAACGTCGTTTCCAAACGAAATCGCTTGTTCACCCTCGCCAAATTGATGGGTTTTGGAATAGGTACCTTCGTCAATTTCAACGATCTTGCCCTCTTCATCGATCCAGGCCGCTGATGGCATGATCACAAAATTGAACACGCTGCTGATCAGATGGTCTTCATCTACCACCTGCACGCAGGTTGGGCTCGCGCATCAAAAATCGGCCCTGCCACTGCTTCGCCGCCGGTGTCTTCGGCAACGTCTTCGGCAACGCAGATCAGGACAAAGTTGGGGTCGCTGATGTCTTCGTAAACACGTTGCCACACCGGCACGTCAAGCAGGCAGCCTCACCACGACGACCATGTCACGACCAAAGCCTTTTTGCCTTTGAAATCGGCCATCCTGACCACTTTACCCTGACGGTCAATGACTTCGAATTCCGGTGCCATGGCATTGACCACCATGCCTTCACGCTTCGCCGGGATCTCGGCAATACTCCATACGCGGGATTCCCTGTCGGCCACATAAGGCTGCCCGAGCAAGTCGGCGAACGCCGCCAGGTCGAACCATTGTTTACCGTCTCGCTCCACGAGCAAGTCATCTTTCATCGGTATGCAGATGTCTCGAAAACAAACGCCTTCTGGTTTCAACTCGAAGCCATTCAGGCGAGTGAAGTCATCCGGACGGATGAGCAAACCGTCGCCATTGCCGGTTTCAGACAGCGTGACGCTCTTTCCCTGATACCGCACCGTGGTGCTCCCCTCGGGATGAATCGGAGTTGCTTCATAAGGGTGTCGAAATTCCGGAAATGTTCCAAACGCTCGTGTCATGGTTCCCGTCTTGCTCAGGTTGTCTGCGCTAGCATCCCATCGGGTTAGTTCTCGTCGGGAAACTCATTCTTTACCTGGCTGTGCCTGGCACTACGGGTCAACTCATGCCCGACGACTAGCCAGCCACGTCACCGACTCTAAGAGCCGGCCCAGTCAGTGACCATTCAGTCGGGACATGACTTACTGCGTGAGGAGTGTCGAACAGGATCCAGAGTGACTTGGCGCACAGAGAGCCGATAGCTGTTCACACACACTTGTGAATGAAGACTCAACCGTCGACGAAGCTGCAGTGGATACATCCTCAATGAAGATCGCGAAGCCGTCCAACTGGGCAAGCAAGATGAAACCATCACTGATCCTGCTTCTGACACTGCTACTCGGTTGCATGGCTACTTCCAAAGCAGCAGCGGATGTTAGGGTAAACATTGGACTGCCTGTGCTGCAGATCAACCTCGGGGTACAGGCCTATCCCGAATTGATTGCCATTCCCGATTATCCGGTCTACTACGCACCGCATTTGCAATCGAACTATTTTTTTTACGATGGCTTGTATTGGGTCTACGAGGCAGACGACTGGTATGCCAGTTCCTGGTACAACGGCCCATGGGCAAGCGTCGATCGGTACGCGGTTCCCGTTTTCATACTGCGTATCCCGGTTCGCTACTACCGCCATGCACCCCGATACTTTCGCGGCTGGCATGCGGATGCCCCACCACGCTGGGACGATCATTGGGGAAGCACGTGGCACGAACGGCGCAAGGGTTGGGATCGCCGGGATCGAAAGAGCTATCCAAAGCGCCCTCCATTGCCAGATTTTCAGCGCGAGTATTCGGGTGATCGATACCCATCGACAGATCGGCAGCGTGAACTGCGTGATCAGAACTACCACTACCAGCCACGCGAGCAGATCGTTCGCGAACACCTCGCAAGAGATCGCTCGACCGATGCCAGACGGCAGAATGAACAACACTCCAATCAGATCGATAACGATTCTCGGGACGACAAAGACAAGAGCAGAAAAGAGCAGCACAAGAACAGGAGTGAGCGCGGCGGGGATGATCGACAGAAACACGACAAGCACCACTGAGCGCCAACGCGTCGACATGGACCCAGCCCGCATTATTCATGAAGGAACGTAGCGAGGGCGTCGAGGTTAACGAAAAGACTGGGTGGCGCGGACCGGAGCGCGCACAGGCGTGCTTGACAGCACGTCGAGCACGCGGAGGGAGCACGCCGAGTGTTTTCGCTGCTATCGGCGTCCGCAGCAGGTCATTCATGAAT
>JANNBJ010000189.1:0-62583 GCA_031385325.1 Gammaproteobacteria bacterium | reverse complement strand
CCCAGCCTTTCCAGTGCAGGCGTCGTATCGTGATGCTCTTGCCCGACACTGCGCCGTTCACAGCAGAACAGCGAACCTGGCTGAGTCAACTGTTGGCAGATTGTCTCGCAGGTTCCATGGCGCAGGGTCACAACGGCGCACTATCACGCACCGATACAGCTACTACCGAAACCGCTCCGTGGCACGACATGACTCTGCCGATCGAAGAACGCATGAAACTGGCCGAGGGACGCCTCCGGCGCGAGCGTCTCTACGCAGCCATGGGTCAGCAGGACTGTGGTCAGTGCGGATATGACTGCAAGGACTATGCAGCCGCCTTGAATGACAACCGCGAAACCGATACCACACGGTGTGTGCCTGGTGGTCGCGAAACCCGAAGACTCATCAAACTGCTATTGGTAGAGGCCGATGACGCGCCAGCGGCTTCCACAACGCCGCGGACCATCACCAGACCGGACACTGTCACCGAAAAGACTGGCTCGTCGCGTGACAATCCTGTCATCGCCACTTTTAGACGCCGGGCCAGACTGACCCGTGCAAGCTCCGATCGTGTCACCAGTGAAGTCGCTTTTGAATTGACCACTGAACATGGGGGTTACGCGGCGGGTGACGCGCTGGGGGTCATGGTCGCCAACGAACCTTTCCTGGTGACACGCATGCTGGCTCGACTCGACGCGCATCCAGACGACCTCATGAACCATCAAGGCCGGGCCATCAGCGCACGCGAGTTGCTGACCACACAACTGGATCTCAACGAATCCAGTGATGCCCTGCTCGAACTGCTGGGCCGCAGTGCGTCGGGCAGCGACCAGGCAGTTCTGGCGATTCTGGCCGCGCAGGGGCCGGAACGGGGCTGCGACGTGCTTGAACTGCTCGAGCGATTTCCGGCGATCACGCTTGATCTGGCGTCATTTCAGAAAACGGCGTTGCCCCTGCAGCCTCGCCTGTATTCCATCTCTTCGGCACCGAGCCTGCATCCTCTGGAAACCCATCTGGTGGTCGGCCTCGTCAGCTATCAGCGAGGTAACCGGCAACGCAACGGTGTCGCCTCCAGCTGCCTCACTGAACGACTTCGGGACGGCGCCAAGGTGCCGGTCTTCATCCATTCCAATCCTGGCTTCCGACTGCCGGACGGGGATCGCGATCTGATCATGATCGGCCCTGGAACCGGTGTCGCACCGTTTCTCTCCTTCATCGACGAACGTCGCGCACGTGGTCACCGTGGCCAGAACTGGCTGTTCTTTGGTAATCCTCGCCGTCGCTCCGACTATCTCTATGAAGAGCGTTTGCAGCGTTACGTGGACGAAGGTTCACTCGCCGCGATGGATCTCGCGTTTTCCCGGGACACTGACATGAAGGTCTACGTTCAACACCGCATGCAGGAGCAGTCCGCACGGTTATGGCAATGGATCGACAGTGGCGCTGTCCTCGCCGTCTGCGGTGATGCCTCAAGAATGGCTGTTGATGTCCACACCGCGTTACTCGCGTTGATCGAAGAACACGGTGGTTGCAGCCCAGATGACGCTGAAGCCTACGTTCGCCAGATGGCGGCCGACGGAAGATACCTTCGTGACTGTTACTGATTACGCTCCGGAAATCATCGTGCGCACTGGCTCTGCCGTGCACACGACGTGCCCGTATTGCGGCGTGGGTTGCGGAGTGCTGATCGAACATTCAGTGACCGATGGTCTGCAATTGCGTGGTGATCCGGATCATCCCGCCAACTTTGGCCGGCTGTGCAGCAAGGGCACTCGCCTGCTCGAGACGATTGGCACGGATGAACGGCTGCTCCAGCCAAGTATTCTCGGGCGGTCCGCCGATTGGGACGAAGCACTGGAGCATGTGGCAACTTCACTGGCCAGAATTCGCGATGAACACGGACCGGACGCCATCGCGTTTTACGTCTCCGGGCAACTGCTGACCGAAGACTATTACGTCGCCAACAAGCTCATGAAGGGTTTCATCGGTAGCGCCAACATCGATACGAACTCACGGCTCTGCATGTCATCCGCCGTCGCCGCTCACAAGCGCGCCTTCGGCGAAGACATCGTGGCCAACTGTTATGCCGACATCGAACTGGCCGATCTGGTCATTCTTGTCGGCTCGAACTTCGCCTGGTGCCATCCGGTGCTCTACCAGCGGCTGACGGCTGCCAGGGCGGATCACGGCACACAGATCATCGTCATCGATCCGCGGCGAACGGCAACCTGCGAGGACGCTGATCAACATCTGCCAATACAACCTGGCACGGATGCGTGGCTGTGGAATGGACTGCTGGCTCATCTATCCGGACACGGTTTCATTTCGTCTGACACATTGCCTGCGCACCACGGCCTCAGTGACGCGATCGCTCTGGCGCAGAACGATACGCCGGATAGCCGGAGCACAGCAAAACGGTGTGGACTCACCGAACTGCAGGTACAGACATTTTTCGAGCGCTTTGCACAAACCGCGAAAGTGCTGACGATTTTCTCCCAGGGCATCAATCAGTCGAGCAGCGGCGTCGACAAAGGTAACGCGATCATCAATTGCCATCTGGCAACCAATCGCCTGGGCAGGGAAGGCGCAGGCGCGTTTTCGATCACCGGACAGCCCAACGCCATGGGCGGCCGAGAAGTGGGAGGCCTCGCCAATACACTGGCGGCGCACATGGACTTTGATCAGGCCGATCGTGTCGGACGATTCTGGAACGCGCCTGAGATCGCTCGGCAGCCGGGCCTCAAGGCTGTCGACATGTTCGAGGCTGTGCGGAACGGGTCCATCAAGGCGGTCTGGGTGATGGCCACCAATCCAGCCGCCAGCATGCCCGATGCCAATGCCGTGCGCGAAGCGCTGGCCAATTGCCCGCTCGTCATCGTCTCAGACTGCGTCGCCCGGACCGATACGCTCGACTTTGCCCATGTTCGTCTGCCGGCAACCGGATGGGGAGAAAAGGACGGCACTGTCACGAACTCGGAGCGGCGTATCTCTCGTCAGCGCGCCTTTCTTGCGAGCGCAGGACTCGCGCGAGCCGACTGGTGGATCATTACCGAAGTGGCCAGACGCATGGGATTTGCGCAGGCATTTCCCTTCCAGTCTGCCGCTGAAATTTTCCTGGAATACGCAGCACTGACAAACTTCGAGAACAATGGCGCCAGGGCGTTGAACCTCGCCGGACTGCTGCGCGGCGGTGTTCCTTCATACGACACACTCAAGCCCGTGCAATGGCCGATTCCTCTTGATGAGGACAGCGCACAAACGCGCCCGAGTCTTGCAGATCTTGCAGAGGCACCCATCGGTACCCCTCGACTGCTCGGCGACGGTCGGTTCTACCACGCCGATGGTCGCGCGCATCTCGTTCCGATCACCCCACGCGGCCCAGCCAATACGTTAGCTGCCGGCGAGATGGCGCTGCTCACCGGCCGTATTCGCGACCATTGGCACACACTGACACGAACCGGACGATCACCAACGCTGTCACAGCACATCGACGAACCGGTGTTGGCCATGCATCCCGTCGATGCCACGAGACTGGGCGTGGAAGAAGCGGATCTGGCGGACATCACCAGCGCCTGGGGAACCGGCATCGCGCGAGTTGTCATCAGCGACGAAGTGCGCGAGGGAGACGTCTTTCTGCCCATGCACTGGTCGAGAACAACTTCACTCAGTGGCGCTGTTGATGGACTGGTCAAGCCGGCAGTGGATCCGATCTCCGGCCAGCCCGAATTCAAACACACGCCTGTCCGTATCACTCGCAGCCTGGTCGACTGGCAAGGTGTATTCATGGGCGGGAACGAACTTCCTCACGACCGGACACTGGTTCATGCCACTCGCGCCCGTGGTCCCGAGGGTTATCGCTGGAAACTTGCAGGACGCGGCTCACCACAGGCTTTCAGGGAAGCCGTCAACACACAGTTGGGTCCTGACGTGATGAGCGCGCGATACGCCGATGAACACTCCGGCCATCAAGCCTGGATGTGGTATGCACAATCGCGTGTCATCGCCCTGGCCTTTGTCGGTCCGTCGACCCGCTCGTTACCCTCGGTGACGGAAATGGCAGCACTGATGAGCACCACGATCGAAACAGGACGGGCCCATCGTCTGCTCGCTGGCGTGTTGAGCGACCCCGGCACCGACGCAGGTCCGATTGTCTGCAGCTGTTTTGGGGTCGGTCGAAACACGCTCGCGCGAGCGATTGAAGAGGGTCTTGCCAGTGATGTTGGTGAACTCGGACACCACACCAGGGCTGGCACCAACTGCGGCAGCTGTCGCCCTGAACTCCGGAAGCTGCTGCGCAACCTGCAGACAACCCCGGTCCCATAACCGTCACCCGGTCATCCCGGCCTTGAATCAAGCGATGGCCAGACCCCCGTTCGCCCCCCCATAATCAGCCGCTCAATCCTTCCACCTGGGCAGTCCATGACCGACGTTCGACCCTTTCGCATCGCGATCCCCCAGGCTGATCTGGACGATCTTCGCCAACGGCTGAACGACACCCGCTGGGCAGAGCGTGAAACGCCGGATGACTGGACTCAAGGTGTGCCGCTCACGTATGCGAAGGAATTCTGTCGCTACTGGGCAACCGGGTACGACTGGCGTGCGCGGGAAGCGCGGCTCAATACCTTTGATCAGTTTGTGACCACCATCGACGGGCTCGACATCCACTTCATTCACGCCCGCAGCCCGCATGCACAGGCTCGCCCCATCGTCATCACCCACGGCTGGCCAGGATCCGTGGTGGAATTTGTCAAAGTCATCCGGCCACTGACCCATCCGGAAGAACACGGTGGCAAGGCGACTGATGCGTTTCATGTGGTGTGTCCATCGCTGCCGGGTTACGGTTTTTCCGCCAAACCGGTGACGACAGGCTGGGGTGTTGATCACATTGCCACCGCCTGGGATCAGCTGATGCAGCGGCTCGGTTATGCAAGCTACTTCGCCCAGGGCGGTGATTGGGGCTCGGCTGTCACCACCGCCATCGGCATGCAGAATCTTGGCCGATGCAAGGGTATCCACGTCAACATGCCCAACGCCCGTGCTACCAAGGACGCACTGAAAAATCCGACCGCCGAAGACAAACACGCGCTCGCACGGGCCAAGGATTACCAGGACTGGGACTCCGGATATTCCAGGCAGCAGGCAACAAGGCCGCAGACGGTCGGTTATGAACTGGCGGATTCACCGGTTGGACAGGCCATGTGGATACTGGAAAAGTACTGGCGCTGGACAGACTGTTCAGGCCACCCGGAAAACGTCCTCAGCCGTGACGAACTGCTCGACAACATCATGCTGTACTGGCTGACCAACTCGGGCGCTTCATCCGGCCGGTTGTACTGGGAGAGTTTTGGTCGCGCCTTTGGAGCAGGCCAGGACAACACCGTAAAACTGCCCACCGGCTGCAGCATCTTCCCCCAGGAGATCGTGCCAACACCGCGCTCATGGGCGGCAGAACGATATCGCAACATCGTCTATTGGAATCAACTCGACAAGGGCGGCCATTTCGCCGCGTTTGAACAACCGGATCTGTTCGTGCAGGAGATGCGTTGCTGTTTTGCCGTCATCGATCCGCGTTGAAACTCCTGTCGTGACCCAGACCTCATGAACCAGACCAGCTTGCCGATCAAGGCGCCACACCGTTATCTGGTGGGCTTCGTTGCTGCATTGATCGGAATCGGTCCACTCGCCATCGACGCCTATCTGCCGGCGCTGCCGACCATGGCCAGATCGCTCGGGACGGATATCGTGGGTGTCAACGTCACGGTCAGCAGCTTTTTGATCGGTTATGCCATCGGTCAGGTTTTTGGTGGGCCGATCTCCGACCAGATCGGACGCATGCGAGTGGCGATTGCCGGGCTTGCTGTGCTTGCGATCTGCTCGGTCCTGATCGCACTGGCACACAGCATCGGCATGGTGCAGATCCTGCGCGCCATTCAGGCAATCGGCGGCGGCTTCGCAACGGTGGTGGCCATGGCGATGATTCGCGACAGCTATCCGCCCGCAGAAGCCGCCAAGCGATATCCACTGGTGATGCTCATCCTGCTCGGTGCACCGCTGTTCGCACCGGCCATTGGTGCGGCTTTGTTACACGTCGGCTGGCAGTCGATCTTCATTTTTCTGGCGCTGTATGCAGTGCTCGTGGCCCTGGCGTTTCCGGCCATCGGCGAAACCGTCAAGAATCCCGGACACAAGATCAGTCTTGCTTCGATCCTGCCCCAATACGCTGCAGTGCTGCGAATGCGGGTGGATGGTCGTCTGCTGCCCCTGAGATACATCTTCACCCAGGGCCTGATCACTTCGGTGATGATGGTTTTCATTACCAATTCCGCCTTCATCTATCTCGAATACTTTGATGTCGGCGCCAATCAATTTGTCTTCTACTTCGGCGCCAACGTCGTCGTCATGATGGTTTTCTCCCTGACCACATCACGGCTGGTCGGCAGGGTTGCGTCATTTACGCTGTTTCGCGTTGGGCGGTCCATACAGGTGCTGGCCATCTCCGCCGTGACCTTGCTGGTGTATCTGACCAACCCGACCACTTCCATGTTCACGCCACTGCTCGCGCTGGGCATTGGCACGGCAGGCATGATCGGACCTTCGGTCAACGCGCTGTATCTGCCGATGTTCGATCGGCTGGCGGGCAGTGCCTCGTCACTGATGGCAACTTCCAGCTTTGTGTTCGGTGGATTGTTGGGCGCGCTGGCGGCCACCCTGCACGACGGCACGCTGCGGCCGGTCATGACCATCATGTTGACATCGGTGGTCATCGCCAATCTGATTGCACTGACGATTACACCACCTGCGATCCCACCTCCTGCTCGGGCATCACCATGAACACACTCACTGAAGAACAGATACAAGGGTTCAGGCAGGACGGCGTGCTGCTACTCGAAAATCTGCTGGACCAGGATCAACTCGCGGCCTGTTTCGACGCATGGCGCTGGAGCGTTGAACACCCGGGGCCTCTGGCGAGTGGTTTGTTGCCCGGCGCCAAGGGCGCGTTCCAGGATCTGTGCAACCCTGATTCGCCTGCGGCGTATGACAGGATCATCCACACCACACCGTTACCGGATGTGGCCTCACAACTCTGGGCTGGATCGCCGGTCTGGTACATGTATGAGCAGGTGTTCCGCAAACAGGGTTCGGCAGGCCGTACTCCCTGGCATCAGGACACGTCGTACCTGGCCGTGGAAGGCGAACACCTCATCGCCTTCTGGATTTCCTTCGAATCGCTGCCGCCAGGCTATGGTCTGGAATTTGTGCGCGGCTCGCATCGAGGCACGCTCTTCAATACGACCCGATTTGATCCCGTTGATCCAACCCTGCCGATTTTTCCGTCGCCGACCCTGCCGACGCTGCCAGACATCGAGGCTGATCGAAGCCACTTCGACATTGTCTCCTGGGCGACCAAGCCGGGCGACGTCATTGCCTTTCACACCTCAACCCTGCACGGTGGCGGCGCTGTGGACAAAACGATCACCGAACGTCGCACGTTGACCTTGCGCTACTTCGGCGAACACTGTTTCTCCGCTGTTCGGCCTGGCGCGGCAGGACCGTTTTACGCTGACATTCGTGATCTTGAGCCCGGCAAACCGTTTCGCCACCCACGCTTCGCGCGGGTTCGCGATGGACTGACTGTGAGGAATTCTCCATGACCATCGACTTCGTCAACCCAACCGCTGCCGGCTTCAGCCCGGAACGCCTGCAACGACTGCGTGACTGGCTGAACGAACAAGTCAGCGGCGACAAACTGGCGGGCGCCAGCGTTCTGGTGGCCCGGCACGGTGTGCCGGTGTTCTGCGAAGCCGCAGGCCTGGCTGAACTCAGTACCGGTAAACCGTTCACCACCGACACCATTGTGCGGCTCTATTCGATGACCAAGGCAGTCACTACCGTCGCAGCCATGATGTGTTACGAAGAAGGCCATTTTTTTCTCGATGACCCGGTTGCCAAATTCCTGCCCGAGTTTCGTTCAACCAGGGTCTGGACCGGCGGGTCCATCAGCGATCTGGTAGCCCCGACGACGCCCATGACCGTTCGCCACCTGATGACACACACGTCCGGCCTCACCTATGGATTCATGCAGTCCAATGTCGTTGACAAAGCCTATCGGGAAGCAGAAACCGAACTCCCGCAAACGGGCGCAACGCTCGCGGACTGGGTGCGCAAAGTCGCGGCGTTGCCGCTGATTTGTCAGCCCGGGTCCGCATGGAACTATTCAGTTTCAACCGATGTGCTTGGGCGTCTCGTTGAAGTGTGGTCCGGCAAGACACTGCAAGCCTTCTTCGATGAGAAGATCCTCGGACCACTGCGCATGCGGGATACCGGCTTTCATGTCCGGCCCGAGAATGCACATCGTCTGGCGGCCTGTTACAACGTCGCCACCGGTGGTGGTATGGCAAGCATCGCAGCGGCGCGCACGACCCCGGCACAGGATGCACCTGCACGCCGCGGACTCAAGCTCCAGGAAGCCGCTGCCACCAGTCGATATCTTGCACCCACCACGCACTTCTCCGGCGGCGGTGGTCTGACAGGCACACTCACGGACTATGGTCGGTTCTGCCAGATGCTCTTGGACGGTGGTGAACTCGAAGGTCAGCGCCTGCTCAGCCGGAAGACCGTCGCCTACATGCGCACCAATCAGCTGCCCGAAAACCGTGACATGGCCGCCATGGGTCAACCCACCTGGAGTGAGACCAGTTACGAAGGCATCGGCTTCGGTCTGGGCTTCGCAGTCGTACTCGATCCCGTCAAGGCAAGCATCATTGCCTCACCGGGTGAACATCATTGGGGCGGCGCGGCCAGCACTTTTTTCTGGATCGATCCACTCGAAGACCTCTACGTGGTGTTCTGGACCCAGCTCATGCCGTCGTCCACCTATCCGATCCGTCGGGAGTTGCGTACGCGGGTTTACCAGGCGCTGGTCAGTTGATCTGAGCGGTGCGCGCCTCCCAGCGTTTTCACGGCTCTCGACGCCCTCGCTACGATCGCTCAAGTCCGACAGGCTGCTAGAAGCCTCGCTCAAATCTGAGACCTACCGTGATCTCACCAAGGTCGAGATCCTTGATACCTTGAGTGCCCTTGTAGTTCAGAAACGCGGAAAAACCATGCACAAACTGAGCATGGGCTCCAACTGACCAGGCCCAATAGTCCGCGTCGGCATCGTCGGTCCTGACGGCTGCAGGCCGACTCGGATCGAGCGGGTCAAACCGGAATCGATCCGCAACCAGACTCACATCCGCTTCCTGACCTGCATCTTCAAACTCATGGACATAGTCGATTCGCAGGTACGGCACAAACACACCCCAGCCGGGCGTTGCGGTATACGACAGGTGCACACCGGCATTTGTCGTGAAGGAGCGCGTGACCTGATTCGGAATGACGAGGTTGAGTCCAAGCGCGCCTCCTTCATTGAAATCATCCAGACGCACTTCCGTATAACTCGAACCCGCATGCGGTCCGTAGATCCACTTCTCCCGGCCAAAGTCCATGCCGCTGCCGACGCTCGCCAGGAACTGCGAGCCATCGGTGTGGCCGGTTGCTCGACGACTGAGCAAGCCGCCGGTGTCGGTATAACGGATGATTCGCGAGGTATCGGCGTCGGTCCATCCATACGTCGCCATGGCATCCACATACAACGTCTCGCCATGAAACCATGTCCCCATCAGCGACAGGGACGATGCCTTCATCAGCAAACCACCACCAGAGTCGAAGTCAGCATTGATCTCGTTGTACCCGAAGGCACCACCGACAAAAAGACTGGAACTCAGCCGATAGTCGGCGCCCAGGGTGATGTTGACCGTATCGAAATCAAACCCGGATTCGTGCTCACCCGCCGTCTTGTCACCAAAGTGGAAGTTGCCGTCGGTGAAAAATCCCCACTTCGCAAAGTCGTCAGTGCCGCCTGCGGCGCCACCGATCAGATTTTCGGCAAACCTCTGCAGATCGGCACCGCTGATCTGCACGTTGTCGGTCATGATGTCGAGCCCGGAGACATCCACCCGCATCCGACCGGAACGCAACCCGCTCAATCGTTGCGACAGATTGCCATGTTGAACGGTGGTGAATCGCAGCAGCGTATCAACCAGTCCGAGAATTTCTTCGGGCGAAATCGCTTCCAGTGCTGCGGCGATCTGCTCCGGAGTATTCCGGCTGTTGCGCAGATTGCCACACACCCGATCGAGGTCCATTTCATCACTGGAGGCATTGGTCAACCCTTCAACGCGGGGACAGACATCATCGAAATACAACGCCATGCCGGCCTGGTTTTCCGACAGGCCAATGATCTGCTGAATATCGATGTTGAGGAATTTCAGCGTCCCGACGTTGAGTTGCCCGTTGTTGACGAACCCGACTTCAAAGTCTGGACCAAGGCCATTGAAGGTCAGCTGTACCCCAGGCCCAACGCTGGTTGTTCCGGTGACGGTAAAGATGTCGAAGGTTTCACCGCTGCGCGGACGAAAACCATTGAACGGCAGTAGTTCCACTGCCCCACTCACCAGGTCCAGGTTACCGGTGACATTGAGCACGTCAAACTGGCCCGCGCCAGTGCCGCCTATCTCGAACAGGAATCGCCCACCATCAAGTCTGACATTGCCCTGAACATTCAATGTACCGGGCGAGTTGCCAGGTGCCAGCGTGCCGCCCGGGCCGATCAGGACGTTGGGCGAAATCAAGGTCCCGGTACCACCCAGCAAACTGGATGCGCCAACGGTCAACGGCCCGGCCTGCACCGTTCCACCACCAGCCAGAATCAGATTGCCACCATTGAGTTGCAGGTTGCCACTCGCGGTCAAACGTGTGGATGCGCCTGTTACGTTTATGGAGGTGCCGGTGCGCAGGTCAATCCGTCCCCCGATCGCGCCGAGCGCGCCGTTGGCCATCAGAACATCACTGCCTGACGTGGTCAGCAAAAGATCGCCCAAGAGCTGCAGATTGCCACCATCAAGCCGCAGGGAAGTGACCCCAGCGAGTGTATTGGTCCGCAGGGATCCACCAGCATTTACCGTCACCAGGCCCGACTGTAGCGGATCAGGAACCGCAACGGACGCCACCGCATCGAGCAGTCCGCCGGCGCCAACCAGAATCGAATTGGCGCGAACGATGCCTGCATTGACCGACAGCGTTCCACCCAGCACTTCGATGAACGGAGTATTCAAGACCGGCACACCGGTGCCGGAAACACGGGTCAGTCCATTCGCATTGATCAGCAGGCGCTGATTGATCACCGCTGAAGAACTGCCGGACAATCGAAGTTCGCTGAGCAGGCCCGAGCCACCCACCACCACCTCGGAACTCGCCAGCAGGGTTGACGTGGCATCCAGCAGAACCCGACCCTGCAGATTCGGGTCAGCGCCGATGTTCATGAATTGAACCTGCACCACCGACGCCCCGGTGGCCGATATCGTCTGTCCGCCGGACTGCAGATTGCCGACCGTGACTCGGCCGCCCGGCACCTCCAGACGACCGGAATCCAGCCCCACCGAAACAAAACCGGTGAGATCCGACATGGCCAGAGTACCGCCAGCATTGATCTGGACGCCTCCAGCGGTGGTTCGACCACCGGCAAGACGCCCGGCATTATTGACGACGATGGTGCCCGCAATCGTCACACCACCGGCGGGGCCAACGCTGAGATCGCCGCCATTGAGAACCACGTTCTGCGCATTCAGGGTGCTGCCGGTTGCGCCTGCAAACACCGCACTCCCCGCCGCCACGATGAGACTGCCGCCGACATCAACACGACCATCAACCTGCAGCGACAGCACACTGGGATCACCCGTTGCATTGCCAAGCCGCAGGTCTCCTGACGTGATGATCCTGCCACCATTGAACAGCGACACATTCGCCCGTGTATTGGTTTGTGCGCCGAAATCGAGCCCGGATGTGGTACTCAGCAAGCCGGCATTGATGATCTGCAGGGATTGCCCGGCCGATCGTCCGATACTGAAGCTGGAATTGACGAGGGAACCACCTTCGATGACAAGGCTGCCCACACCGTTCAGATTGTTCAACAAAAGCGTGCCACCGCTCTGCAGGAACAGTGTTTCAGCAGTGAAAAGACCGTCACCCTGCAAGATGCCACGATTGCCAATCACAGTGGAAATCGTGTTGAGAACACCCGTATCGGTGATCAGCACCAGCCCGGTTTGTGTGTCGTGGCCAGGCCTCGGGGTGGAGATTCGCAATTGACCGGCGATATCCACTCGCCCCCCGGTGTTAACGTCGAGAGTGCCGTCGCCGGTACCAAGCCCGACGAATACCGTAGTGCTCACCGCTGAGGATCCAGCGACAGAAAGCAGGCCGTTATTGATCACACGAAGCTGTGCGTCCCCGTTGCCTGCACCGCCATTGGCGTCATGGCCGAGAAAAATGTTGGCACTGAGACCTACCAGCTCGAGGCGGCCACCACTGATCGTCACACTGCCAGTGGCATTGGATCCGTTCGCCACCCGCAGTTGCGCGATCCCGGTTTGCCCATCAACCCGCACGAGGCCACCATTGATCACATCCAGAAAACCGGCGCCTGAGGTTGATAACGAGGCACTGGGTTCAACCTCACCAACGTCCAGTGTCGCGCCTGGCGAACGGATCAACAGGGTCGATGCGTCAACCAGAACATCGCCAATCGCCGAATTGAGACCAAAACCACTACCGATCTTCATCCCGGAGAATACCGGACCACTGGTCGAGCTGATGACATTCACGGTCGATCCATTGGTAAGCACCAGATCACCGACGCCCGCCTCGCCGACATTAAGTCGGGTGAACCCGGACAATCCCCGATTGTCGACGATCAACGTACTGGCGCTGACATTCAGCGCACCAGCGCCTGCGGGTGCGCCGATCACCATAAACGTTCCGTTGGCATTCAGGTCCGTCGCACCGCCCACTTCTAACCGTCCACCGGAGGTCAGATCGATCTGTCCAAAGCCCAGCGCGCCGTCACCCACGATCAGATCATCACCAACCTTGAGAATTGAACCACTGCCATCCACGGTGACGAGACCCGTTGCCTCCGCGTCCGATGATCCAACAATCAGCCCACGTGCAATCGACAACTCGCCACCGGTCTGGATGCTGACATCCGCATTACCCTGCGCTGAAATCACACCACTCTGCGCATTGAGGCGTGAACCAACGCCGATGATGTCAAGCTGCGAAGCTGACGATCCGGTTACGCCCATCAATAGCGCCCCGCTGACGTTGAAACGGCCGCCGCTGCTGACCACCACACTGCCATCGCTTCCGTCTCCGGCACCAATCACCAATTCGCTGGCATTCCATTGTGAATTGGCACCGTTGACAGTAACCACGCCGACAGAGGCGGAAAGCAGGCTCAGATCATTGAATACCCCCGCCGCAACCAGAACTCGCCCGGAGTCGATCCGGCCACCCCCATCAACCACAACCGTTCCGGTGCTCGTTCCGATCAGGCTCAGAGCAACATCGGTGAACGCCCGACCGATCACGAAGTCGGTCACCGACGATAATTGAGAGCCAACGCCTGAGACCTGCAGGGACGTGGTTGAGCCGGCGAATTCGCCAATGATCACCCCGCACTGCGCAAGGCAATTGGTCAGATCATCGGCATCGAGTACGGCGCCATTGAGCAACTGCAGCGAGGCCGCGGCGCCTGAATTGACCCGCACACCATTGCCGAGGAGATTGAGGCGCGAGCCAGGATCTGTCATCTGTAGCGCCGGACCGGAGGAAAGCGCCGCTGCGAACAACGTGCCGGCGGTCAGTACTGATCCACCATTGATGATCAGGATCGACGCCTCGTCAACAACCACCGAAGCCGCAGGTCCCGCATCCTGATCACCCGGTCCCGGATTGATGGGGCCTCCGTTGATCAGCACGTTACCGAAGACATCAATGTTTCCAGCGGCGATACCAGGCAGCAGCAGACAAAACCACGTCAGCAGTCCAATCAGTTTTCCCGTCAGTCCATCCTTTGACATCGATCTCTCCATCGCTCTGTGCGGTCCTTCACGTACTTCGGATTCGCCCGCCATTACCGGACAGCTCCTTCTGTAGAGTACTTGGTGACGCAACGGATGCCCGGGAGTATCCACAGAAACCATGGGTACGCAGGTCACAAAACAGACGGAAAACGCAGAGTCGGTCAGGCAACTCGACGATTTTGACAAGACACTTCTGCGGGTTGATGCGGATGCAACGATCCGCAGCCGCGCGGTGGAAGCCACTGGATCGACTGCCGAACTGGTACCCGGTGACGTGGTCAAGGACCGCTTTGAAATTGTCTCGATTCTCGGCCGCGGCGGGATGGGCGTGGTCTATAGAGCCATCGACCGGCGCAAGGTCGAAGCCCAGGACCGTGATCCGCACGTTGCGCTCAAGGCACTCTCGGCGACCTGGCAGCAGGATGATCGGATGGTCATCGCGCTGCAGCGAGAAGCCCGCAAGGCCCAGACGCTGGCCCATCCCAACATCGCAACCGTCTTCGACTTCGATCGTGATGGCGATCTCGTTTACATCACGATGGAACAGCTGGCCGGCCAACCCCTCGATGAGGTGATCAGGCAGCATCCACAAGGGATGCCTCGACACCAGGTGAAATCGATCATTCGCGGTTTATGTCTCGGTCTCGCCTATGCCCATAACAAGGGCATCGTGCACTCGGACTTCAAGCCCGGGAACGTTTTCCTCAATGAGGGCTTCAACCCGAAGATCCTCGATTTCGGCATCGCCCGCGCGACGCCGGTGGCCGGCGACGCTTCAGCGTCCAGCCAGACCCAGTTCGACGCCGGTGACCTTGGAGCCTTGACCCCTTCTTACGCTGCACTGGAAATGTTCCAGGGTGCGCCGCCGCATCCCGCGGACGATGTGTATGCGCTGGCCATCACGGCGTATCAGCTTCTCGGCGGTCGCCACCCTTTCAACAGCCAACCGGCGCCAAAGGCTCGCGCTGCCGGCATGAAACCGGAACCACTGCGTGGTCTCAAACGCCGGGAATGGCAGGCCATTCGTGGCGGCCTCGAATTCGAGCGCAAGAATCGAATCGCTCACGCACAGGAATTCCTGCGTGTTTTTGAAGGCCGCAAAAGCGCCCTGCTCGCAATCAGTGCTGCAGCGCTACTGGCAGTTGCACTCGGTGCTTACTACGCCTACGTCCAGGTCGAAGAACACGACCGGATCGCGCCTGACACCGCATTTACAGCGCTGCCCGAGAACACCCAGTCGTTGATCAATCAACACCTCGCTGACGGAGACATGTCCAGAAAATTTGGCGACTACGCCGGTGCGCTGGCTTCCTATGAGCAAGCCTACGCGCTGCACCCGCGTAATCCGGACGTCACCGGACGACTCATCGACCTACTGACGGGTCTGGTCAATAGCGCCGTCAATCAGGGCACCGACAGAAGTGCCCTGTTGGCCAATCTGGAGGACATCATGGTTACCGACGGATTCCTCGGAACTCATCCTCGACTCAAGGACCTGCGTCAGAAACTGGAAACCACTCGATGATCAGATATTTTCCGAAACTGCCCGTCGTGCTGGCGTCTGTGCTCTTGTCTGCTCCGTGGTCGCAGGCTGGCACGGAGCCGGCGCAACAGTCCGACCGGATCGCCAAACTGCAAATCGTCGATTGCCTGCTGCCTGGCCAGGTACGACAACTCGGCAGGCGCACGTTTCTATCCGCCCGCCGTCCGACCAAAACAACCGCGAGTGATTGCGAAATTCGCGGTGGTGAATACGTGGCTTTCGATCGATCTGACTACAAGACCGCACTGAACGTGTGGATGGAAGCCGCAGAAGGTGGTGACGCTGTAGCGCAGACCAATATCGGCGAGATATTCGAGAAGGGTCTCGGGACTACGCCGAACTACGAAGCGGCGCTGATCTGGTATCGCAAGGCTGCCGCACAAGGCAACACACGCGCCCAATTCAATCTGGGTACCCTCTATGAAACCGGCCAGGGTGTGCCACAGAACAGGCTGGAAGCCCTCAACTGGTATCGGCAGGCGTGGGGCGTCGCGGCAGACGACATCATGTTCACCTCTGCTGCAGATCGGGAGCAGGACAAGCTGCGCGCCGCGCTGGACCAGTCCATCGCCGAGAAGGAAATACAGATCAACGCGCTGAAGACCCAGGTTCAGACCATGCAGACTCAGTCGCAAAAAGCGTTGCAACAGGCCAGCCAGGACCAATCCGCTGCTGCGCAGACCGCCCGCACGCAGGCGCTGACACTGCAGGCATTGATCGATCAGCTGGAGACGCAGAAACAGGCCAGTACCACTGAACTGGCCGCGCTGCCACCGAAGCCTCTTCCTGATGACAGACCCAAAACCCGTCAGCCACTCGCAGCAGTAATCGCCAGTCAGAATGCAGCTTCCGCGGCTGTAGAAGACAAGACCTACCGTAATCTCAAGCTGGGCCGTTATTTTGCGCTGCTCATCGGCAACCAGAACTACGACTCCCTGGAGAGCCTCGAGACACCCCTGAACGACGTAAAACGAGCCCGCAAGATTCTCGAAGAACGTTACGGCTTTACCGTCATCACCATCGAGGACAGCGACAACGTTGCGTTGATGGAAGCGATCAACGACCTCTACGAGGTAGTCGGGGAAAATGACAATCTGCTGCTGTTCTATGCGGGGCATGGCAACCGATTGACCACAGGCAACAAGGAAGTGGGCTACTGGCTACCCAGCAATGCAAGCCCGCCACCCCGTGATACGTTCTGGGTGTCCAACGAATTCGTGTCCGGTCACTTGTCTCGACTGAAAGCCAAACGGGTTCTGGTGGTGTCCGATTCCTGTTATGCGGGGCTGTTGTCAGGTGAGCCTTCGTTCCTGCTGATGGGTGACAACGCGCCGAGTTATGACAATAGTGAGTTCCTCGCCTTCAAACTGGGCAAACGTTCCCGCCTGCTGCTCTCCTCTGGTGGTGATCGACCTGTCCTCGACGGTGGTGGTGGCGGTCATTCCGTTTTCGCTCGAGCATTCCTTGACGAACTGGAAAGCAACGCGGGGTTGATGGCGGCACCCGATCTGTATCTACGTGTCAAAACCCGGGTTGAAACCGCCGCCGCGACAATGCACTTCGATCAGAAACCAGACTTCAAGACCATCAAGGCAGCCGGTCACGAAGTGGGTGACTTCTTCTTCGTACCGAAATCTTTGCTCTGAGGACAAGCGCTGACCGACATGGACTATCGAGTATTCGGTAACCTGAGTATCTGATATACCTTATCGCTCGATTCGATCCTGGGGAGGGACGAGTGAGCGAAGCGCTGCCAACCAGAACGATTTATTTTCACGGCCTGTTGGGTCTGCCGATGGCAGTCATCGGCTATCCGCTGTCCATCTGGATTCCCGCCCATTACTCCGGTGGACTAGGCATCAGCCTGGCCATGGTCGGCACCATCCTCATGATCGCGCGGTTTGGCGATGTGATCACTGATCCGATCATGGGCGAGATATCCGATCGCTGGCGAACCCCCTTTGGCAGACGCAAACCCTGGGTAGCACTGGGTACGGTGTTCATGATGCTGGGTGTGTACTACCTGTTCATGCCCGCAAACGACGTAGGAATCACCTATTTCCTGGTCTGGCTGACGATCTTTTTCCTCGGCAGCACCATGATCGTGATCCCGCATCGCGCCTGGGGTGCGGAACTGTCTACCGACTATCACCAGCGCAGTCGGGTCACGGCGGCGCGCGAAATCTATGTGCTGCTGGGTCTGATGGTTGCAGCCGCAGTGCCGATGATCATCGAGATTCGTGCCGATGGCGCAGCCGTCAGTGAAGTGTTCGGTACCTTGTGGCACGACGCGCTGGGCGCGTTCTCCGGCGATTTCTCCGACAAGAAACCGGTGGCTCGATCCACACTGACCGGGCCGGTATTGGCAGGACTTGCGTGGACCATCCTGCTGGTACTACCAATCTGCATGGTCGTTGTCATCGGCCTGGTAGCAGAACCGAAAACCGTTACCAGCACCGAGAAGCCACCTACCTTTCGGGAAGGTCTGAAGCTGATCCTGCGTAACGGTCCAATGCTTCGCGTACTGTTGATTGTTATCCTCGTCCACTTCGGCGAATCCTTCCGCAACGCCGTATCGCTGTTTTTCATCCGCGATATCGTTGGCATCCCGACCATCGGCGCCGCCTACTTATTCTACTTTATCGCAGCACTTGCTGCGATCCCGTTCTGGCTCAGTCTCGGCCGACGCATTGGCAAACATCGGGCGTTCATGTGCACATTGATCACTGTCGCGACCGTCAGTGGTGCAAACCTGTTTTTGGGTTACGGTGACTACCTGCCGTTTTTCCTGTTGTTCATCGTCAAGGGGTTCTGTTTTGGCGGGCTGCAGTTCCTGCCGATTGCCATGCTGGCGGATGTCGTCGATGTCGATACTGCGCGGTCCGGTACACGCCGCACCGGTTCCTACTTTGCCTTTCTTGGATTCTCGGAAAAGATTGCGATCGCCCTTGGCACGGGAATCTCGCTCAACGTGGTCGGCCTGCTGGGTTTTGACCCCTCGGGCGGGATCGCCGCCAGCAGCGATGCCGGTGTGCTGGCACTGCGCCTGGTGTATTGCCTGGGGCCGATCGTTTTTTATAGCCTGGCCCTGAAGTTGATCTGGTCTTACCCGCTGACACCATCGAGGCACGCACGATTGCGCAGTGCACTGGAAAGGCGCTCTGCACGATTGGGTCAATTGAAGGTCTGAACGAAGACACCGCCAGCACCGAAACATCTCCTCGGCGGACGCAGAACGAGAGGTTGCGCTACGGTTGCGTAACCGCTTCGCCGTGCGCCTTCAACGTCTCCAGGAGATCAAGGCGAACCACACGAAACTCTTCCACTGCTGCAACTCCGTAACGCTCACCCTTGGCCCGCGCCGGCACGCCAATGAAATTCTCGACGAGTTGACTGAAGTCCCCCTTCTGTGCATCTTCCAGGGACTGTAGTTGATAGCCTGCAGTGCGCGCCTGCAGCCGGAGTTGCTGAACGATGTTGCGCAGGGGCGTCCGATGCGCGAGCGAGGCCTGAAGCTTGCGCTGCAAGGTCTTCGAAATATCCACCGCGTCTGTCACTTCGCGCACCGGGCGCCCGAAGTACCAGCGCTCGACAACACCATGGGGTGCCAGACCCGCGGCCATATGCTCCGGATGGTGTTTATCGAATTGAGCAGTCCAGAATGCTTCCGCCGCCGCTTCGGCGACCACCACATGATCCTGATTATCCTCATGCACTCCGGAGTAGGGATCAATCGTTGCCACCGCGTAGGGTTTCCAGGTGCGAATCAGCCAGATGATCCGCTCACGAATTTTCAGACGATCTGCGTCCCCCAGCACATCGGTGGGCAGACCGAGATCAATCACGTCTCTGACCCCGAGAATGGCCATGGCTTGTCGCAGCTCGCCGGCGCTGCGCGCAATGGTATCGGCCTCTGGGAGCTCGAACGAATCCCACCGATCATCCGTAACACGAACCACCACCACCCGCCAGCCCGCATCACTCCAGGCTGCAACCGTCCCGCCGATGAACAGCGTCGCATCGTCTGCGTGTGGTGACAGCACCAGGATCACGCGTCCTTTTCCAGGTTCTATCGTGGTTACCGTGGAATCTTCGGCGGCGGCGAGAGGGGCACCCAGCAGCAACTGACAGAAGAGCATCGTGAGAGCAAACCCGCGTCCGACATACCGATACTGTCTGGCTGACGAGTGCATCAGGTTCTCGGCGTGACGATCGGAAAGCGGCGATTGAAGTCATCGAGCAACGCCAGCAGTTGCGTCAACGTTTCCAGTGCAGTTTCAGCGCTGCTCACGCCGTTGACACCGGCCAGAGGTTCGAGGCCCAGCAGAACACGCTTCAAGGTCCGGCTGTCGACGCGCAGGACTGGTACCGCCTCGGTAAGCCTGCGTCCGTTATGTGCGTGAAACACGCCGCGACCGACCTGTAACAACCACGTTTCTGACAAATCACTGAACTCAAGCGCGAGATTCAGTCGAACGCCTTCTGCCTTGCTCGCGTTCAGCCGTATCGCCACCATCTTGAATACGTCATCGAGTGGCATGCTGTCGGCAACACCCGATGCGGGACGATTCAACGAGCCTGCGGGCATGCCCTCACGCAGTTCCAGCGCGCCGCAGAGGTAGAAGTTTCGCCAGGGTGCCGACTCCGCCTGATAACCAAGCTGCTCATAAGCATCCGCCAACATCGAACGTGCGGCAACGTGTTGTGGCTCGGCCATCACCACGTGGTTGAGAACCTGCGCCACCCAGCGGTAATCACCTTCTGCAAAGCTGCTGACTGCTTTCGCAACGATAGCGTCTGCGCCACCCATGAATTCAAGATATCGTTGCGCAGAGGCCACCGGAGGATGTGGTTCGAGGTGGGCCGGGTTGCCATCAAAATGCCCGAGATACTTCACGTACACCGCCTTTGCCGCGTGATTCAGCGTGCCGTAATACCCACGGCTGGAGAAGTCGCGCGCCAGTTCGCCCGGCAATCGAAGCTGCTCGGCAATCTCGTCCATGTTGTAGCCGTGGTTGGCCAGCCGCAGCGATTGATCGTGGATGAACTTGTAGAGATCACGCTGACGCGCCATGTACTCAACCGCCTCCGCCCTGCCCCAGGTAGGCCAGTGATGGCTTGCGAAGTGCACTTCCAGTTGATCACCATAACGGTCGATGGACTCCTGGATCTGCTGGCTCCACGCCAGCGCGTCCCGCACCTGGGCACCCCGTGGGGTATACAGATTGTGCTGATGGTGCGACGTGATTTCCGACATGCACAGTGCGTTGTACTGTGGAAACCAGAACACCATTTCAGCCGGTGCCTCGGTGCCTGGTGTCATCTGGAATTCGATCTCCACACCGTCGATACACCGGGTCTCACCCGTCGTTCGGATGATGTCGTTGGGCTGTATGAAACCGATGCTGCCCATGGACAAGGCCGCACCCAGACCGGCCGTGACAAAGGCCTGCACGCCGGACTGCAGCAGATTGCCGTACATGTAAGTGGCTCGCCGCTGCATCACGTTGCCGGCGAGTACATTTTCCGACAGAGATTCAGTGACAAAACCTTCCGGCGCGATGACGTTGATCTCACCGCTGGCACCCTGTGCCATCGACATGATGCCAAGCACACCACCGTAATGATCCACATGACTGTGGCTGATGATCACTGCAACGACGGGACGCTCGCCAAGGTGCTCATTGACCAGGTCGAGCGCAGCACGAGCAGACTCCGCCGAACTCAGCGGATCGATGATGATCCAGCCCGTGTCACCGCGGATGAACGTCATGTTGGCGATGTCGAACGAGCGTACTTGCCAGATGCCAGGAACCACCTCGAACAGCCCATGATGCAGCCCGTTCAACTGGGCCTGGCGCCACAAGCTGGGATTCACCGTATCGGGTGCTTCACCGTCGAGAAACGACATCGCCGACAGGTCATAGACCACACGATTCTGACGTGCATGTCGGATCGTCAGTGGCTCGATGGATGCAATGAATCCCCGTCTGGCATTGTCGAAACTGGTGCTTTCCTCGAACGGCAGGGTCTCGCGCACCTTCCTTTGCGCCTGACGGGTGGCCTCCGTGGCAGGCTTGTTGACACGCAACCCCGGCGGAATCGGCGATACCTCAGCGGTCATGAAGTACTCCGGTCAATGCAGATGTTCGGCAAGAAACGACTCCAGTTCTTCAAGCATGCGGATGCGAGTGGGTGCATCGGACAGCCAGTGGTCCTCGCCAGGAAAACGAACGAACTTCACCACCTTCCCCGCCGATTTCAATGCACTTGCCATGCGTTCCGACTGCCCGATGGGTACCACAGTATCCAGTTCGCCATGGATGAGCAGAACAGGCGCTTTGACAGCAGCCGCCTGATACGCCGGCGACACGGCTTCCAGTTGTTTGCGGTCATCCCGTCGACTGCCGATCAGCATGGTCCACCAGTCAACCGTCGCGCTGTCCTTGCCGGTCTGTATCGTCTCGATGGCCAGCATCTTGGGCAGATCAGCAACACCCGCAATACTCGCCACACAACGAAAGAGATCCGGATCACGAGTACCGCCCACCAGTGCGGCATACCCGCCATAACTGGCTCCGACGATACACACTCGTGCGGGATCCGCGACGCCGGCCCGAACCAGCGCATGCACAGCATCTGCCACATCGTCCTGCATCAACTGACCCCACTGCCGATAGCCTGCTTCCTGCCAGGCTCTGCCGTATCCGCTAGACCCGCGATAGTTTGGCTGGATGACAGCATATCCGCGCGAGGCGAGATAGGACGCCCACCAGTCAAATGAAAGCGTGTCGCGTGACGCCGGGCCCCCATGAACCAGCACGACCAACGGACGCCGGGTGCGCATATTCTCGTCAGGCAGCGTCAGATAGGCAGGAATCGCAGTGCCATCTTTCGACTTGTACTCGATCTCCTGACGAATTCCGATGTCTGCTGGCTTCAACTGCGGGTAAGCCAGACCCAGGAGCAGCAGATCACCGGTCGTCGATGAATACAGATAGTAGCCACCCGCATCACCTGGCCGTTCGATCAGTGCGATGAAGTGTTGCCGATCGGCGGACCAGGTATCCAGGACAACGTTCGCACCAGGGAGTTTTTTCTTCAGGGCCGTCAACACCTTCGACAACTCTGGATCAAAAAACCGCTGCGTTGACATCTTCTCGACCAGACGAGCACCAACGACTTCTCCGGTCCAGGGATCAACCAGCACCGAATCGACGTCATAACGGGCGTGTTCGGCAAGTAGCGTCCGCACTCCACTTTCCGGATGCAGTGAATACAGTACGTCTGCGGTCCGACCCTTGTATCGATCGACAATTGCAATCTCGCCAACCGGTGTAAGGCCAACGACGCCCATACCACCCGTGGGAGATACACCAGACGAGAGCATTCGATCCCCGTCTTTGTCCAGCATGAACAAGCGCCATTGGTTCTTCCGTTCGTCGACGTCCAGACGAACGCGCGCCTCACCATTGCGATCGAGCAAAAACGTGCGGGTTCGGCTGTTACCCTCAACCTTGGTTCGTGTGCGTCCGTTGTTCAGATCCACGCGATAGACGTTGACCAGAGGCCCACCCCGATAAGGACCGGATCGAATGACCATGCGCCCGCTATCCTGATCACCTGGAATCGGCGCACGCAGATCGCTGAAGACTAGTCTCCAGTCGTATTTTCCAGTTCTTACGAGATACGTCTTATCCGTCTCGATATCAAGCAAGGACGTGCGCCACAAATCGACGCGCCTTGAACCTGGTGTCATGATCCCGACAGGAATCATGCGCCAGTACGGCAGCGTGCCTGACAACAGGTACGTGGCACGTCGATTGTCAGCCCAACCAACTTCCCGTATCAGGGCCTTGTCCTGGTCGCTCGCCGGCGGACGGTGCCTGACACCGGACACTGTCTGGCCACTGGCCCGATCAACTATCTGCAAAAACTGTTCACCGTCTTCATCATTTCGACCGAGTGCGAGGTGTTTTCCATCAGGTGAAATCGCGGCATCGAAAAATGCCGGCAAACGGCCATAGGCCTTCGCAGGAGGGGACACGTCGGCTTGAACGACCGACGCAAGTGCAGTGAAACCGACCAGCAACGCTTTGATGCGATGATGCATTCAACACTCCTTGTCTCTCGTCTTGAGATACCAAGGTATCCCTGACAAGCCTACGCGTCAGCGTCGGTCAAAATCCAGCGTCACAGCATCTGAAACGGGATGCGACTGACAGGTCAGAATCAGTCCGGCTTCGATTTCACTGGCCTCAAGTCCATGGCTGATATCCATATCGACTTGTCCATGGGTCAACCGCGCCTTGCAGGTGGAACACACACCGCCCTTGCACGAATAGGGCAGATCAAGCCCCTGTGCCAGACCGGCATCGAGTATGTTCTCGCCATCTGCCCGCACGTCGAAAGTGGTTGAACGGCCGTCGCGCACGATGGTGACCTGACTGGTTTTTCCGGCATGCGTCTTGGCACGTGCCTGGTGTTTGGCAACCACTTGACGAGCATCATCAGCGGAAGCTGCAAACAGTTCGTAGTGGATACGCGTTTCGGGAATTCCAAACTGGCGCAGTCCTCTGGAGACTTCCGAGATCATGGATTCGGGACCGCAGATGAAGTACTCGTCAAACTTCTGCAGATTGATAAGCCGTCGATTCAGGTCGGCGCCTTTGCGATTGTTCAATCGGCCATTCAGGATGTCGCATCCCTGATCTTCCCTGCTGAACAAGTTCACCCAGTGCAGGCGCGTCATGTGCGCGTTCTTCAAAAACGACAGTTGTTCGCGAAACATCATGGTCGACAGGCGCTGGTTGCCATAGAGCAGCGTCACCTGACTATCCGGCTCAATCGCGAGTATGGAGCTGATGTTTGAAATGACCGGCGTGATGCCGCTGCCACTGGCAATGAAACAGTAGGAGGCTGCATGGTCTGCACCGACCGGTGCACAGAAGTTCCCTTGCGGCGGAGCGACGTCGATGTCCATGCCGGCCACCACATGGTCATTCAGCCAATTGGATACCGCTCCACCTTGCACCCGCTTCACCGCGATCTGCAGCAACTGTGTCTGCATACCGGTGCAGATCGAGTAACACCGTGTCAATGCAACACCGGCAACGTCACACCGCAGGGTCAGATACTGACCGGGCAGGCGAACGAAGTGTGGTTGCAGGTTGGCCGGCACTGCCAGGGTAATGATCGTCGCCTGATCGGTATCCGGTTGAACCGCCACTACCCGTAAGGCATGAAAGGTGGTCATGGACGTCAGATCACCTTGATACGGTCGAAGACTTCCAGACAGTCGAGGCAGCGATACAGCGCCTTGCAGGCGGTAGACCCGAACGCACTGATACTGCTGACGTGCTTTGATCCACACTGCGGACATTGGGAGTCCGTATCAGGTGGCGCAATGCCTGCGTGTTTCAACTTGTCACGCGCCGCGCGATCCAGCCAGTCGGTGGTCCACACCGGTTGCAGTTGCATCTCAACAAGCACATCGCTGATCCCGACCGCCAGCAAAGCATCAATCACGTCCTCACGGATGGTGGCCATCGCCGGACAGCCCGCATAGGTGGGCGTCAGCGTCACGACAACACGCCCGCCAACACGCTGCACATCCGAAAGGATGCCGAGTTCCCAGATCGACAGTGCGGGCAATTCAGGGTCCAGCACTTGATCCAGCGCGGCCCAGAGAAACTGTTCGGGTGATGACAGGCGTCGCTGCCGACGGGCCACGGCGTCTGCCTGCTCCAGGTTCAAGTCGCCACGTTCCGGAGTGTTGGTTCCTACCATTGTTGGCCCGGATAGGCTCGTTGCACAAATTGCAGTTCGCTGAGCAGATGACCGAGGTGTTCGGTATGCAGGCCCTGCCGGCCACCATCGACCTGCCAATCCAGCGCCGGCAGCACAATGCCGGCGCCAGAGAACGTCTGATTCACGGCTGTCAGCCAGGGTTCGCGTAGTGGCTCAAGGTCCACGCCGACACCTGAGTGCACCAGCTCCGCTTCCAGAGCGTCCTGTGCAAACAGCTCGGGTGTGAAACCCCACAGCTCGTCGACAGCGGACTGCAGCCGACGATGACTCTCTTCGGTGCCATCCCCCAGCCTGAACATCCAGTCTGTACTGCGACGCAGATGATATCGGCTCTCCTTCACGCACTTGGCGCCAATGCCTGCCAGGCGTGAATCCAGTGATCTGGCGAGCCCTTGCAGAAACGGCACGGCCAGACAATCCACCATGAACTGTCGAGCCATCGTGAACGCAAAATCACCCCGTGGCAGTTCGTGAATGAGATGGTTCGTGAAGGCCCGACAATCCCGCTGGTAAGCAAAACTGTCTTCGCTGCAGCCCTGCCCGGTGCGTTCTGCGGCATAGCCGTAACACAGACGCGCACGGCCCAGCAGGTCCAGCGCCACATTGGCGAGCGCCAGCTCTTCTTCGAGCATGGGCGCCGAGCCCGTCCATTCAGACAAGCGATGTCCGGAAACCAGGGCATCATCGCCGAGGCGTACTGTATAGGTGGTCAGCGGATCGAGAGTCGACGGTTGCATGGCGCTTACATGCTGTCGACTGAGTTCGGCAGTTTGTAGTGCAGTGCATGTCGGTAAGGTTTGTCGTCGAGCGGGTCAAAAAACGGTTCCACGTCACCTTCCTGCGAGGCCACGATATCGGCCGAACGGACCACCCAGATACTGACGCCCTCACCTCGCCGCGTGTATACGTCACGGGCGTATTCAATGGCCTGTGCAGGGTCCTGGGCATGCAGACTGCCAACGTGTTTGTGATCCAGACCGCGTCGTGGCCGCAGGAACACCTCAAACAATTGCAGATCACTCAAGGTCATTAACCTCTCGAAGTCGAAAGCTGCGCGGCTTGCTTGTGATCATGGGCAACCACCGCCGCCCGAACCCACTCGCCTTCTGCGTCTGCCTGTTTGTGATGCGCGATCCGCTGACGACTGCATGGTCCACCGCCTGTCATTGAACGCTGAAATTCGTTCCAGTCGATCTCGCCAAAGTCGTAGTGTGCGCGTGCTGCATTCCACTTCAGGTCTGGATCCGGCAATACCAGCCCGATCGCCTCCGCCTGCAAAACCGACTGATCAACAAACTTCTGGCGCAGTTCATCGTTGGTTTGCCGCTTGATCTTCCACGTCATGTTCTGCGCCGAGTGGGCTGACGCCGCGTCGTGCGGACCAAACATCATCAGCGACGGCCACCAGAAACGATTCAGTGCATCCTGGGCCATGGCTTTCTGCTCGCCACTGCCCGCCGCCAGCACCATCATGATCTGGTAGCCCTGGCGCTGATGAAAGCTCTCTTCCCTGCAGATGCGCACCATGCCACGGGCGTACGGACCGAAAGACGTGCGCTGCAGCGAGATCTGATTGACGATGGCCGCGCCATCCACCAGCCAGCCGATGGCCCCGATATCAGCCCAGGTCAGCGTGGGATAGTTGAAGATCGATGCATATTTGGCGGCACCCGAATGCAGGGCATCGGTCATTTCCTGACGACTGACCCCCAACGTCTCCGCCGCGCTGTACAGATAAAGCCCGTGACCCGCTTCGTCCTGGACCTTGGCCAGCAGGATGGACTTGCGATGCAGTGTGGGCGCTCTGGTGATCCAGTTGCCTTCCGGCTGCATGCCAATGACTTCGGAGTGTGCATGCTGGGAGATCTGGCGGATCAACTGCTGACGATAGCGTTCAGGCATCCAGTCTTTCGGCTCAACCTTTTCTTCCGCGTCGATGCGATCCTGAAAGTGCTTGAGCTCCGTGCTTTCATCGCGGCTCATGGTTTTTCTCAATATTCCAACGCGTCGTGTTCAAAGACGAAACTGCCCGGCGCCATGTTGAGCCGGTGACGGGCGCCCGGCATGGTTGCATCAGCGGTCGCATAACCAACATCTTCCTTCCACATGGCGACGCGAACACCATCGGCCCGTTTGCCGATCCGGGTTTCGTAGATTCGCGGGGCCCGGTTCCGGAACCTGTGCAGCAGCGCTGCCATGCTGCTGGCACTGGCCAGCTCAAACAAGGTAACCCACGTGGGTGGGGCGATGTCTATTTCCCCGGCGGCGTGCTTCGCCAGCGCGTCGGCGGGCCTGATCCATTGATGATCCTGGATTTCGCCACCGTCGATACTGACCTCGTGGTTATCGGCAGCTGCCGCGAAGAACCAGGTCGCAAATCGTTTGGGTGTGCCCGGTGGCGGTGTCCAGTGGGCAAACCAGACAAAATCTGCTTCGGGCGCAGCGATGCCAGCCTCCTCCATGGTTTCTCGAACCGCCGCCGTTCTGGCAGCGACGTTGACATCCTTGTTTTCCGGATAGTCCTCGGCATCGATGCGTCCACCTGGAAACACCCACATGCCACCAAACGCGATTTGCGAAGTCTTGTGCAGCATCAACACTTCGAGACCAGGCGTCTCGCGGAGCAGCACGACGGTGGCGGCAGGAATGGCATCGTTCGCCCGACCACTACCCTCTGGATTGTCGCCGTAAATGTCGTTGCGGTGCTTGTTGTCGGTGCTGCTCATGGATGTTGCTCGAAATTGACCTGCCGCGGGTGTCCGTGTTGCTGACCTGGGGATTATGGCATTAAATTTGCCACCATCTGCCGAAGCAGATCCAGCCAGGACAGGGGGAGAGCATGAAGAAGTTTGCCGTGGGTGTCATCGTCACGATGGGAATCCTCCTTGGGCTTGCGTGGTTCAATCGAGCGGAGTTGATGCTGGCCTATGTGAAGTACAGCAGCGCCATCAATGTCGCACCCAATCAGCCAATCGCGTGGACGCAGGGTCCGAGCGAGCCTGCTGCGGCCGAAACCGAACGCCCACCGAACATCATCTTCATCCTGGCTGACGATCTGGGCATGAATGACCTCAGTACCTTCGGCGGTGGGGTGGCCGACGGCGCCGTGCCGACCCCCGCCATCAATCGACTCGCCGAAGGAGGCGTGAGCTTTACCCAGGCCTATACCGGCAACGCGACCTGTGCGCCCTCCCGCGCCATGTTGCTGACCGGTCGTTATCCCACCCGTCATGGATTCGAGTTCACGCCAACCCCACCCGGCATGGGTGGTGCAGTCAGTCTGATGGCTTCCGACATGGACAGTGCTTTGCCACCGGTGGACTACAACGATGAAGCATCCGAAGGTGTTCCGGAATACAACGATCAGGGGTTACCGGGTTCCGAAGTCACCATCGCCGAGTTGCTGAAAACGCGCGGTTATCACACGGTGCACATCGGCAAGTGGCACCTTGGTCTGGGCAACGAATATGGCCCCAACGCCCAGGGCTTCGATGAGAGCCTGCTGATGGCCAACGGCCTGCATCTACGGGAAGACGATCCGAACGTGGTCAATGCCAAACTGCCATTCGATCCGATCGACCGGTTTTTATGGGCTCGCATGAAGTTTGCGGCATCGTATAACGAAGGTCCGCTGTTCGAACCCGCCGGTTATCTCACGGATTACTGGACCGACGAATCGCTGAAGGTGATCGAAGCCAACCAGCACCAACCGTTTTTCCTCTACCTCGCCCATTGGGCCGTGCACACGCCGTTGCAGGCGACCCGCGCCGATTACGACGCAGTCGGGGACATCCAGCCCGAACGATTGCGGGTGTACGCCGCCATGGTGCGGGCGCTGAATCGGAGCGTTGAACGCATCATGGACAAACTGGACCAACTGGGCCTCACCGAAAACACGCTGGTGGTCTTCACGAGTGACAATGGCGGCGCCGGGTACATCGGCGTTCCGGAAGTGAACGCGCCTTACCGCGGCTGGAAGATGACTTTCTTCGAAGGGGGGATTCGCACCCCGCTCTTCATGCATTGGCCCAAACGGATCGCGCCTGGCGAAACGGTCACCCTGCCCGTTGCCCACATCGACCTCATGCCAACCTTCGCTGATGCCGCAGGCGCTGCATTGCCAACGGACCGGGTGATCGATGGTGTTGACCTGTTACCGGCCGCCACCGGTGAGGGCCGGGTTGAACGACCTGGTGAGGCGCTGTATTGGCAGAGTGGTTACTACCAGGCCGTTCGAAGAGGCGACTGGAAACTTCAGGTCGATGGCCGACAAGGCAAAAAATGGCTGTTTGATCTGGCCGAGGATCCAACCGAACAAAGCAACCTCGTTGATCAGGAACCGGACATCACAAGAGAGCTCACGGCGTTGCTCGAGGCACATCAGGCTGATCGCACTCCGCCACGTTATCCCTACACCATCGAGAGTCCCACGCCGATCGACAAAACGCGGGCGGACGCGGTGACAGCAGAGGATGAGTATATTTATTGGCCGAATTGAGGGGCGGTTCGTTTCACTACCGTCCGCTACGGGCATCCTGCCCTCACGCGGACACCGGTCGCTTCGCTCCCTCACGCTGCGGGAATCGGCTACGCCGATGCCCTGGCGGCCCGGCCATCCATGGCCGGGCGATGTCACCTACCATCTTCGAGTATTCATGCAAGAGCTCTCCGAGTGCGGGACCGATTTCCTGTTCGCGATCAATCTTGCTGTCGTATCAGCTACATTGACAGTCAAGAGACCGCTCCGACAACAAGGCCCCGAACCCGTGCGAACGGCGCGCAGCTATACCGACACATCCCTGACGAGCTTCTCTACCGCCTGCTGAATCACCGCTTCCGCCTGCGCCGCCGAAAACCCCTGGTCCTGTCGCAGCCGGCGCCAGGATTGAAACCCGAGCAACAATTCCAGCGCTGCGAACAACATGGCATCACTCCGGATTCCTGCGGGCAGGATCGCCGAAAGCGCGGCCGATTCCAGCGATGTGATCTTGTGGTAATCCTCCATCAGAAAGCGCGAATGAAAACGACGCAGATTGGCGGCAATTCGATACGGAAAAATCACTTCGAACACTTCCGCTCGGCGGCTGACATGTTCTCGCAACACGGCTTGCCACGACGTACCGGCATAGGGCTCCGCCACTCTGGGCATCACTCGGGCCTCCACGCGCTCCGTCATGCCGCGATACAGGCTGTCCATATCTTCGAAATGACGGAACACCGTGCGCAGGCCAACTCGCGCACGATTCGCCACACGCGCTGCACTGGGTGCAAAATCGCCTTCACCGATCAGATCCAGCACCGCCGCGATGATCTGGTCCCGGCTGCGCTCGCTGCGCTGGCGTCGACCGTCTGTCTCCTTGTCAACGATCGAACCGATCTGCACGACAACCTCTTGGGTTTCCGAAGTCATGAGAATTTCATTCCTGATTAAAATACGATCACTCCGATCGACTCGCTGTAGATACATCTGATCAATTCGCTCCTGCAAATTGATCAGGACGGAACCCTACGTGTTCCTCGCATTTTCCCTGCGTTTCACGCATGAAAAATGGTGGTGCATCCCTGCACCACGAAGGAATGTCTGACAAGTCAGACATTCCTTCAGCGAATCGATCAGACTAAGCGTTCCACAGCGATCCTACGCAGCGCCTCGTCGATGACCCACAGGCGATCCTGTCCCCACACCGCCACATCACGAATCCTGAAACATGGAACGCCCCAATGGCCGAGCGCAAACATGGCTTCACGGTTCACCTCTGCAATGGGGCGCCACTCCGGGCTATCCACATGCTCCTTGGCACGTTGCCAGTCGAGCCCCGCCTGCGTGGCAATTTCACGCAAACCCGCCATGCTCCCCGCATCAACACCTTCCGACCAGGCCGCTCGCATGAAGGCTTCACACCATGCATACCCTTTGCCTTCTCGTTCAGCCAGCGGGAACAGTGAATAACCAAGTTCAACCGGCCGCCCCACTGGATCGGCGATCCGCCCGAAGGGCAGACCCAGCCGACGCGCTTCCCTGGCCGCATCCCGAGCAAAGTACAGGCCCTTCATGCGCGGCACTGGCAGTCCGCGCATGACCATCGGCAAGACGTAACGCAGACGCAATTCCGCACCCCAGGCATCGGCCAGTGCCTTCACGCGCGGCACGGCCAGCCAGGTATACGGGCTGCGAAAAGACAAAAAGAACTCGATGGTTTCGCCACGAAGGCTGCCCGTTGGCGCCTGTTCCAGTTCCATCGGGCAGGGAAAGAGCAGTGCGCCCGCCTCTCGAGCACCCAGCGACATCAGCCGTTGTTCCAGATAATGGAGCCGGTCTACACCCCAGTACCATTCACCGCCGTAGTACAACATGGCACTCATGAAGTGGCCGTTCGATTCCCGTCGGGCTTCCCCCGCCGCTATTGCGGCACCTGAATCGGCATGGTGAACGTGTTCGAGTCGAACACCGGACCACAGCTTTTCACCGACGCTCTGGGCTTCGGCGAAAAAATGATCGGAGGCCAGACAGGAAACGAGCAGCGTATTGGCCGCATCGATCTGCTCCTGATCGGGCTGCCTGTCCATCAGCGGCAGCGCCAGCCCATGGCGAGCAGAAAGCCGTTGGACATCGGCTCGGGCATAAGCCTGCAGACGTTCACGTTCCGGCGCAGCCCAATCAGCCGGTGGTCCAACCAGATGAGGCACGATCACCACGTCGTAGAACGATTCGATCCTCGCCAGTGCCTGCACGGCCAGATGTGAATAGGGATCATCGACCTGATGGAAATACTCGATGACATGCGGCCCGCCAGCGCGCGTCCGTTCAGCGGCGGCACGGACCTTGGTTTCATGGTCCACACCCGTCAACCGGTCCATCACCCGACTGGCTACCCACGTTCGCAAGGACACAGATCCGCTCCTGTTCCGGGACAGACCGAGGGATCTGCCCGCCACGGATATTGTCAGTCGGCGGCGTTTGCCTCAACCCGTGTCCATCCGGCTGTAAGCCCGATACCAAAACTGTTACCGACCTGCCCTATCGAAAAATCATGGCTCAGAACCGGATTTGTACTGGACAGACTCCGCCTGCTGAGCAAAACTCGGGCAAGCGTAGTAGTGGGTTGGAACCCGCAGCAGTGCCCTGAGTCGCGATTTGCGAAGTATGGATGCCGGCAGGATGGGAGAGGATTCGTGGGATTGAGGCTCTGCCTTCAATCCCGATCACTCAGTATCAAGTATCTGTTGGGGGGAACTTGCATATGCATCTCGCTAAGAAGCTTGGCCGCTTCGGAGCGATGGCGGCGCTGCTCGCGGGCACGTCAGCCTTCGCTGAAGAAGGGCTCATCGAAGAAGTCGTGGTAACCGGTTCATACATCAAAGGTTCTGCTGAAGACGCCGCACTGCCGGTCGACGTCATCAATCAGCAGGAACTGTTCGAACGTGGCAGTCCGAACATGCTCGATATCATTCGAGCCATGCCGTATGTCACGGGCATCGTCGGTGAATCCAACCAGTTCGGTGCCAACCAGGGCACCATCGGTACGGGTAACGTCAACCTGCGTGGCCTGGGTGGCATGCGCACACTCGTACTCATGAATGGTCGGCGCACCACCTACACACCTGCGGAAGGCCCTGCTGGTGTGGATACCAACTTGTTACCCATCGCGGCCGTCGGGCGGGTTGAAGTGCTGAAAGACGGCGCTGCTGCAACCTACGGCTCGGACGCCATAGCCGGTGTCGTGAACTTCATTACGCGCAGGGATCTGGACGGCCTAGAACTCAACATCGAACACCGCGCCATCGATGGTGCAGCTCGCAACGGCGACTGGACCGGTAGCGCCAATTGGGGCTGGATGGGCGATCACTCGAACATACTGCTGTCCTACGCACAGCAGTATCGGGGCGAACTGAAGTCGACGGATCGAAACTGGGCCTTTCCTGACTATCTGGAAAACCCCACAGGCTGGTCCGCAGCCGGTAACCCGGGAACGTTTGTGCCTCGAACCGCGACAGGCACCGCGCTGGCTGGAGTAACCGTCGATGCAAACTGTACAGATCTCGGTGGTTTCCGCGATCCAACCACTTGCCGTTTTTCGTTCATCCCGTTCGACAACATCGTCGAGAAAACCGAGCAGGAGCAGTTCTACGGTGAAATCAACTCCGAACTTTCCGACGGCGTTGAGTTGCATGTTGAAGGATTGATGGCGAAGACCAAGCTGCCTGACTACCGCACCTCGCCAGGTTATCCACCGACGTCCGGTCCATTCGGCCCAGGCGGCGGGCAGTTTGTCGTACAAAATGATCCGCTCTGCACCACTGTATTCTGCAACAACCCGGGTGCTGCCCTGGCCCTCCAGCAGTCACCGCTCTCCCAGGCTGTGATCGGTAATACTCGACGCATTCAGCTGGCAGGTTGGCGCCCACAAGGCTGGGGTGGTGTCCCTGAGTTGACCGGTGGAAACGGTGGCCAGCTCAACGTCAACAGCTTCGACATGCAGCGGATCGGTGCCAGCCTGAAGGGCACACTCGATAGCGGCTGGATGGAAGGTACGGGCTGGGATGTCGGGGTAACCTACTCTCGGTCAGAGCACCATAGATCCGGCGTGGATACCATGATCACCCGACTGCAGTCGGCGCTGAACGGCCTCGGCGGACCGAACTGCAACGGTATCGCGTTTGGTCGACCAGGTTCGACCTGCCTGTTCTATAACCCCTTTGGCAACGCCATAGCCCGGAACCCGGCACTTGGTCTGACCAACCCTGGTCACGACCCTCGATTTGCCAACACGGCTGAAATCAAGAACTGGATGATCGAACGCTGGGACGTGATCCAGGATCAGTCACTATTTGTGGTTGATGGTGTGCTGGACGGCGAAATCGGCGGATTCGAATTACCAGGTGGCAACATCGGCTGGGCAGTGGGCGCTCAGTATCGCAAGATCAAGTACGAAACCCGTGTCGACAATCCGCTCGCTGATGCCAACGTCACCCCTTGTCCGATTCCGGGTGACAACTCCTGCCTTCTCAGGACCGGGCCTTTCATCTTCCTCGGCCAGTTCATTCCGCAACGTCTGACTGACGACGTGCATGCGCTGTTTGTGGAACTCGCAATACCACTGCTCGACAACCTGGATATCCAGGCAGCCGTGCGTTACGAGGAGTATGGCGGCCAGACGGGCAACACGATTGATCCGAAGATTTCCGGACGGTGGCAGGCAACCGACTGGCTCGCAGTACGAGGATCATGGGGCTCCACATTCCGTGGCCCAACGCCGGTCAACAAGTCCCTTCGCGCAACCGGTTTGCAGCCACTGGCCACAACTGGTGGGCAGTATCGATCGATCGACAACTTTGGTGATCCGTTATTGACCCCGGAAAAAGCGGATACCTACAACATTGGCCTCATCTTTCAGTACGAAGGTTTTGAAGCAATCGTCGACTACTGGAACTACCAATTCAAAGACCAGATTACCGGCGTTCCCTTCCAGGCAGTGGCGACTGCTGTCGGTGGCACAGGTAACGGTACCCAGTTTGCCAATTGCAGTCATGGGTTGCGATATCTGGTGACGTTCGACAATGGCAACACGTGTACCCAGGGTGTGACACAGGGGATTCAGATCCAGCGCATTCTCTCCAACGTCGTTAACGGCGCACCGATCGAAATCGCCGGGTTTGATATCGGGTTGAAGTATGATTTCGGCGAAGTGATGGGCGGCGAGTTGTCTCTTGGTTTTGATACGACGTTGTTTGAAAAGTATGACATCGACACGTTCAGCTACGGTGGCGTGACCATTTTCACGGCCTACGAAGCGGAAGGGCTGGCAAACATCGATCGACAACCAGGAACGGTTTCGAAGATGCGCGCCATCGGTCACATGAACTACAGCTATGGCCCCATCAACGCCCGTTACGAGTTGCGATTCGTAAAAGGTGTTGATGACGAGCGTGCAACACCGTCCGTTCGAGATGCGGCAGGTAACCTCGTTCCCATTACCTTCGGCAAGAAGATCGATGACTACTACACACATAACCTGTATGTGAATTGGGCTGCACCGTACGACCTGACGGTGTCGTTCTCCATCGTGAACCTGCTCGATGAGGACCCGCCGGAAGTCAGACACCAGCTGAGCTACGATCCGTATATCGGTGACCCGCTTGGCCGCACGTTTGAACTTGGTGTGAAGTACACCTTGGGCGGCAACTGATACTGGTTGTTACTGGTTGAAGTAAAACGAGCCCGCGTACCGCAAGGTGCGCGGGCTTTTTCTTGCCTGCCAGATTGTCTGCGGGCGCGTGGTTCCCCGTAACCTTGTAAAAATACCCGACCCAGAGACGACTTTCACAACTTGCCGGCCAATCAGTTGTTGCAAGCCACCCCGCACGCTCTCCAGACGCCACGAAATGGCCGGTCTCCACTATTTCTACAGCTCTGTTTCAGGTTGTTTCCATTTCGTTACAAGACTATCCTCCCCCTCCGGAGATGACCATTGGAGCCGGATCCGGGGCCACAGGGCCAAACCCCGGATTGATGAGTCGTTCAATGGACTGGCTTGGCCACACTGAAGTTCGAGTCAACGTTTGAGATACATAGGGGTAAAGATTGAAAATCCTTCATAAAGTCAGGCGCTTGAGCGTTCTGGCGACGCTGCTTGCTGGCGCGTCTGCCTTCGCCGAAGAAGGCGCCATCGAAGAAGTTGTAGTCACGGGGTCCTACATCAAAGGTACGCCCGAAGATGCGGAACTGCCCGTGGACGTCATCAACAGGGAAGACCTGGAAGACATCGGTAATCCGTCCGTCATCGAGATGGTCCGGAATCTGTCGATCACTTCGGGCAACCTGGGAGAAACCAACCAGTTCCAGGGCAATGGTGGTCAGGCCAACGAAGGCGTGGCAACCATCAACCTGCGAGGACTCGGTTCCTCCCGCACACTGGTCCTTCTCAACGGACGGCGCCAGGTTGCCAGCGATACCGTCGGCGTCGACGTGAACGCAATGCCGGCGTTTGCAATTGGCCGCGTCGAAGTGCTGAAAGACGGCGCTGCCGCGCTGTACGGTTCAGACGCAATCGGCGGTGTCGTCAACTTCATCACGCGTGACGACGTCGACGGACTTGAAATCGGTGGCTCCTACCAGGGTATTGAAGACGGCGGTGATTTCGACGTCAACGCTCTCTGGGGCTATCAAGGTGATCAATGGAACGTAATGCTCACCGGCGAGTATGCAGAGCGGGAAGAAATTCCATTCAAAGATCGGGACTGGGCTGTGTTGCCCTACTCGCAAAATCCGCAAGGCGGCTGGTCATCGATTTCCAACGCCGCGAACATCCTGTTCCCCGGTGTTGGCGTACGACCTGACCCGCGCTGCCGGGATCTCGGTTCGTTCCGGGACGGCATCAATAGTTGCGGTTTTCAATACACTTTTTTTGACAACCTCGTAGAAAAAACCGAAAGCCAGAAAATCTTTGGCCAGTTCAACTACGACGTCAACGAAAACATGGTGTTCCACGCCGAAGCGTTGTACGCCAATACCAAACTGCCGGAATGGAAGACATCACCTTCCTATCCACCGCAGTCACTGTTCGGTAGCGACCGGTTGGCACTGCCGAACCATCCTGGCCTCGTCGCGCTGCGCGCCGCCTACCCCTCCTTGCCGCAAACCGGCGCTGCCATTCCCATCGCACGTGCGCTGGGTGTAGCCGGATTTTTCGGCGAGCCACAGACCGGTGTGAGAGAAACGGAAACGACACGTTTTGCCGCGGCACTGGAAGGCACGATTTCGGCGATTGAAGTCGACTACAAACTTAGTGCCAGCTATTCGAAGCGGGTACGGGAACTCACTGGCGCGGACATGTTCATCGAAAACATGGCCTTCGCCATGCGCGGGCTCGGTGGTCCTAACTGCAACCGTGCCGCAGCCAATACTGCTGGTACACACGGACAGGGCAACTGTTCCTACTACAACCCCTTTTCCAACGCGATCCAGACTTCAGTGGTTACCGGGTTCACCAACCCCGACTTCCGGCCGGCATTGGCCAACAGTCCAGAGCTGACCGAATGGCTCTTTGCGAGAACTGCTTCCAAGACCCAGAACGAACTGCTCGTGTTCGAGGCAATTTTCACCGGTTCGACAGGATATGAACTGAGCGGCGGCAACATCGGCTGGGCCGCTGGTGCACAGAGCCGGCGCGAGCGATATGACTTCGATGTCGCTGATATCGGTAACCGTGAACTGAACCCCTGCCCCTGGAACGATCCGCTGTCGATTACGCTTGGATTCACCACCACTCTTTCCTGCAGTCCACAGACTGGACGCTTGGCGTTCCTGGCCGCAACGGACGAGGAAAACACCAGCCGCATCGTCTATGGCGTGTTTGGCGAGTTGAGCCTGCCATTCACGGACACCTTCAATGTTCAGGCTGCGGTGCGATTTGAAGACTACGGTGGTCAGGTGGGTTCAACCATCGATCCGAAAGTCGCCTTCAGCTGGAATCTGACGGACGAACTGACCATACGTGGGTCTGCCTCGACAACGTTCCGAGGCCCGCCGCAGAGTTATCTCGGTGGCACTAACACGGCGCTTCAGTTCAATGCTGCGGTCAACGCCTTCAAAGCCGTCGACATCGTCGGCAATCCAAACCTGAAGCCTGAAACTGCCGTGACAAGCAACCTTGGTGTGGTCTACCAGAACGAGAACTTCTATGGTTCGATCGACTGGTGGCGTTACGATTTCAAGGACCCGCTCCAGTTTGAAAGCGCGGCCCAGATTGTTGGCGCGTACGCGGCACAGGCCTGTTTTGATGGCGGCGCTGGTGCAGCAACGACCAGCTGTCGGGCCCTTCGCTCGCACATCTTCCCGCTGGGCACCACGCTAGCCGGGTTGCAGAGAACCGAGACCTTTACTATCAACGGCTCGGATATCAAGACTTCGGGTATCGATGCGACCGCCAACTACGACTTCAACGAAGTTTTCGGTGGGACGGTTACTCTCGGGTTCGAAGCCAGCTACACGCTTGAGTACAAGTCCGACGACTTTGTCGACATCAACGGTGCACTACTTGCGGCTGGCGGAGACTTTGTTGGATTGCTCAACGACGGAACCAACCCATTCCAATCGCTGCCGGAGCTGAAAGGTAACGTGTTTGCGAAGTACGCCATCGGCGAACACCGAATCAATCTGGTGGCTCGGTATATTGCTTCGTACGACGACGCAGACCCGACGTTCCTGAATCCAGCTAGTGATCTGGCTCGCTTCGCACCACAACTGGCCAAGATCGATGATCAGGTGACCTTCGACCTGCACTACAACACGACGCTGTTCGAAGACTTCTTCGTCTCAGTGTCGGTCATCAACCTTACCGACGAAGATCCACCGCAAACCGCGACGGACCTGAACTACGACCCCTACACCCACAACCCCTTCGGCCGCATGTTCAAACTGGGCGTTCGATATAGCCTGGGCGGCAACTGATACCGAGTCCTATCGGTTGAGGTAACAAGCCCGCGTACTGCAAGGTACGCGGGCTTTTTCTTAGGCCCGCGGGTGATCCCGGTGCAGCGTAACGCCGCTGTCAGTTCCCCTTGAAATCCGGTTTGCGCTTTTCGTTGAACGCCCGCACACCTTCGAGCCGATCCTGGGTAGGTACCATCCGGTTATACGCTTCGATTTCGTACTTGTAGCCCAGCGCGATATCCGTCTGGCTGGCCATGGCAATGGACTTTTTGGCCTGCCGAATGGAGATAGGTGCGTTCGCCGCAATGCGCGTCGCCGTGGCCAGGGTGGTGCTCATCAGATCCGTCAACGGCACGACCTTGTTCACCAACCCCCAGGCTAATGCCTCTGCAGCGGTAAACGGCGAAGCGGTCAGAATGATCTCCTTGGCACGTCGATCGCCAACCGCGCGTGGCAGGTTCTGTGTGCCCATCGCCCCGGGCATGATGCCCAGCGAGGTTTCCGTCAAAGCAAAACGGGCGTTTTCTGCGGCATAGGCGAAGTCGGAGGCTGCGACGAACTCACAACCGCCGCCATAGGCCGCGCCGTTCACCGCTGCAATGATCGGAACTGGACAGTTCATCATCGCGATCATGCCGAGTTCGAACAGTGCGTGTTGCTGCTGCCACTCCACGTCGGTCATGTTGTTACGCTGCTTCAGATCACCACCCGCACAGAAGGCTTTCTCGCCGGTGCCCGTGAGGACGACACAACGCACATCCTGCTGATCCACGTAGAGGGAATCCCAGATCTGTTTCAACTCGGCGCCCATTTGCGTGTTCAGCGCATTCGATGCATCAGGACGATCCAGACGAACCATCAGCACATGAGGTGCCGGGTGTTCGAGATGCAGAGTCTCGCAATTTGTTGGCAAGGGCAGAATGCTCATCAGGAAACTCCAGGGACTTGGTGTTCCCCATTGTCAGTCAACTCGACTCTATTCCGGAATGCGATCCTGTACCTGCTCGAGCAGTTTGTTGAATCGCCCACCGCGCCAGGTTTCGTGCGCTTCCTTGAGTCGCCCAAGACCAAAGCTCGAAGGCGGCAGATCGGCCACCCCTGCAGGTGTCAGCGCCGGCAGGCGCTGATAGTCGTTCTGATCCATCAATCTTCTGACATGCACGATGGAACCGTTCGGGTCACCGGTGCGTCCGCTGCCGGAATAGCCGTATCCTTCAACCATGCCACGGGTGGAAGTCGCCAGCATGCCGGTTCGCATCAGGAACTTGTCACTCGCCTGGGCCAGGACTTCAGGGCTCATGGTCAACGCAAAATTCTCCTGCTGCCGAATCCACGGCTTCACAACCGAGTTCGTAATGATGTAACGCAGTCGATCCGAGCGATTCACGGCGCCACCATGGAAGACTCGTCCGTCCATCAGCATCACCGCGCCACGAGGCGCTTCGAGATTGATGGGCGGTGGCAACTCCCCATAGGTCTCCCCGTCACGCCCATTGGGCCGATGTGAACCCGGGATCAGCAAGGTGCCGCCATTGTGTTCATTGACGTCCTGCAGGACGTAAACGGTGTTGACCAGCACCGGCGCTTCAAGCGGCAGATACGGCGCGATGAAACTCTGGTCCTGATGCAATCCTTGGGGATGACAACCCGGAAACGAGATATTCGAGATAAAGCTCAGATGATTCCAGCCCGCACCCAGCGTTTCATCATGCAGACGTTCAATCAGTGGCCCGGACTGGATGGCCGCTGGATCCATCTCCATGCAGCGCACAAAGACATCTCCTTTGTTCACCAGTGCCCAGACATGTTGTTGCGCGGGGCTGACATGGGCAAGACCAAGCGCTCTCTCCGCGGCCGCCTGTTGCGCAACACGTTCGTGGATCACATCGACCTGAGCACTGGAGAGACCGTCCTCGATCAGACAAAAACCCCACTCAAACAGATCGTGCCTCAGCCTGCCGATATCCTTGGTTGGTGTGGGCAATGGCTTGTCATGCCAGTACGGGTGCTTTCTGCCCACGGTGGTGTCGTAGTACCAGCCCTTCCCCCACTCCAGAACATCATCCGGGCCGGGTACTTTCATCCACGGATTGTGCTTCATCAATGAACGATAGGGCTCTCCGGAGCCGAGAAACTTCCGATAGGGTGTAAACGCATCATCGTTTGATGCCTCAATGGAATCGCGTGTGAATTCAACCGGAATCGACATCACTGCCCCCCTTGGTATTGTGTCCTGACTTACTCGCGAAACAGCTGAGTACGGCCACCATCCACAACCAGGTCGTGGCCATTGACGAAGCTGCTTTCATCGGCTGCCAGATACAACGCGGCTTTGGCGATGTCATCGGCAAGCCCTGAGCGAGGCATCGGTGTTGCCTTGGCGAGATTGGCCTTCAGTTTCTCGAGTTTGCGTGCGTTGTCATCCGCCGCCAGCTGGTTGGCGCGGGCTGATCCGCCCCAGAAAATCGGCGTCGCAATCGCACCTGGCGAGATTGCGTTGATGCGAATGTTGAGAGGGCCCAGTTCAACACTCGCCAATCGTGTGTAGTGCGTGACTGCAGCCTTCAGGACCGAATACAGCAGATTGCCCTGGTTGTACCGTATGCCCGCAACACTGGAACAGTTGATGATGGCGCCGCCACCACGTGCCTGCAGCTTCGGCACGGCGTGTTTGATGCCGAAGATCACACTCGACAGCAGCAGATGCACGCCGTAATCAATCTGTTCACCGCTGATGCTGGTGATACTGCCCTGCGTCGGCCCGCCGGCATTGTTGAACATGATGTCGAGTCCGCCAAAGTGTTCAACGGCCGCGTCGATGCCCGCCTGAATGTCCACCTCGCTCAAGACATCCGCACGCACGTACAGCACCTGAGTGCCAAGCCGATTCGCGATGGCCATGCCCTTGTCTTCTGACCGACCGGTGATGACGACCTGCGCACCCTCCCGTACAAAGAGTTCGGCTGTGGCCTCGCCAATGCCGCTGGTTCCACCCGTGATCACCGCCACCTTGCCTGCAAGTCGTCCGCTCATTCATTGCACCTGTCGTATTGTTTATCGTCAGTATTTCGCCATACAGGAGGTCTGCGCAGTGCAGGGATGGGAGATGTGGGAAACCTCACGCTCCGCATCAGACCGGAATCTCGGGAGGGTTGGCACAATAGCCCGCTTGATGCATCACCAGCCTGAGGCGGTTATCTTCCAGTGCGAAAACATTGGTTGCGATCATCACTGCGTTCCCGGCCTGTTCATAACAGATCGCCACAAACAGGCCCGGACCGAGGATCTTGTACTGGGCACCAAAAAAGCTGACCGCACCCTGGCGTGGATTATCAAGAATCGATCGCCAGCTCTCCATGACCGTCTTGCGGCCGACCAGTGCCGCCCACCCCGGATGGATGCAGACGACGTCGTGTGCCTCTGACCACAGGTGGTTCATGGCCGCAAAATCCTTGGCTTCGAAGGCCAGATAAAAAGCCTCGTTGGCATATTCCACCTGCACCAGGTCCATGCGATCTCTGGAGTGACTTTCAATCCCCCGATTATGCCCGATGATGGAGATCAGACTGCAAAGACAACGCTACGAAACAGCACGATGAGCCGTTGGCACCCGGGCTTCACGCACGCTCTGAACTGCGCTACTGTCAGACGGTCTATAGCACCAACACCATCCGCACCCAATCAAGGAGATGTCATGCGCCGAATCGCAGCCACCGCCGTTGCGTTTTACCTGGCCGTCGGGATGTTCAACGCCGCGGTCGCCGCGCCTGTTGCAATCGCCAAACAGACGCCATACAGCGAAGACGCTGACGTGCAGCCCAAGGTCAAAGAATCGTGTACCGCACTCAACGGCCAGCTACCGACCTTCATCGAAGAATTCAGCAAGACCTCCGGGGTTGAAGTCGTGCTGGTGGACAGCATCGACACGGAAGCCGCAGGGCGAGTGCTCAAACTCGAACTGGTTGAAGCTGTGAGCATGGGCAACGCCTTCATCGGGCATCACAAGTACACGAAGGTTCGAGGCACCCTCTTCGAAAACGGCGCTGTAGTCGCCGATTTCCGCGGGCGCAGGAACTCGATGGGCGGATTTGCTGCCGGGTACAAAGGCTCCTGCTCGGTGCTTGGCCGAACCGTCAAGGCACTCGGCAAGGACATCGCCGTCTGGCTCAAGAGCCCGGTCGATGACGCGCAGCTGGGTGATCTGCAGTAGCCTGGGTAGGTTGAAAAACAAGGGGACGTAGCGATGAAAGTGAAGCGCGCCACTGGAACTTTGTGCACCACCATCGGCGCTGTTGTGCTGGCTGCATGGTTGACGGCGTCGCCATTGAGCGCCCTCGCGGCAGACAGCACGTGGATGCAGGGATTCCCCCCACCAGCCGAGCAACGCATCAATCGGCAGGACTTTTCGGTCGCCCCGAAAAACCGCTGGTCACTCCAGCACATTCGCGAACTACAGCCCACCCGTGAGGTCTGGCGCGGCGCACTGCCTGTGGTGCCTTTGCCCGAGGAGCCAATGGATCTGGGTTCTTTCACCGTGGCAGTGCGCAAGGGCCGGATGCTCTCGCTGGATCAGCTCCTGAACGAATCCCACACCGATGGTTTTGTCATCCTCCACCGCGGCAAGATCATTTTCGAACGTTACATGAATGGTCAGCAGCCGCAGACCCAGCATCTGATGTTCTCTGCGACCAAGTCATTTGTCGGCACCCTGATGCTGATACTCGCTGACGAAGGCCGCGTCGATCTTTCGAAAACCGTCTCGACGTATGTACCTGAGCTACGCGACAGTGCGTTTGGTGATGCCACTGTTCAGCAAGTCCTGGATATGACGACAGCCGTCTCGTTCTCGGAAATTTACGATGATCCACAATCCGACATCGGCAGATACGGCACCGTGTTCCGGTTTGCCGGAGAGCCGGCCCCGGACTACAAAGGGCCACTCACCCTGTACGACTATCTGCCAACACTTAAAAAACAAGGTACTCACGGCGAAGGCTTTCACTACGTCACGCCGAACACCGATGTTCTGGGCTGGATCATTCGTCGCGTCACCAACAAGTCAGTGGACGTCAACGTGTCGGAACGCTTCTGGCAACGCATGGGCGTCGAGCGGGATGGCTATATGTGGGTCGACAGCGCCGGTACTGAAATGGCCGGCGGCGGGCTCAACATCACGGCACGCGACGCGGCGCGATTCGGACAGATGATCCTTCAGGGTGGTCAATTTAACGGCCAGCAGATCATTCCGGCGGCGGTTGCACAGCGTATCGTCCAAGCCGGAGATACGAAGAAATTCACGCGTTTCTATCAGGGCGACTGGTACAAAAACGTGACCTATGCGTATCACGATCAATGGTGGACCTTCAACAATCCGCACAAGGCCATCAGTGCCATCGGCATTCACGGTCAATACATCTACATCGACCCGAAAGCCGATATGGTTGTGGTCAAGCAGTCATCTAGTCCGGATGCCGAAGGTGGTGCCAACGAGAGCAATGATACGGATGGCCCGATGCTGTATTACGCGTTGGCGAAACATCTGAATCCATAGGGTTACTCTGAACTATTTGAGTTTCCCGTTCGGTGCGAGGGTACGTCTGGGTTTGGCCTTCGGCGCGAGGTCGGCCCGTTTCCCCGCCATGCCCGCTTTCGAACTCAGCAGACGCCCACGCTCTGGCACCTTGACCAGACCCTCCAGTTCCCGCATCGCATCGCGCCCAACCCAGCGCTTCGTGACCTCTTCAGTTTCCAGTAGCGCAACTGCAGCGGACAACGCCTGTTCGCGACAGGCGCCATCCCGCTTGCCGATACTGCGCAGCGCCCACGACGCCGCCTGCCGGACATGTGGCCTGGAATCATCCGCGTATTCAACGATGTGACCGAGCATGACCTCGATGGCACCTGCGTCGAGCTTCTTGTCATGCACCGCCACCTGTGCCATCACGGCAAAAGCGGCGCGCTTGAAATAGAGCGCTGGACTTCTGATCCAGCGCTGTACCAGATCAGCGGCGTCCGACCGACGGCTGACCACGTCGCTGCACAGGTGATCACACAGATCCCAGGACGCCACATCGCGCAGCCAGCGTTCGAGTTCGGATCGTCCCATCGCCTCGGGATCCACCAGGAGGACCGCCAACAACCGCGCTTCGTGGATATCGCTCGCCCACAAAGGCTCTGCCACATCGGTTCTGCCTTTCCACTGCCTGGCCATGCTGCGCACGTGACCCACAGACACACCAAACGCCTTGCCCATCGGAATGCCCACGCGCATGGCTGACGCTCGCTTCTTTTCGGTGCCCGCGGCCTGCAGATCCTTCAGGATGGCCTGCACATCGGCAGCAATCAAAACGGACGGTAACGACGGTCGAGGCATAGAACCCTCAGGGGGGAACCCGAACCATGAAAATCACTGCCCGATTCTAACAACCCACACCCGTTGCTGGCATCGTGATCCCGCGATGCTTAGACTCCGGTCAATTCATAACTGGAGCGCACTATGCCAAGAGTCACAGAGATGGCCGGGTTGACGGGTTTCGGCGGTGTCTACATGCACTGCCCCGACTTGTTCAAAGGATTCATGTTCCGCTATGGGGTGCTGTGGTCGCACAGCAAGCTCGATCCGGTACTCAAGGATCTGATCCGTCTGAAGTCCTCCAATCTCAACGGCTGCCGGTACTGAATTCCTGCGCGATCTGCTGCGGCGCAGCAGAATGGAATGACCGAAGAGATGATCGTGGCGATGCTCGATCACCGCAATTCGGATCTGGACGAACGAACCAAGGCGGCTCTGGATCTGGCGGAAGACTTCATCATGAATCACGCCCGCTCGGTGGATGATGTCTTCATGAATCGTCTGAAGCAGCACTTCAGCGAAGCGCAGATTGTCGAACTGACGATTGCGATTGGCATCTGGGATTCTGTACACAAGTTCAACAACGTATTCGACATCGACCCACCCGTCGAGGACGGTACGTTCCAGGTCAATCCTCCAGATGTTCCACCGGAAATGCTGAGCCACGTGTCGGATCCGGGGAACAAATACTAAAAAGGGCTTCGGCCTTGTCTGCCATCGCGAGGTCTGATCGATCAGACCTTCGCGGGAAGTCCGCGCGGCAGCAGGCGGCGAACCAAGGCGAGCATCAGCAGAAACACCACAAGCCCCATCAGGCCAACCGATGCCTCGGTATACAGCATGCCGATCGAGCCCCAGTGTTGGTAAGCCCAGCCGTTGATTGCCGTCATGTACGCAATCGGCATGTTGGAAAGTGAGGCAAACAGGCTGTATTTCGTCGCGGCCGCACCCTTGCCCATGGCTTCCAGCACAAACGCAGAGAAACCAGCGTAAGTCAGCCCGGTGATGAAGGCGTAGAGCAAAGTGAACAGGACATACATGCTTTCGGTCTGCGGCGCGAGTGCCATCGCGACGGCACATAGTGCCTGCAGGACTCCATACAGCGCGTAGGCTGTCCAGCGGTGCATGCGGTCGCACACCCAGCCGCCCGTTATGCAGCCAACCGCCGCCACCAGGCCGTTGATCACGCCAGTAACCAGCGCCACTGTGTTTGCCGATGCATTCCAATCGCCGGCAACAGCCGACCACAAGCCGCCGGCGGCGCCAGATCCAATAGGCATGAAACAAAGGAAGAGCGCGATCGCGCCAAGACGTGCACTCGCGGTTTGCCACAGGTCGATACCCACGTCCTTGAGCGAGCGCAGAATCGTCTCTCGGCGAAGCGACTCGGCGGGTTCCACGACAAACAACAGCGCGCCACAACACAGCAGACAGGCGACGCCGACAATCGCGCTCGACATCCACGGCGCAGGCAGGACCTGCGAGAGCCACAGCCCAAGCCCGCCACCTATTCCCGCACCGCCAAGGTTGCCAGCCTGAAACCACCCACCGGCGCGACCCTTCTGGTCCTCGGGCGTGTCGTACGCCATCAGACTCTCCACCGACATGCCCAGAAACGTCACCGCGAAATTCGTGATCACCGCGATGGTGGAAAGCACGCCAAAACCGGCAGTTGTGGCAGGGCTGGCACCGAGGGCGAAGATACCGAGTGCGGCAAGCGTGCAGCCAATCAGGTACCAGGTCTTGCGGGTGAGCGTGGTATCGGCAATCGGCGCCCACATGAACTTCCAGGCATGGGGCACCATACTCAGTGCCACAAGCGCTGCGATCTGCACCACTGGCAAGCCGGCCTCGCTCAATCGATAGGCCACGGCGACGGTGAGATACCCACTGACCACACCAAACGGGAGAATCAGGATCATGAAAACCAACGGGTGTACCGGCTTTCGAAGTCGTGGATTTGTGGCAGCTGCGGGCCGTGTTCCGAGGTGTTCGATCAAGCGTTTTGCTAGGTCTGGGGGTTCGCGGAATATGGTTGCATGAAATGAGCTCTCGCTGCGAAGAATGCACTGGACTACAAATCCCGGTGTGTGTCCTCGTAGATAGCCTGTGTCGTTGTAGATAGCCCGTGTCCTTGTAGATAGCCTGTGTCCTTGTAGATAGCCTGTAGATTGGCGCGAAAAAGGGAGATGGCGGTGAGTGAAGCACCCTCGGGAAGTGTGGTACTCGCAGGCGGACGGTCTGCTTCCGAAATTCTCTATGACGTTCTGGCGGAGGCGACTGCGATCTGTGGTCTCGACGCCGCTCACTTCAGCTTGCCTGCGAGTGCCGAACAATTTCGCCGAACCTACACCGATGTATTGCCCCGGTTTGAAGCAGCGCGACTGACAAGCCCCAACCGGCGGGACATCGCGCGCGAGCTCGTTCTGGCGCTACAACGGAAACTGAGATGGCAGTCGGGCGGCAACACCGAATCGATTGTCGATGTGCTCAGCGAAACCTGCGCACCACTTTCACTCAAAGTGCATGACTTCGGCGAGCCGGCCGGATGGCAACCCGAATTTGTCTACCAGAACAGGGTGTGGAGCTCACGCGAACTCACGGCTCTGGGTGAAGCGTTGGCGCAACAAGAGGTCATCACCCCACAAGCAGCCAGGGCGCTCGCCTGGGTCCAAGACCAGGTGGTCCATGACGGCCGCATTCGGCTCGATGGACGGCGAATCGTCATGTTTGGCGCGGGTGCAGAAATGGCACCAACAAGGGCGTGGCTTGCAGCCGGCGCCGACGTCCTGTGGCTTGATACCACCTCGCCGCCTGAAACGTGGAATCAGTCCGGAACACTCACCGGTCGGCTGCATGTTCCAGCACAGCCCGTGGACCTGCTGGCCCGTCCGCAAGAGGCGCTGGCAACACTGCTTGCGTTCAGCAACGGCGTGCCGATGGATCTGGGTCTGTACGCCTATGCACCGGGTCAGGCGCGGGAGATGCGGCTCACCGGCGTCATGAATGCACTGGTCGAAGCCTTGCCGCGGGAATTGGTACGCAGCGTTACGATACTGGTGTCCCCTACCACGCCTACCGCACTCAGCGAAGCGGACGTGGCCGCCATGAAAACAAGACTCCACACACGGCCTCGCTGGGAAGCCCTGCTTTGCGCAACCGGATTGCTGTCGCGAGAACATGGCTGCACAGATTCGGAGATCGCGGTGAGCCGCAGCCTGGTCAGCATCCAGGGCGCCAGTTACCAGGCGGCGCAGTACGTCGGCAAAGTACTGACCGCCGAATGCTGGCACTGGCGTGCGTCGGAAGACAACTCGCGCACAACACGCATGCGAATTTCCGCGAATACAGCGGCGATCACCCGTACCCGTTCAGTGGAACATCCTGTTTTTACCGCAGCCTTTGGGGGTGCGGCCGCTTTTGGCGTGCAGACCCTGCTGCCGGACCAATCACGATGCTTGAACGGCCTCCTCGCCCTGCACGACTGGCTGCACCCGGAAGCACCAGTGCCCGGGACCATCCGGGTACATGGGGGAATCCACACGCTTCCGTACCCGCTCGAATCAGCCCTTCGTGTAGCATCCGTGATCGGTTTCTTGCGGGCTCCGCGGTTGTTACGCGGACTTATCAGGCGGTAGGGTCATGAACGAACATCGACGGCAAAGGCATAGATGGCTCAAGGGTTGAAAAGGCAGGGGGATATGACAGACGAGGTTACACATCAGGCTCTGCACGGCGTGCGGGTGCTAGATCTGACGATCGGACCCGTGGGCGGTATGGCGATGACGGTGTTTGCGGACTTTGGTGCTGAGGTGCTCAGACTGCGCAGCTCAGACCACTTTGATCATCTGCCAGCAGCGCCGATGTGGCGACGCGGCGCTGCGGCCATTCATCTCGACATTCAACAAGAGCACGCACGGTTCCATGCACTCTGCGCTGCGGCAGATGTCCTGGTCGTCAACTGGCGACCGGCAACTCGCAAGGCGGCCGGGCTGGATGTGCAGACACTGCGCCGGTCATACCCGCACCTGGTGATCTGTTCGGTGACCTCCTTTGGCGCTGATGATCCTCGTTCAACCCTTCCCGGGTACGAACATGTCGTGGCCGCAGCTTCCGGTCGCATGATGTGCTTTACGGGTTGTCCTGATCGTGATGGCCCGGCGTTTTCTGCCTTGCAGGTGGGCATACATGCCTGTACCCAGTCGGTGATCAGCGGAGTAGTGGCGGCGCTGATTGCGCGTCAGCGGCACCATCAGGGTTCGTTGGTCGAAACCAGCCTGTTGCAGGGCTTTCTCGCCTACGAACAAGGCGCGATGCTGGGCGAACAGTTCCGCAACCGTCTGGGTGACATCGTCGATGGTGTTGCCGGATCCGCCGCACAGGCCCCGTTGCCATCGCTGCACTACCTGCCAACACAGGCGGCAGATGGCCGCTGGGTACAACTCGGCAATCTGCTGCCACACCTCTTCGACAACTTCCTCGTCGCGACCGAACTCGTCGACATCCTCGCCGACCCGGATTACGACACCACGCAGATGAACCTGCCTGAAGCAAAGCGTGAGCATTTTCGCGATCTCATGTTCCAGCGCATGCAGGAAAAAACCGCGGCCCAGTGGATGGACGTCTTCATCGACAACGGCAGTGTCGTGGCTGGTCTGGTGCAATCGACGCAAGAAGCACTTGCGGACACTGACATGCTTGCCAACGGACACCTCATTGAACTGGGTGGTGGTCTGCAGTTGGGACCTTTGGCACGTCTTTCGCAGACACCGGCGAAGCCGCGCTCTGGGACGGTGAACGGCGAAGCCATCGCCGATGCATGGCAGGCGTCACCGCGCCCGGTGGTGACATTCACGACCAATGACCACCTGCCGCTGGCGGGTCTGCGCGTTGTTGAAATCGCCACCATCATTGCGGCTCCGTTTGGTGCCTCGTTACTGGCAGAGCTTGGTGCCGACGTCATCAAGGTGGAGCCGATCGAGGGTGATCCTTATCGCGGGCTTGCTGCGGGTGTTGGCGCTTGTCGGGTTAATCTGGGAAAACGCAGCATTCGCGTGAATCTCAAGAACCCGGCCGGGCAAGCCGTAGTCCACGATCTGCTCCGAGATGCCGATGTGTTGATCCACAACTTCCGTCCGGGTGTGCCTGAAAAACTTGGTATCGACGCCGCGTCACTGGAAGCCGTGAATCCCGGACTCATCTATCTGCAAAGCAACGGTTACGGGCCGGAAGGTCCTGGCGCACATCGCCCCAGTACACACCCCATACCCGGCGCAGGGATGGGCGGCGTGCATCTGCAGATGGGTGGCCAACTGCCAGCGGAGTTGCTCGATCTGAGCGCCCTGCGCACCTGGTCGCGCCGGCTGATGCGCGCCAACGAAGTTAATCCGGACCCGAATACCGCGCTCGTTATTGCGTCGGCAGCGGTGCTTGGTGTGGTGGCACGCGCCCGCACCGGGCGTGGTCAAACCGTGTTCGTGGACATGTTTGGCGCCAATGCCTGGGCCAATGCGGACGATTTTCTGGCATATCCTGGCAAGCCACCTCGAACATTGCCGGACCCCGGCCAGCATGGCCTTACGCCCTCTTACCGCCTGTATCACTGTGCAGACGGAGGCTGGGTCTTCCTTGGGCTCGTTTCGAAGTCAGAGTTCGAGCGAGCGAGCGAATTACTCAAGGCCGCGGGGTTCGATGAACCTGACTTCAATGATGCCGATCAACTTCAGTCGATGTTCATGCAAGCCCCTGCCGACCATTGGGTAACGCTGTTTGGAGCGAGCCAACTCGCCTGCGTTCGTGCGGACGGAACCATGCCCAAACATTTCTGGCAATTACCGGCGCAGAAACCGTTCCGGGCACCGAGTGACCATACTGAATGGGGAGCGTTCCAGCGCCCGGGAGCGCTCTGCCACTTCGACCGATTACCACCAGCAGTACTGAATCCGCCACTAGCAGGCGAACACACGGACGAACTGCTTGAGCTTACCGGCAGGTCGGCGCCAGAGATCCAGTTGTTACTTGACCTGCGCATCGTTGCACGTCTGTAAGCGCACACGACCCTTCACGATCAGACAGAGAACCTTATGGTGATGCAGATTCGCACAACGTTACTGATTCTGGCACTCCTGGTGATTACCGGATGCACAGGGCAAGACGTTCGTGTCGAGGGATCGTCGAAAGAACATCAGGTAGCCAAAGCGCAGGCGATCCATAACCGCACTCTGGTGCTTGATGCGCACGCAGACATCATCCCGGAAGGTGATGTTTCTCCGTACGCGGGAGCCGATGGACGCTCCAAGGTCGAGCTGTCAAAGATGCGGACAGGCGGCATGGACGCAGTAGTCATGGCAGTGGCGGTATCACCTGGGCCGCGGAACGAAGAAGGGTATCGTGCAGCCCGCATGGAAGCAGATCGCAAGCTCTCCGCAGTTCGCGCGCTGGTCGACGACCCTGCCAACGATGCTGTTCTGGCGCGTTCAGCGCAAGAGGTCATCGCCGCACACAAAGCGGGCAAACCGGCGCTGATCCTCGGGTTTCAGAATGCGCTGATTCTCGGCCGCGACGTCTCGGCAATCGATCACTTCTACGATGCCGGCGTGCGCGTGTTTGCACTCACGCATATGGGACACAACGATTTCGCCGATTCGTCGAGGCCGCTGTTCATCGCTGAAACGGGACAACATGAGCCCGACGCCGAACACGGTGGTTTGTCAGCACTTGGCCTAGCCGCGATAGAGCGAATCAACGCGTTGGGCGCAGTGGTTGACGTCACCCAGCTCTCGCAAGCAGCAACGCTGCAGGTGCTGGAAATTTCCACGGCACCGGTCATCGCAAGCCATTCCAACGTTCGATCGATCACCCACGCGACCCGCAACCTCTCCGACGAGGAAATTGACCGCATTGGCGCCAAGGGAGGGGTCATCCACCTGACCCCGTTTCGCGGGTACCTGTTCGACTCGCAAGACCAGACTCTTGTGGCTTCGATCCGCTCTACTCGACGGGAAGCTGGCCTACCCGAAGATTTTCTCTATCCCTTCGAACTCTATTGGGAACTTGATGACCCGGCGGTGAAAGAACGATTTCTCGGCGCCGTCAGTGAATTGCTTGGACCAGGCAGCATCGATGACATGCTCGTTCACCTTGACTACATCGTTAAGCGGATCGGTATCGACCATGTGGGCATCGGTTCGGACTTCAACCACGGTGGCGGGCTCGCCGGGTTCAATGACGCGAGTGAAGCGTTCAATGTGACGCAGGCCTTGTTGAAACGTGGTTACAGCGAAGCCGATATAGGCAAAATCTGGAGTGGCAACTTTCTGCGCGTGATGACGGAAGCCGCGAAGTTGCGCACCCGTTGACGCGTGTGCTGAACCTGAAGCAGGTCTGAGCTTCAGGAAGGTCTGATGGATCAGACCTCGCTGACCACGGAAACTCCCCGCGCCCAGACCTGCGCGGGCGCCGCCAGAGTGTCGAGATCGGCAAGCACATCACCTGCCACCAGCAGCAGATCAGCACTCAGGCCAACGGCAATGCGACCAGTTTCGCCGCCAACGCCGATCGCCGTCGCACAGTCCGACGTCGCTGCTCGCAACACCTGCACCGGCGAGAGGTTGGCAAAGTGCGCAAACATGGGCAACGCCAGTGGCAGTTGATGATGCAATACGTTGGGGATGCCGGCGTCGGTTGAAGCAATGAGTTTTACCCCGGCTTCGCGCATGCGGCGGAAGTTCTCCCGCACGCGCAGCTCGAAGTCGCCACGACCGAGGTGTCGCTTCCAGTTCGCGCTCACCGTCGGTGACACCCAGATTCCACGTTGACCGATTTGTCGCGCTGTCTCTTCGTCGTAGTCCTCGCCCCAACCTGACCCGCCGACCCACGAGCAGTGTTCGATGGTAGTGACACCGGCAGCAGTGGCGTTGCGGATACCGGCAGTGCCATGACAGTGAGCTGCAACATGGCGGCCATGTGATCTTGCACGTGCGACGAGTGTCACGAGCGTGGGTTCGTCAAACTGTGCCAGTTCCGGTTTCGAACCCGGGGTGAGGTTCCCGCCAGTCGCCATCACCTTGATGAGGTCTGCGCCCTTCTCCACCTGCAACTCCAGCACCGCGAGAGCGGCATCTACGTCGGCCGCCTCTCCACCCCAGAAATGACAGTGCCCTTGAATGGACGTAATCGGCTGTCCCGAGCAGACCAGTCTCGGCCCCGGGATCTCTCCGGCGAGGATACGATCACGGATGTGCAGTTCGTCCCAGGTGCCACCGCCGAGGTCACGCGCCGTGGTGATGCCAGCCCGCACCATGGCCGCGCAGCGCTCTGCAATTCGTGCCCGAAGTTCAGCCTGCGTTTCCTTGCCCTGATCCAGCGCAGCACGAATGACAGGGTCGAGGCACAGGTGGACGTGAGCATCGATCAATCCCGGCAGAACAGTACGGCCACCACAGTCATAGATGTCCGCACCCTCGCCAAGCGCTCGACTGCTGCCAATGGCGACGATGCGGCCCGCTTCAATACGGATGGCGTCCGCATCAACCCGGTAATCATCGTCAACGCCATTCCAGATGCGAACGTCAGTGAGCGTGAGGGCGCCGGACATGTGGACTCCTGATGATGCTGGGCGGGTAGTTGATATCGTCACCTTCTCTGCATGGGGCGGTGAGGTCAAGGCTGGGAGATCTCCAGCGAAGTCATCTCGTATCGCTTGCGCGAATCTGCGGACTGATTCTGCCCAGGAAAAACGCACCCCAAATTGAGCACCCCTTCGGCCTCGAAGGCGGTCGGTGGCCGCGCCAGTCCGGGCAAGATTCCACTCAAAACGCAGCGGCGGTTGGAGGCGCAAGACAACGCGCAAGCACACCGTACTGCCAAGCGTCAGCCAGTGAGGAATTTTTGGACGCCCTATGGCTCTTGCGGCCCAATAAAAGCCAAACTCTTAACAATATTTCCGCTCAAGCCGTAATTAATCAAAATCTGAAGCTGTTAACGTACCGACCTCACAAACATGATCGCTGCGGCACGTGTCCATGCCCCGCACCAGTCAGATCTGTAAGTCCTTGACGCACGACAAAATCGGGTTGCAATGAGATAAAAAACCACGAACAAGCTTCAAATAAAAGCAATGAAAACAACAAGTAACGACCGAACACTACCGATCTCCAAACGGCAACCCGATCTCGATCCGATCGTTGTCGCCGAGACCCATCCGCTGCCGCAGACCACTGGCCAGCCCGGCCCCCCGGTCGTTGTAGATCTGGACGGCACGTTGACCCCGACAGACACCTTGCATGAGTCGATAGCCAGCCTGATCAAGCAACGTCCTCTGGTTATTTTCCTGCTGCCACTGTGGGCACTTCGTGGCAAGGCCGTCCTCAAGGCCAGAGTTGCCGCGCAAGTCAGTTTCGACCCGACAACCCTGCCCTACAATCACGCGTTGATTGACTGGTTGCTCGGCGAAAAGGATAACGGCCGAACACTCGTGCTCAGTACCGCGTCCGATCACAGCGTCGCACAAGCCGTTGCAGACCATCTCGGGTTCTTCGACCAGGTGATCGCCAGTGATGGCCATACCAACAATTCAAGAGAGAACAAACGACGGACGCTTGAGCAACAATTCGGCGAGCACGGTTATGACTATGCAGGCAACGCGGCGGTCGATATCGAAGTGTGGAAAGGCGCTCGCAAAGCCATCGTCGTCAACGCCAGCAACTCGACTCTCAAGCAGGCGGAAACCGTAGCGCCCATCGACAGGATATTCCCGTCGTCGAAGATCAGACTTTCATCGTGGATCAGGCTCTTCCGCTTCCATCAGTGGGCCAAGAACCTGTTGTTGTTCATTCCCCTTCTGGCTGCCCATCGTCTTGACGACTACGCCGCATTGGCCGATCTGGTTCTGGCATTCCTGTCGTTTGGCGCCTGTGCATCCTGTGTCTATATCACCAATGATCTGCTCGATCTTGCCAGCGATCGGCAGCATCCACGCAAGCGCAACCGGCCGTTTGCATCAGCCTCGATTCCAATCAGCTACGGTTTGATCATTGCGCCAATAGCGTTTGTGACAAGCGTACTGCTGGCGCTTGCTGTAGGCCCACTATTCCTGGCCGCAATCGCGGTCTACTTCGTGCTGACGACGGCCTATTCCTTTGTGCTCAAGCGTTACGCCCTGGTTGACTGCCTGACGCTCGCCGGGTTGTACACCTTGCGTATCATCGCCGGTGCCGCTGCAGTCGGCGTCCCCCTGTCATTCTGGCTACTGACATTCGCGATCTTCATCTTTCTGTCGTTGGCGTTCGCCAAGCGTTACACCGAACTGCAACTCCAGGCGACTCATGGCATGACCAAATTGCCAGGTCGAGGTTACTCTGCGAGTGATGCGCCGATTGTTCAGGTCTTTGGAATCGCTGCCGGTTTTTCTTCTGTGCTCGTGATGGCGCTGTATCTGCAAGGTGAAACGGTTGCCAGGCTTTATCCGACACCTGCGCCGATCTGGGCTGCAGTTCCCCTGATGTTGTTCTGGATCAGCTGGGTCTGGCTCAAGGCTCATCGTGGCGAGATGCACGATGATCCAGTGGTGTTTGCAATCAAGGATCGCACCAGCCTCGCCGTGGCAGCACTCATCGGTCTGTGTTTCGTTCTGGCAACCTTCGTCCGCTGAACTATGTCAGACCGTGCGATGACCATCGCTGTGCTTTATACGTTGTTCGCCGGGATATCCACGGCGATCAATATCGGAACACAGATTCTGTTCAATGCGGTGTACCTTGGTCCTTTCGCGGTAGAGCTATCCATCATCGCGGGCACAGTGGCGGGTATGCCGCCCCGATATGTCCTGGAAAAAAAGTACGTGTTCCTTTTCAAGTCAGATGGCATCGCCCACGATGGCCGCTTGTTTGTGCTGTACAGTTTCATGGCCGTTTTCACGACGGCTATCTTCTGGGGCGTTGAATACGGCTTCCATCTGGTGTTCGGGTCCGACAGCATGCGCTACATCGGCGGGGTAATCGGCCTTGCGATCGGCTTTTACGTGAAGTATCTACTCGACAGGAAATACGTGTTCGTGAGCACTGCCCGGCAGGTTGAGACATGAAGCGTGCAATCTCGGGTTGGGGTGGTTATCCCCAGGTAGACGCCGAAGTTATTGCTCCAACGGCCGTAGGCGCCTGTTCGAACTGGCTGGATGACATTGTGATCGCACGTGGCAAAGGCAGGAGCTACGGGGACAGTGCCAGCGGCAACAAAGTACTTCAGACCGGCTATCTTGATCACTTCATCGCCTTCGACCATGTCAACGGAGTACTGACTTGCGAGGCGGGGGTAACCCTACGTGATGTACTCCGGCTGATCGTGCCAACGGGCTGGTTCATTCCCGTAACCCCAGGCACCAGCTACGTCAGCATCGGCGGCGCAATCGCCAGCGACGTCCATGGCAAAAATCACCATCACACGGGTTCACTTGGTGAGCACGTACGTTCGTTGCATATGCTGTTGGGCTCCGGAGAGACGGTGGTGGCAACCCCGTCGGAACATCCCGATCTCTTTCACGCCACCTGTGGTGGCATGGGGCTGACCGGCATCATCCTCGAGGCCACACTTCAGCTTATTCCCATCACCTCCTCCCGAATCGATCAGACAACCATCAAGGCAGGTTCGCTGGAAGCACTCTGCGAAGCGTTCGAAACCCATGCACAAGCCACCTACAGCGTGGCCTGGATCGATTGTGTGCGGTCGGGCAATTCACTCGGTCGAGGCGTTCTGCGATTGGGAGAACACGCCACGACGGGAGGACTCAACTTTGACGCGGGTGACCCTCCCAACCTGCCGCTATACGCGCCAAGCTTTCTGATAAACAAGCTGACCGTGACAGCGTTCAACAGTCTTTACTACGGCGTCGCGACTCATAATCAACGCGCGTCCATTCCACTGCTGCCGTACTTCTATCCGCTGGACAGCATTGGCGAGTGGCGACGCCTCTACGGAAAACCCGGATTTGTTCAATACCAGTTTGTGGTTCCCTACCTGGACGGTGTGCGCAACATGCGCACGATTCTGGCAAGGATCGCGGCAAGTGGTGCAGGCTCTGCACTCGCGGTGCTCAAACTGTTTCGCGAGCAAAACGCGAACCATCTATCCTTCCCCATGGCAGGCTATTCACTCGCCCTCGACTTCCGCCTTACCAAGCGCGTCATCGAACTCTTCGTCGAGCTCGATGCCATGGTGGTGGACATGGGTGGAAGGATCTATCTCACCAAGGACGCACTGATGAGCGAATCGACGTTCAAACAAACCTATCAACGCTGGCAGGAATTCGAAGAGGTGCGCGCGCGATACGGTGCCATCGGCAAATTCGCCTCTTCGCAATCCAGGCGATTGGGCCTCGCATGAAGAATATCCTGATCGTCGGTGCGAGCTCCGCCATTGCCGAACACTGCGCACGGATTTGGGCATCCCGTGGCAACCAGCTTTTTCTGGTAGCCCGCGATGACAGTCGCCTGAAAGCCATCGCCGCTGATCTTCGCATTCGCGGTGCGGCCGCAGTGCACACACGAGCAATGGACGCCAGAGATTCCGACCTTCACGAATCCATGCTTGACGAAGCAGACGCAAGCCTCGGCAACATCGATATCGTCTTGATGGCGTGGGGCACTTTGTCAGTCCAGGCGGAGTGTGAGCGCAGCGTGGCATTGACCATGGCAGAGATCCAGAACAACGGACTTTCGGTGGTGGCGATGCTGACTTTGATTGCCAACCGTTTCGAACAGCGCAAGGCCGGTGTGATTGCCGTGATCACATCCGTGGCCGGTGATCGCGGACGGGCGAGCAACTATGTCTACGGTGCCAGCAAATCAATGGTATCGGCCTTTCTCAGCGGGCTGCGCCAACGACTGCATCAATCGGGTGTTGCGGTAGTAGACATCAAGCCCGGGTTCATCGACACGCCCATGACAAGCCAATTCACCAAGGGTTTGCTCTGGGTAACACCCTCACAGATTGCGCCGCGCATCACTAACGCCATTGAGCGCCACAGGACCGACGTCTACGTTCCCGCATTCTGGTGGATGATCATGACCATGATCCGAATGATACCGTCCTGGTTTTTCCGGAAACTCTCTCTGTGACATCAGCGATAAAGACGGGACTGAATAGTACGTCCATGTCAGTGCCGTACTATCTTGCGGTTTGCGCACTCGCATTCGGGCTTGCAGTGCCGGCCTTTTTCACTTTCCTGTCGGATGATGCGTTCATTCATGCGCGGATTGCCGAGCATCTCTTCGAAACCGGGGAGCCCTACTTCAACCTGGGGGTGGCCTTCAAGGCAAGTTCGTCGACCGGTTATACGTTTGTGCTGGCAGCCACACGGTTTTTTCTCGACGCCGAAGCGTCCATACGCACCGTCACTGCCGTATCAATTGCAGCGCTGACGATTCTGGTTTTCCATTTTCTCCAACTGGTTGGCATACGCGGTTTGCCGAGGCTGTTCTACGCATTCGGTTTGTTGAGCACATCAGTCTGGGCGGCCTACGGTGGAATGGAAACGGCCATCGCAAGCTCAATGATCACTGCGGCAGCAATCGCGCAGTTCCGCGACCGCCCGCATCTCGCTGTATTTCTGGTTGCATTGGCGGCGTGCTTCCGCTTCGAGTGCATTGCGCTTTTGGGCCTGGTCTCGGCGATCTGTGTGTGGAACCATCGTTCCTGGCGAATCTCGCTGGCGCTGATTCCTGTGATCATGCTCGCTCTCATCGAGCTCCACTTTTTTGGCACTTTGATTCCCAACGCCGCCAGGGCAAAGGCCATCGCCTACGGGTTTCCACTGCTGGACTCCATCAGGAACAACCTGAGCTTCGGGTTTCTCGGCAACGCGACGGTTCTTGGGTTACTCGCGATTGTGGTCGGACTCGCGGCAGCCACCAGCGTATTCGTTCAGTATCGGACCCGGCAGCCAGCGATACTTGCGCTCTACCTGTTCGCTACAGCGGTGCTTTGTGTCTGGGCGCTGAGTCGCTCGTTGATCTTTAACTGGTACTACGGTCTCTTCGCAACGCCCTTCGTCCTCGCTACCATCCTGGTTCATAACTTGCGCTCGATGCCCTACAGATTTCCAATCCTGGCCGGTGCGAACATCGTGGTCACGCTCCTCCTGTATTTGGGCGTCGGCGGGTGCATCGCTCATATGCCAACCAGCGACAATGAAAATGCGGAGCGACGTGTCCTGAACTATCTGCAGATTGGTGCGGCGTTACATGCACAGTGCCCTGAGTGTTCACTTGTTACCTCGGAGATCGGGGGACTTGGCTACTCGTTCAAAGGTACCGTTTATGATGCATTCGCGCTGGCCGACCCGGAGGCCTTGCCATTTCATCCAATGAAGGTTCCCGAGGAGCGCAACGGCTATTTCACTGGCGCCATTCCTCCTGCATACGTCGATCTTCGCAAGCCCGACTTCATCGTTTCTTTTGCTATTTTCTCCAAAGCGCTGCGTGATTCCGGGAAACTCGATCGTTACCGACAATACGACTGCAAGATCGACGGCAAGCCGATATGGGGCGAGCAGTACATCGAGGTTTTTTCACTGCGAGAACTGAACCCGGTGAACCTGAAGATGGCCGAGTGTCGGCCGCACTGAACGATCGACCGATGCTCCAGACGACATCAGCGCAGGTGTCGCTCGAGCATTTCCGGAGTTGATGGCGCAACGATGAATTTACTGCCACGGATACCAACTGTCAGCTCTCGAACCGTTACACTCGTACTTCTTGGTGTGGGTTTGTTTTCAACTCTGCGAGGCCTGCGTTTTCCGAATGTCTGGTCGTACACACACTATCTCTTCAACTACGATTTCGGACTGGTAAAACGAGGTCTGGTTGGCGCCATCGTCAGTGCGACCGGCATCGATGCCCTGTCCGGTTATCGTTTTTTCTTCGTTCTATCCTTCGTTATTCTCCTGCTTTGTCTGGCGCTTCTGTTCCGACTGACCCTCACCACGCTCAAGTCGCACGGAAATTCAGCAGCGGTTGCACCACTGGTTTTTCTGTCGAGTGTTTCCGTCGTCTACCTCTCGCATACAGTCGGATATTTTGATCAGATCGGACTCCTGCTCACGTTGTTCGTGCTCACCAGCAGAAACTTTACGTTGCGGTTTTTGCTCGGTGTTGCCGGAACACTGTTTTGTCTGTTTGTGCACGAGGCCTTCCTGATTCTTTTTTTCCCGATCCTCTTTCTGTCGCTGCTGAGAGACTGTCTGCCCGATCGGCGGTTTCGTCTGGTTTTGTTAAGCCTGTATACAGTGACAGCTCTGGCAACAACCTGGTATCTGACAGATCTTGTGTTGCCCGAAGAAACGGTTCATCAGGCCTATGCGCAAACTCAACAAACAACGCCGATCACGCTTCGCGAAGATGCCTTCGACGTGCAGTTTCGTACCGGTCCCGACAACGCTGCGATCATGGACAGGTTCTGGAGCGAGCCGATGCGCTGGCTGCAATTGTTCAATGGCCTGTTAGTGACAATTCCGTCAATCGGTGTCATTGCCTGCTTCACACAGTTACTGCTGAAGGCAAGACGTGAGTCGGTAATTATTCGCACACTTGCCGCTTTTGCGGCGCTGTCACCATTCGTATTGAACATTGTCGCGTGGGACATGGAGAGATTTGCGGCACTGGCCGTGTTGACCAGCTTCCTTGTTTACCTGGTCGTCGCCACATCGCCGAGTGATCCTGCGCAGGGCTGTCCCGCCGACGGCGATGTGAGTTTTTCCACCGCGCTTATGCTGCTTTCGCTCGGGGTGGTACTCCTGAACTTCAACTCATCCATCCTGTTGTTCGACGGATACACCGTCGCGCAATTCCCGTTTCCCGAACTATCAAGACATCTGGTGCGGTTGGTCCTGTTCGGCGACAGCTTTTTCACCATCCCCGCCCTTTAGGGTTTGCCAGACGCAACCCTTGAAAGAAGTGCCCGTGGAATCTGCAAACAATCAGAACTCAGCGCTAGGGTGCTGATGGGTAGAGAACTTGCGTCGTGGCGTTGATCAGCGCGTCAGCAATCAACTTGTGCCCACGGCTGTTGGGATGAAGGTAGTCGAATTCGACTTCTGACGAGTCAAAGCCTTCGAACTGCGGCCATACATCGACAAACTCGATGCCGTGCTCGGTGGAAAACGCTTTCAAGTCCATGTCGATGTTTCGCCACGGATAGGGTTCATTGGCCTTGAACTTGAATATCGGGCACACCAGCAAGATCACCTTGGCGCCAATCGCATCAGCTACGTTTTTGAGACCTGCGAGATCAGATCGAACTTCCTCCTTGTGGACAAAGTGGATTCGTTGATGAAATTCCTCTGGCACACCTGCACCCAGCGCAAGTTCTTTCATGCGTTCCCGGCCGACTCGTACATAGCGCCTGAGCAGAAGTTCTTTTCTGAAGAAACGGACCAACCCGCCGTCTTGTTCGGTCGCAGGATCGTTCAGCACGTACGCAACCACAATCAAGTCCGGCTTCAGGTGGAAACCGATGTCGTACAACGTTGCAATTTCCTGACGCAACGAATATCCGTTCACTGCCGCGTTGTAGACCACTGGTCTGGCCTCGTCTCTCGAACTGGCCTCAACCTCCAGAGCGGATTCCAGTCGTTGGGGAAATGCCTCATCCATCGGTACACCAAAACCCCAGGCTACCGAGTCACCGAGTACGAGAACTTTTTTCCCCTTGATCGCCTCATACAAAGGCGGTTCGTGATCCCGCATGCCCATTGAGTTGATCTTGATCGACAACCCGTCCCGCACAATGTGCGCGTTTGGCGTGAGTTCATAGAATCGTCCCGCAACCGATGATACCTGGTACACCGCACCACTCGAGGCCGGGGCCGGCTGGGAAGGGGTTTCAAGAACAAAGTGTTCGTACGCGCGCAAGCCAACTTCCAGAAGCACCAGAACAACCGCGGCTAGAGTGCCTGGCAATAAAACAACGAGGGTCAGCCGGCGTTTGAAATTGGGTTGGCTTGTTGCCTGCACGACGTGACCTCTCTGGACTCACTCAAACCGATGACTTGAGTTTTATCAAAAACTCACCAGCAACATGGAGAACCAGGTTTTGTGTTCGCAAACAAAACGGGATCGCATCGCTGGGGCAGTGATTCACCACACGCTTTCCTGATGCCGAAGATCTGTCCTTGAACATCTGCTGGGCACGATCAACACATCAGTCAACAGCGCTGCTTTGTGGAAACGCCGGGATGACCCCGGACGGTGAAATGGTGGAGCCAGGGAGGATCGAACTCCCGACCTCTACAATGCCATTGTAGCGCTCTCCCAGCTGAGCTATGGCCCCACAGATCGAAGGCGCGAGATAGTAGGTACGCATCTACGGAGTGTCAATCCGGGTGTGAGCCGGTGTAGGGAGCAAATAGATTGTCCGGGTTTGTAGCACGTGATTTGTCCGGTTTCATTGGCACCCAGGAGGTGCCGAATGAAACGGACAAAGTTGCTACAGGAGATCCGGAAGATGAGGT
>JANNBJ010000184.1:0-51932 GCA_031385325.1 Gammaproteobacteria bacterium | reverse complement strand
TGACCCTGCCTCGCTTCCACGTACACCACACTACGCAGCCACAAGGCTGCATTCTGCATTGACCGGCGTCTGATATCCGATCGACGAGTGCAATCGCTGCCGATTATAGAACCCCTCGATCCAGTCCACGATATCGAGTCTGGCTTCAGCACGAGTCTCGTACTGTGTCTGGTATACCCGTTCAACCTTGAGAGTTTTGAAGAAACTCTCCATGGGTGCGTTGTCCCAGCAGTTTCCCTTTCGACTCATCGACTGGGTCACCTGGTAATCCTGCAACAGCTTGCGATGTTGTTCACTCGCATATTGACTGCCTCGATCTGTGTGCATGATCAGTCCGGCTTCTGGTTTGCGTTGCCAGATCGCCGAACGCAATGCATCACATACCAGGATCGCCTTCATGCGTTCACTCATCGACCAACCCACCACCCGACGACTTGCCAGATCCAGGATCACCGCCAGATACAGCCAGCCTTCGACGGTTGCGATATAGGTGATGTCGCCGACCCAAGCTTGATTGGGCTGCCAACCATCGAAGCGACGATCGAGCACGTTGTCCGCAATGGGATGCGCATGATCCGAGTCCGTCGTCACTCGGTAAGGACGCTTGTACACCGGGCACAATCCCTGACGCAGCAAGCTCTGCCGGACGCGTTCGTGGCCGACCCGAAGGCCCTGATCGCGCAGATCACCCACAATCCGCAGGCGGCCATAGCTATGTCTGCTACCGGTGTGAATCACCTTCACCTGTACATCCAGTGCTGCGTTGGCCTGTGCACGTTCACTCGGTGGCCTCGTGTGCCACTGGCTATAACCCGTGCGAGAGACTGCCAACAATCGGCACATCCGAACAATGCTGAACTCGTCGCGATTGGTTTCTACCCAGGCGTACTTCACCGCGACTCCTTCGCGAAATACGCCGCCGCCTTTTTTACGATCTCCAGATCAAGCTTTGCGCTCGCCAGCTCTCGCCGCAGGCGAGCAATTTCTGCGTCCTGTTCTGAAACCGGCCGTCTGACTTTGTGTGCTTTTGTGCTGCCTGTCTCCAGCCGGCCCAGACGACTCAGCCGTAACCAGTTCCACAAGCTCGAGTCCGGAATACCCAGTCGTTTGGCGGCCTGATTGCCGCCGATGGACTGCGCCAGCCGTACTGCTTCCAGCTTGAATTCCAGGGTGTACCGTCGATTCGGAACCTCTTCCTTCTTGACCATCTTGTCCTCCGTTCACCAAAAAGTTACCAACATTTTGGTGTACGTCAAACCAAGGCAGGGTCACTTGGCTTAGGGACCACAACGACAATCGGATCTGGAACACCTAGAGATGTTCTCAACTGGCTTTCAAATAAGCTCGGTATTAGATTGCCAAATTCAAGATCTGCAGTGCCGTGTGAATGGCGTTTTTATAGACATGTAGTGATTAAGGAAGGAAGCCGATGCGCGACGATTTTACTGTCCGATTCCTCAATCGAAGTACTCGGATAATGGGGTGGCTCTGCTTTCCCACCGCAGTAGCATTTGTCGTCACCGCGATAATTAGTACAGACTGGCTTTCCTATTCCGTCATTGCGTTTGCTGGGTTGGGGACGGCATTTCTACGCGCGACGCCAGTGACGCCTGAACAGTTGAATCGATTTCGATCCGGATGAACTTAGCGATCCCGAAGACACGCCCCGCAGTAGGTAACTCCGGGAAATTTTTGGGACGCACCTCGGGAACGACTTCGATTCGGAGACGGCTACGGACGTGAACCCCGATGTGTGTCTGCGTAGAAATATTGAGTGGTACTGAAACAGCGGGGCTTGGTTATTTTTGGGTTGAGAGAAGTGAGCCATTTTTCTTCGACTTGCTCGCGATGACCCTGCCTCAGTTTGACGTACACCAGAATGTTGGTAACTTTTTGGTGAACGGAGGACAAGATGGGCAAGAAGGAAGAAGTTCCGAATCGACAATACACCCTGGAATTCAAACTGGAAGCGGTGCGGCTCGCGCAGTCCATAGGGGGCAATCAGGCGGCCAAACGACTGGGCATTCCGGATTCAAAGAATCCCGAGGACACGCCCTGCAGTAACTCCGGGAAATTCTTGGGACACACCTCGGGAACGACTTCGATTCGGAGACAGCTATGCACGTGAACCCCGATGTGTGTCCTCGTAGAAATCATGTGTGTCCGCGTAGAAATCTCCGCGTAGAAATCTGTGTGTCCGCGTAGAAATCGCCCCCCCTCCCCCCGATAACCCATAGAATTTATGCACCCGTGAGATGCTCCCGCGGCTCCTCGTCGATACGACTGTCTGCAGTCGGTAAGTCATCAGGCAACTGGCACTTTCCGGGTGCAATGATCCGGAGGGGGCGATGTCTGCTGTCGTTCTCTCTCTGTTAGGTCATGGGCGGCGTACCGAACGCAAGGAACGCGGCACCGACGTTCTTCATCGGACATTTCGCACGAAACATGCATTGAACGACGCACAGGACTGATCCCGAGAGACGCCGATAATCAACGAACCAGATGCGGACTCACGAAGTTGATAAAACCTCATTACCACGGTAATGTAGTCTCCATGGCAACCATCCAGTCAAAGGTCACGGCACAGGGGCAGATCTCTGTTCCTGCCGAAATCCGACAGAAACTCGGCATTGGCCCGGGCTCCATTCTTGAGTGGGAGGACGAAAATGATCGCATTCTCGTTCGGCGAGCCGGGCGTTATTCATCTGAAGACATCCACAATGCACTCTTCCCCGATGGCCCTCCGGCTACGAAGTCTCTCGACGACCTGAAAGAAGGTATCCGCAAACAGGTACGGAAACGGCATGCGCGCGGTTGATACCAACGTTCTGATACGGCTCATCACCCGTGATGACGGTAACCAGTTACGCGCAGCCGAGCAGTTCGTAGCGAACGGAGCGTGGGTCTCACCGCTCGTACTGACGGAGGCGATGTGGGTGCTTGACGCCGTGTATGAGCGCTCACCGCAACAGATCGCCACTGCATTAGAGATGCTGCTCAATCATCAACAGCTGGCCATTCACGACGGGGATGTCGTCGCTTCAGCACTGGCTCACTACGTGAAGCGGCCGAGCCTTGGCTTTTCGGATTGCCTGATACTTGAGCTCGCACGCAAGGCGGGGCATCTACCGCTGGGAACGTTTGATCGTAGTCTTGCAAAGGTTGAAGGCGCAGAACGGCTTAATTAAGACACCGATCCAGGACTATCTGCGACTACACACTCAGGGGCATGCACGAGGACTCGCACATGCGTATGTAGTCCTTAGGCACACACCAACCCTCGACTTACAAGACCGAGATTCATCACCCGAACCAGTCAATCAGTCGAGCAACTTACCCAGCTGTCTGGCTTCTTCCGCATAACGCGCATACGAATCCTTCATCGTTGCCGAATTGAGCAGTACCTCAGCCACCAGCCGTCGATCAACACCGTCGAAAATTCGCGTACGAATCCAGTTTGCCTCGGTTCGCTTGCTTTCGCTGAGGGCGACGATTTCCCGTTCGAGCTCGTAGGGATGGTCGACGAACAGTGGTCCGTCAATGAGCTTGATTTCCAGTGCGGCAAACAACCCGACGGCAGGCCCTCGCGTGCGAAACCCGGATTGACCGCTGGTGTATTGAGCCAGCACGCTGATCATTTCGACGGGGATTATGGCGCGGCCCCATGGAGAGGTTGGACCACCCTCGCGGGTATGCCAGACACAACTCTCGGTGATGACCTTGAGCTTGTCTTCTAGCGAGAAGGGGTACAGCGCGCCCTTAGACTCATCAAACCCCATGCGCACCGACTCCGGATTGCCGGCGCCCGTTTGACCAACTCGCAGGTCTGCAAGAATCACAAGTTGTCCCGCCGGGCGCAGTGCAGCGCGACGGCGATCCAGTTCGGTTGTTCCGTGGTCGGGGCCGATCGAAGCCGTGCCGGTCAGCACGGGTGTGCCATCGCGCTTTTCGGCGAAGATCGCCGCCATGGTTGCGCCTGCCGGTACCTGTTCAACAAAGGCGCGCACGTCCTCGCCTTCCACCACCATGTTCTGGTAGTGCACGCTGATGCAGCCCCGTTCGAACCAGGCGTTGCCAAACTGCGCATGTAACAGGGGAACAAACTGACTGAAGTGGGTTGGTCCTTCGATGGGTGCGCCGGAGAAGCCGAGTTTTTCCGCCATCGCGTCATCGTGAATCGACACGTGGCCGTCGTATTCCTGATGCGCCAGCATCTGGCGTGGCTTGCGGAACTCGCCACACAGAAAGGTCTTTGAGTTGAATACACGCTGCATCGATTGGCTCCGGCAAGAAACATCTTCTGGTAACTCTGATCAATTCGCTCCTGCGAATTGTTCAGACCGGAACACTGCGTGTTCCTCGCATTTTCCCCGCGTTGCTCGCGTGAAAAATGGTGGTGCATCCCTGCACCACGAAGGAAGGTCTGTTTAATCAGACCTTCCTTGAGGCCAGGATCATAACCCGGTCCCCATGCTTCTGCCTTCCGCTCAATGGCCGTTCAGAATGACACGCTCCTGGTCGCTGGGAACATAGAAATACGACCCCGGCCTGAACTCATAACCCAGGTCGCCCAGCAAACGTCGTTGTCGTTGAGTGCAGCGCTCGAGCACTTCTGGCACAGCGGCAAAGTCATACCAGCGGATGAACATCTGACAGTAGTTGTACAGCAGGGTCTTGCGTGCATTGCCGGAATGGTTCGGTGCAGGACCATGCCACAGTGCATGGGAGAAGAGATAACAGTCACCTGCCTTGCCAGGCAACTGTACCGCGCCGGGCGAGTTCGGATGCAGGGGAGGGCTCAGGCGGCTTGGAAATGGCCGCATGTGGCTGCCAGGAAATACCGTGAAGGCACTGGCGTCATGACCGTTCACATCGGAAAGCAGGTACAACGCCTTCATGGCCAGTGGCCGGCTGGTTTCAGTCACGCGAATTTCGCGTAGCGCTTCACCACCGTCGGTGTGGATGTATCCGGGAAATTGCGTCGTGGACTGACGAACGATGGCCTGCGTCATGGATAGCAGCAGGTGGGGTCCCATGATGTCGACAATGAGATCGAAGATCTGTGGGCGGTCGATCAAGTCGATAAACGACTGGCCGTAGGGCAACAGATCACGCCTGTCCATGAACCCCTCTGGATCAGTGTCCTTTGCTTGCGGCAGCCAGGTGTAGTGACCGATGCTCGAGTTGACGGGCTTGCCCGGCTCCCATCCTGGCAACAGACGGATGCGATCAAGTTCGTTGCTGAAGTGTCCGACCTCGGTAGGTGTCAGCGCCCCTTCAAGATGCAGGTAGCCGTCCACAGACCACTGGCGTCGCTGTTCATCTGTCAGCTTGAGCATGTCGTTCACCTGGCGATGGAAGGAAACATGATTGTCCTGTGCATCGAATCATCAGGCGCAAGGCGGGCTGAATCAAGTCGGAGCGCTCCGTCGGAGCGGTCCCCCGCAGAATCCGTCTCTATCGAGCGTCTTGTTTCACCTGCCTGTCACGAACGCAAACGAAGATGTCGGCATGCATGTGGCAACCTATACATCGCTTTGTCCTGAGCAGCTGAATCAGGCCTTCCGTTCGCTTGGATCTGGTGACCGGAGTGAGGTGCGGTTTCAGGCGGAACGTTCTCCGCCAAAGTTCTATCTGAATCACTTACCCGTCACGATGGCGCCGGCTGCGGAGTTGGACATTCAGCGTCAGTCGGGCGGTTCAACGGTTGTGCTCAGACTGATGTGGGGGCCACTGCCGGCGCCTTTCCCGCGGGCGATGGTTGGCGCCGGTCTGATTGGCGGCATCTTGCTGGCAACCCTTGGACCCGCTGGATGGTTGACGCTGGCGTTAGCCGGCTTGTTGGCTGTGGTGCCAACTGCGGCGCTGATGTACCAGAAGCGAGGCGAGGCTCGATTGCAATCTGTGCTTGCAACGCTGATTGGATCCAAAGGGTTCCTGGATCAAGCGCACTGAACCTGGTCCCCTCTTCATCATAGCCCCAATACCTCCTTGGCAATGATGTTGTGCTGCACCTCGCTGCTGCCTCCGGCGATCGTATAGCCACGATGGTGGTAGCGCCCCGAGGCGATGTACTCCACATCTCGTGGTCCCACGGAGGGCGAGTTGCCCGCGCCGTCTCGCGGAATTACCCACTGGTCCGCGATTTCGAACAGGAGTTCGTCAAAGGCCTGCACCAGCGTTGAGCCCAGCAGTTTCAGCATCGACGGCTCACCGCCGATGGTGCCACCACGATCTGCCAGCGTCAGCAGGCGCAGGCTCGACGCTTCCAGCGCTTCCAGTCGTATGTTCAGCGCCGCGAGTTGACTGCGGATCGCATCGGTTCCAGGCAGCAGGTCGAGTGTTTCATGCACGCGTGCCAGCAGACGTCTATTTTCCGCAACGCGGGAGACCATCAGCCGTTCATCACCGAGCAGGCTCTTGGCCACGGTCCAGCCGCGGTCTTCATCGCCGAGCCGGTTCGTAACAGGCACACGCACGTTGTCAAAAAACACCTGGTTCCACAGGCGTTTGCCGTTGAAGGCAACCAGAGGTGTGACGGTAACGCCGGGGCTTTTCATGTCGATCAGCAGGAAGCTGATGCCTCGTTGCATCTGTACGGCAGGATTGGTTCGCACCAGACAGAAGATCCAGTCGGCATGCTCGGCGCCGCTGGTCCAGGTTTTCTGGCCGTTGACGATGTAGTCATCGCCGTCGCGCTCGGCACGGGTGGCCAACGAAGCCAGATCCGAACCCGCGTGAGGTTCCGAGTAACCCTGGCACCACCAGAGTTCGGCGCGCCGTGTTGCAGGGAGAAAGCGGTCTTTTTGCGTGGGCGAGCCATAGCGGATGATGGCTGGACCGACCATGTTCGAGCCAAACCCGGACAACGGCGGCGCATGGGCGGCGCGACACGCAACATCAAAGAGGTGTCGTTCAACTAAAAACCAGCCCGTGCCGCCGTATTCGCGCGGCCAGTTTGGTGCTGCCCAACCTCGCGTATCGAGTCGCTGAGTCCAGTCGGTCAGTTCCTCACGATTGATACTGGCACCTCGGCGTACCTTGTCGGCAAGTGTTGAGGGCAATTCTGTGTGCAGGAAATCTGCAAATGCTGCTTGCAGCGTGAGCTGCTCGTCAGTGAGTGAATTACGCATGGCGGGCGTCGGAGGCAGGCGTTCTTGACATCGATGCCGGTGGACGTGGCGCTGCATGGTTGATGCCGGTAAATCGATCGAACCAGGCATCGGCGTTGCTATCGAGTCGCGACCGCATCCCGGTCTTGATGCGCTGTAGCGCGCCCGCAGGGTAGGCGGCCATTCGTTCACATAACAGGACAGCTTCGGCCAGCACCTGATCATCGCGAACGCAGCGGTTGGCCAGGCCCAGTCGAAGCATCTGCGCACCGTTCAGCCGATCCCCGATCAGCGCAACCTCTGCGTTCACCGATTCTGGATGGCGCAGGCTCTGCCACGCCAGATTGTAGGGCGCCGCCATGCCGATCTGCACCTCGCCCACTTGCAGGAAGGACTCTTCTCCGACAATGAGCAGATCGCAGGCGATGGCGAGGGCCGCACCGCCATTGATGGCAAACCGTTCCAGTGCACCAACAATCGGCTTGTTGAAATTGAACAGCGCCCGATGCGCGGCACGCCACAACATCGGAAACTGAGTGAGCCATTCGGGCTTCGGGTCGGCATTGAATGCTTTCAGGTCCAGCCCGGAACAGAACGCCCCGCCCGCGCCGCGAAGCAGCACCAGATTCACCTGGTCGTCATTGGCCAATTGATCGAGCGCAGCCGCCAGTTCCTGCCCCATTGGACCGATGATCGCGTTCTTGCGTTCGGGCCGGGACAGGATGACCTCAGCCCAACCGGCATGGTGAACGATCTGCACGCAGGAGTGGTCCGCGGTGGTGGCTGGAGTACTCATTGACGTCTCGTCCTTTGGTTCGATGTTCGTAGTTCCATCTTTGAGGAACGCACGCCCGCTTTCCAGTACCGTTGGTTCCTGCTACTTTAAAACCCGTTTTAATCCATGATATGAGCATGACCAGCTGGGAAACTTCCAAAGGCCAACGCCGGGATGACATCGTTGCAGCCGCAAGAACGCTGATGCGTCGCTCCGGTGATGCTGCATTTTCGATGCGCACGCTGGCCGAAGAGGCGGGTGTCAGCATTGCTACCCCCTACAACCTGTTTGGTTCGAAGCAGGCCATTCTGCTGGCGCTGCTGTCGGCGGACCTGGCGGACTACGAGGCCGCGCTGGCCAATTTGCATGCCGACGAGATTGAAGTGTTGTTTCGTGCGGTATTGCTGATGACAGCGACGCTGCGGGCTGATCCCGAGTTTTACCGCAACGTGCTGAGTGCGGTGAGCCGCGACGGTGGACCGGAGTTCAGGTTCATGGTCAGCGGGCCGCGCTACGTCCTGTGGAAGCGCTTGTTACGCGAAGCGACCGAGGCCGGTCTGCTGCGAGCTGATGTAGATCCGGATGCGTTTGCCATCACCGTCACCCAGCAGATGTTTGCCAATGTGCAGAACTGGGCACAAGGCCAGTTGAGCCTTGATGAGATGGATGCCCGCATGCGCTTTGGTCTGGCCCTGTCACTGTCTGCCATTGCCACACGCGGCGCTCGTGAGCAGGTGCTGGCGAAGCAGAAGTCCGCCGAAGCGGCGATGCAGCGTCTGTGGCGCAGTGCGCTGGTCAGTCGACTGGAAGAAGGTCCACTGGATGACGAAACGCGTGCGGTCCTTGCCGATCAACTTGTGCACGTCGAGAACATGTCATTCAAGGAGTCCGCATGAGTACGCAAACGTTGTCCTCCATTCGCCGCTCAGTGTTTCCGGTAGCCGGTGATACGTGGGCCAGCATTGCCGGTCGAGTTCTGACGGGAACGCCAGAGGCGGAGGCAGTCGGCCTGCTGCAGAGCTGGAATATGCATGTATTCATGCGTCCTGCGGCGCCCGCGGGATCACCTCGCTTCGGCAATCCGATTCTGCCCAGTGACGTGATCTTCATCGAAGCCCCCAGGCCTTGACGATGAGCGCGGTGATCTCGGCGACACGTGTTTCTGCAGCCCATGATGGAATCGCCGAACTGGTGGTCACGTTGCAGCATCCCGGCGGTGGATGTTCCGAAGTCATGATGGATGAAATGTCGGCGTCTGCTTTGCTCAGTTCCTGTGCAGCGAGCCACCCGGATGAATTGTTGGGAGTCGGTTGGGAAAAGGTTCGTGATGCACTGGGAGTTTCCTGGAACCGATACCAGGTCTGAGTTGGATTGATTTGCCGGTTGAACGATTTGAGAAATTTGGAGCGATAGACATGCTGGATCTCGTGATCAGAAACGGTCTTGTAGTGGATGGTTCCGGCATGCCGGGATACAAAGCCGACATCGGTGTGCGAGGTGCTCGCATCGTTCGCATCGGACAGATCTCCGAAGGGGGTCGGCATGAGGTGGATGCAGCTGGCAAGGTGGTGTCACCGGGCTTCATTGATCCGCACACGCATTTTGACGCCCAGTTGTTGTGGGATGGCTTCGCGAAACCGGCGCTGGAACACGGTGTGACCACCGTTGTGCCGGGCAATTGCTCGCTGTCGCTGGCACCGCTCAAGGCCAAACATCGAATGAAACTGGTCGGCATGTTCAACCAGATTGAAGAGATGCCGAAGATCGCCTTTGAAACCGGCGTGGAATGGAACTGGGAGACATTCGAAGAATACGTGGCACGTATTCGCAAGGGTCTGGCTATCAATGTGGCGCCGCTGGTTGGACACAGTCTGTTACGCCTGTGGGTGATGGAAGAGGCATCCATGCATCGCACCGCCACACTGAACGAACTCAAGCAGATGCAGGATTTGCTGCACCAATGTCTGGACGCAGGTGCGGTCGGCTTGTCGACCAGCTTCGTCGATATGGACGAAACGCTGCAACCCGTACCCAGTCGATATGCAGACCAGGTTGAACTGGAAGCCCTGTGCGAGGTGCTGGCGAAATATGGTCGAATCCTGCAGATCGTGCCGGAGTTCTACGATGCCGATCTGACCATCGCCCGCGTCGATCAACTGGCGGAGCTGTCACTCAAGTTCGGCATCCCCACCACGTTCTCGCCCTTGTTTGTGAACGCTGACAACAGCAATGGCGTGCAACGCGTGATGCAGCGCGTTGATGAACAATTTGCTCGAGGCGCGCGCGTGTGGCCACAGGTGCAGACCCGGCCCATCGACATCAGCTTCTGTTTTGCAGTACCGAGCCTGCTCTTCATCCGTTTCCCCAGCTGGTATCGCGTGATGCGCTTTGGCTCCCATGCCGACATCGTTGCTGCATTCCGTGATCCTGAACAGCGGCAGAAGATGATCGCGGAAGTGGCGATGCTCAATGGTCTGTGGCCAAGGATCGTGCTGCGTCAGGTCAAGAGTGAAGCAAATCAGCCCTATGTGGGCATGAAGCTCGCGGACATTGCTGTGCTCCGGGAGACCACTCCGGTGGAAGCGATGATCGATCTTTCACTGGAAGAAGATCTGGATGCTCACTTTCTCGCGGCCAACATGGGCCACAACGACGATGATCGGGTGGGCAACCTGCTCGCTCATCCGCGTGTGCATGTGGGTGCCAGCGACGGTGGTGCCCACATCCTGTCTTTCTCGACCTACGGAGATACCGGTTTTCTGTTCAGTCAGTACGTGCGCAAGACAGGGAGTCTGACGCTGGAGGGTGCGGTGAAGAAGATCACCAGCGATACCGCGAGTATTTGGGGACTAGCGGAACGCGGGTTGTTGCAGAAAGGCTATGTCGCGGATATCGCAGTGTTTGATGCGGCGCTGATCGACCGCGGGGTTGAGTACTACACCCAGGACGTTCCTGGCGACGGCTCTCGTTATACCCGTGACGCTGTTGGTGTACATACAGTGATTGTTGGCGGCAAGATTGCCTGGAGCCAAGAGCGTGGTTACGGCAACGAAGCACAGGGTGAAATTCTGCCGGGGGCGAATCCATGAGCCTGGCCAGCATCAAACAACGACGCGTCGTCACCAACGGCATCGAACTGAATATCGCGGAGCAGGGTGAAGGGCCGTTGGTGCTCATGCTGCATGGATTTCCAGAGTCCTGGTATTCCTGGCGTCATCAGTTCGCGCCTCTGGCTGCAGCCGGATTTCATGCCGTTGCGCCTGATATGCGTGGTTATGGCAAGAGCGACAAACCACACAACATCGATGCCTATAACCAGGTGCAGGTGGTCAATGACATCGTCGGTCTCATTCCTGCGCTCGGTTACCAGACCGCGATCGTCTTCGGTCATGACTGGGGTGCGCCAACAGCGTGGAGCTGTGCGCTCAACCATCCTGACAAGTTCACGGCAGTTGGTGCGCTGTCGGTACCGTTCAGTCCGCGATCGCCGGTACAACCGATGCCGATGATGCGCGAGATATTCAAGGGCCAGTTTTTCTATCAGCTGTACTTCCAGGAACCCGGTGTTGCCGAAGCGGAGTTCGAGAAGGACATTCGCACGGCGCTGCGCAAGTTTCTCTATCTTGGCGCGGGCGAAGCGGATCTGTCTGGCATGACCGGCAAGGGGCCGGATGATGATCTGCTCACGAGCTTGCCAAATCCTGCGGCGCTGCCGAAATGGCTGACCGAGGCTGACCTCGACTTCTATACCGGAGAATTCACACGCTCCGGCATGCGTGGACCGCTTAACTACTACCGCAATCATGACCTGACCTGGGAGCTGACCAAGGGCTCCCCTGAGCAGATTCGTCAGCCCGCCATGTTTGTGGCAGGGGAGCGCGATGGGGTTGTGGTGATGGCGGCAGACGCGCTGAAGAAGATGCCGGAGCGAGTCACTGATCTGCGGATCAACCGGCTGATCCCAGGCATCGGACACTGGACCCAGCAAGAGGCGCCAACGGTCGTCAATGAAGAAATGCTGCGGTTCCTGAAGATGGTTTCGTAGTCGAGGGCGGAAATTTACAGAGTAGAGCCAGAACAGAGCCAAAGTAGTGAGAGTAGCGAGGGTCAAGCGTGACTGAACAGGTGCTTGTAGTGGGAAGTGGCATCGCCGGCATGTGTACGTCGCTGGCGCTGGCACGCAAGGGCTTTGCTGTAACGATGCTGGAACGCGATTCGGCGCCTCCGGAAGGTGATGCGGACAAGGCCTTCTTCGAATGGTCACGTCGGGGTGCGTCGCAATTTCGACATCCCCATGCTTTCCTCGGACTGATGTGCAGTCTGCTGCAGGAGAACTATCCCGAACTGTTGAACGCGTTTTATGCAGCCGGCGCCCGACGTGTCGACTTCAAGGACATGCTGTCGCCGGAGCTGAGCCAGCAATATCAGCCACAACCGGGTGATGAAAAGCTGTTTGTGCTGATGTGTCGTCGGGCCACGATAGAAACCGTACTGCGACGTTTTGTGACGGCCTTTCCTGGTGTTCGGATACTCAACGAAGTCCACATCGATGGCCTGATCACCGAGCAGCGTGATGGCCAGCTGGTGGCGAGTGGCGTCAAGGTGAGGAAAGACTGTATTGAACGATTTGGTGAGGTGATCACAGCGGACGTGATCGTTGATGCGAGTGGCCGTACCACGAAGTTCCCTCGTTGGCTGAACGATGCAGGTGTTCGAGTGGACGAGGAAAATGAAGACGCCGAGATTGTCTATTACACGCGCCACTACAAACTGAAGCCTGGCGTAGCGGAACCGCCGCGTGGTGGCAAGGATCGTTCCGCAGGCGATCTCGGGTATATCAAGTTCGGCGTGTTCCCCGGTGACGGTGGTAACTTTGCGCTGATCGTCTGCGTGCACAACTCGGAAACGCAGATCAGGGAAGCCATCAAGGACAGCAACAAGTTCGATGCCATCTGTCGCAGCATTCCTGGCCTGTTGCCGTGGGTTGCCAGTGATGTGTCTGATCCAACCACAGATTCATTCGGTATTGGTGACATTCGAGCGGTCTGGCGACATTTCGTGCAAGACGGCAAACCGCTGGTGCACAATTTTTTTGCCGTTGGGGACGCATCGGTGCGCACCAATCCGCTGTACGGACGAGGCTGCAGCACCGGCATTTTGCATGCCCACGTGCTGGCCGATGTACTGGCGGCGCAGCAGGACCCAGCCGCAAGGGCGATCGCTTTCGATGCACGAACCGATGCCGAGTTGCGACCGATCTATTCCGCCAGTCTGAGCGAAGACCGGAAGGGCATCCGGCGAGCCATTGCCGTTCGTGATGGCAAAGAGATCGACGAAACGAAAGGTACTTTCAAGAAGTGGCTGGAGTCGGCGTTCGGTGATGCCCTCGCTGCCGCAGTCCGCTACAACATACGTGTCATGCGCGGCATGATGCGGACGTTTAATCTCATCGAAAAACCAGGTGAGTTCCTCAAGGATCGAAGAACGCAGCTCATCGTCGCTCTTTACATGCTGCGTGGACGTTCACGTAATGCAGCTGCCCGTGTCGTGCGCGGTCCGACCCGGGGTGAAACACTCGATCTGATCGCTGGTGAACGGGTCGCAAATTAACTGGAGCAGCCTATGTCCGCAGTTCTCGAACGCAAAACCGGTATGTCCGATGCGGAGTGGCAAACCCGCTGTGACCTTGCGTTGTTGTATCGCGTGGTGGATCACCTTGGCTGGACCGATCTGATCAATACGCATATGTCGGCGCGCATTCCAGGCGAGCCTTCGCACTTTCTGATCAACAATTATGGCGAGATGTTCGACGAGGTGACGGCATCAAGCCTGGTGAAGATGGATCTTGATGGCAATGTTCTGAGCGGTGGTGGCAAGTTCAACAGCGCCGGATTCACCATTCACAGCGGTGTCTACAAAGGTCGGCCCGATGCCAACTGTGTCATGCACACCCATACCCGCGCGGGCGCGGCCTTGTCAGTGATTGACAACGGATTGCGTCCCATCAGCCAGGATGCTCTGCAGATTCTTTCCGAAGTGGCGTATCACCCGTATGGACCACCGGCGACTCAGGAAGAGTGCGACACGCTGGCGCGCAATTGCCGTAGCGGCAGTTGCCTGGTGCTGTTGAATCACGGACTGCTGACCCTTGCGCCAACCATTCACGGCGCGTTTTTCCGGATGTGGAACCTTGAACGTGCCTGTGAGCTTGAGGTCATGGCGCGCACCATGGGTGTTGATCCCGTGCTGATCGAACCTGGTGTCGTCGACCTGTTCGCAACCTATGTTGCGCGAAGCATCAACTCCGAAAAGTGGGGGCTGAAGGAATTTGATGCGATGGTGCGAAAGCTCGATCGACAGGGCGTTGATCCTCGTCACTGATCAGGTGGTGCCGGCGACGCGGATACACTGGCCGGTAACCCACGCCGCAGCCGGTGAGCACAGGTAGAGGACGGCGGCACCAAGGTCTTCCGGTTTGCCAAGTCGTCCAGCCGGCAGCTTGAGCATCTGCTCCAGATCCGGTAGTTCGTTGTGGCCGATGTTCATGGCCGCCATCATCACTTCGGTGGGTACAAAACCGGGGAGCACCGCGTTGACCCGTATCTTGGGGCCCAGTTCGTGGGCAAGCGTGCGGGTCAACATGTTTACCCCGGCCTTTGCAGCGCTGTAGTGTCCGCTGCCCTGGAAAACGTCCTCTGCCGCAATCGAGGATATGTTGACGATGCGTCCACCTTCCGCCATATGGCGCATTGCCGCCCGCACCGCATGAAAGATCGCCGAGAGATTCAGGGCGATGGTCGCATCCCACTCTGCGACGGGCAGTTCGATCATCGGCTTCTGGATCGGCGAGCCGCCGGCGTTGTTGACCCAGATGTCGAGTTTGCCGAAAGCACTGACTGCCTGGTTTGCCAGGTCGTTGAGGGATTGTGGCTGGGTGACGTCGGTCGCGAACGCAATTGCGCGGCCGCCAGATGCGTTGATGTCACTGGCGACCCTTTCTATCTCGGCAGTACGTCGCGCAGCACAGACGACTGCTGCACCAGCACCTGCGAGCACCCTGGCAATACCTTCGCCGATGCCACGACCTGCGCCGGTGACGACGGCGACATCACCATCCAGTCTGAAGGAAGGATTCATGGTCGGGGTCCTGTGTTGATGAAATTGTCAGCCGGTGACGTCTATGCCCATGCGCCGAAACAGGGGGTGGGCAGGCGATCTGGGCTTGGCAGGGGCCAGCTCCGGATGCATGACGGCTGATCCTTGTGCGAACTGGTGATCGATGTGCCAGTCGAGTTTGTAGATGCGGCGCGCGATCTTCCAGATGGACGACCGTCGTTCCCAGATATCGAAATATCGTCCACCAAACACGTTGGTCCTGCCGTCGAGCCCGCGCCCGCCGGCGATGCCATAGACTTCGACGAAAGCCCGACTGTCGCTCTCGAATTCAATCTGTGGTGCTGCACACAGGTGAAAGGTGGTCTCGCCACTGGCTTCGATTTCCATCAGTACCGGCTTGTAGTCCTTCCAGTTGCCGACGAAGAATCCGAAGTCGACGTGTGCATCGTCGTAGAACACTTCATCCATCAACGAACCATCAAGCCATTCCTGGCCGCGTCCATATCTGGTGATCTGCTGCAGGATCTGCTCGCGTGATTTCATGCGTTCGACCTCGGCGCGCAGCGCCTTGATTTCCGCAATCAAATCGGTGGTTTGGTCGCCCATCTGGTTTCCCTCATTTCAACAAGTGTTCAGACACGTTCCGCCAAGGCTGCCAGTTTATCCAGAATCGCAGCGTCATGTGGGGCATGGATGTAGAAGATCATCAGGTCAAGGCCAGCTGCACGAAAGGCTCGGAGCTGCTCTGGCAGTGCATCGAGTTGATCCGGATTTACCTGCTGATGGATGCTCGTCATGATGGTTGTCGGGTCGCGCCCGGCGGCTACGCACTGACGATGGAGTTCAGCGCGTTTGGTGATGAATCCAGCGAGGTCGAAACCCGCGTAGTTCCAGTGTGACGCGTATTTCACGACATTCGGCAGTGTTCGCCTCTCGCCATTGCCACCAATACACCAGCGTGGCAGGGGTTGCTGCAATGGCTTTGGATTGCAGCGTGCGTCTTTCAAGGAAAAGTACTTGCCACTGAACGTTGTTGTTTCCTGGGTCAATAGTCCATGAATTACGGCGCACGCTTCATCGAAGCGGTCGAAGCGTTCTGTCAGTGAACCCAGGTGAATGCCATAGGCATTGCATTCCTCCTGGTTCCAGGCAGCACCCAGCCCGAGTTCGAGTCGCCCATTGGAGATGATATCGAGGCTCGCAATCATGTTGGCGAGCACGGCTGGATGTCGATACACCACACCACTGACCATGCAGCCAATGCGAATGCGCTTGGTGGCCTGTGCCAGCGCCGTCAGGGTTGTCCATGCTTCCAGGCAGGGACCGGACGTGTCGGGGACGTTGATCGGGTAGAAGTGATCGAAGTTCCATGCCGATTCGAATATCGGCATGGCATCTGCACGCTGCCACATGGCCAGCAGGTTTGCCCATGAGGTGTATTGCGGGTCGGTCTTGATGGCAAATCGCATGTTTGGTTTCCTCATGGCGGTTGATGGAGCAGAGATTCCTCGATGCGTTCGAACGGTAAGGAAAGGCGGTGCGCCGGGCAAGCCGCAATTTTGGGGCCGTGCGCTTACGGTTTACTATCTACAGCAACAAGGCAGCGGCTGCAGAAAAATTGGGCAAGAAGCGAAGGGTCGTAGTACTCGGTACTGGAGGCGCTGGGTTGACTGCGGCGATCGCAGCGCACGATGCGGGTGCCAAGGTCCGCGTCTTCGAGAAGGCCGACAAGGTTGGTGGCACTACCGCCTGGTCGGGTGGCATGGTGTGGATTCCGAACAATCATCTGGAGCAGGGCCGGGGTATCCGGGATAGCCGCACCGAGGCGATCACTTACCTGATGTCCATGTCCCATGGGCTTATCGAGCAGCACCTGGCTGAGGCATTTGTCGATGCAGGGCCGATCATGGTTCGTCATCTGTGTGACCACACACCGGTGCAATTCCGGACGATCCCCGATTTCCCCGACTACCACGCCGAATTCCCCGGTGGCAAAACGGGTGGTGGCCGATCTCTGGATACACCGCCGTACTCATTCAGTGAGCTTGGCAAATGGGAGCATCGTGTGACGCCGTCTCCCTACTACCCGGATGCGCGACTGTCGATCTATGACACGCCCCTCGGTCAAGCCGTTCCCGAACCCGTGTCGGAACAGGAGCTTGAACGACGCAGCCGTCATCACGAGAGAGCCAGTGGCCAGGCATTGATCGGTCGATTGCTGCGTGCTTGCCTGGATCGTGACATCAAGCCGGTCACCAGTGCGCGTGCGCTGGACTTGATCATTCGCAAAGGGCGGGTGCGTGGGGTTGTGATCGATTCGAGCAAGGGAGTCCGGGAGGTCGAGTGTGATGCCGCGATACTCGCTACCGGCGGCTTTGAGTGGAGTGAGGAGTTCAAACGTGCGTTTCTGCGCGGTCCGATGACCCATCCGGTGTCCATCAGTACCAATACCGGAGATGGTTTGAAGATGGCCATGCGGGCGGGCGCCATGCTCGGCAACATGCGGGAAGCGTGGTGGATGCCGGTTGCGCAAGTGCCTCGTGAAGATGTCTCAACCGGCGTGACGTTGATCGCCGGTATTCGCTCGTTACCCGGCTGCATCATGGTGAATCGGAAAGGCAAGCGCTTCACCAATGAATCGGCGAACTACAACGCCATTGGCGCTGCGTTTCACGATCAGGATGTGTCTGCTTTCGACTATGTCAATCTGCCGTGCTGGATGATTTTCGATCAGGGCTACATTGATCGTTATGGCTTTCAGATTTCCGGCGGCAAACCCGGCGAAGCGCCACCTCAGTGGGTGACAAGTGCGCCAACGCTGTCGGGCCTTGCCAGCAAACTGGCTATACCAGAGGATCAGTTCCAGGCCACGGTCAGCCGCTGGAACAGACAGGTAGAGGGCGGGTGTGATGAAGACTTCGGTCGCGGCGAAGCAGCACACGACCAATGGTGGGGAGACGCGAAATTGCGTGGCAGCGCCCGGGCGTCCCTGGGCGCGATTGATCAAGGGCCGTATTTCGCCGTTGAGGTGAAGAGCGGCGCGCTGGGCACCAAGGGCGGACCGAAAACCGACGTGAATGCCAATGTGCTGAATGTTGATGGCCAGCCGATCGAGGGTCTCTACGCGGCGGGCAACGTCATGGCATCACCGATGGGCATGACCTACGGCGGTGCGGGTGGCACGATTGCGCCGGGTATGGTGTTTGGCTTTCTGGCCGGGCGGCATGCCGCGGGAAAACCGGTATTCGAATACCCGAGCAGTGAACTCAGCTAGTCGAGAAGCTCAGACATGCCTCGACTTCGAGAAGAAGTTCGGGGCGGCAGATATCCGCCTGGACGGCATTGAGCAGGCCTGATTCAGGTGTGAGTCGTTGTCGTGCAAGATCGGCAATGACGTTCCAGTCGCTGGGGTTCCGCACGTAGATGCGAACCGATTGAGCCGTATGCCGGAGCGTACGTTCCGTGGTTTCAACATCCGGTTGAGAACTCGCTTGTACGACCAGATCGATGTTGTCACAAGCCAGCGCCAGTTGAGCCGTCGGGTCGCCTTGGTGCATCGACTCACTCTGCCGAATACTGGCGGTGCCGGAAACATACAGCTCTCGCGCATCTGCCCCGACCAGACTTGCGCGTGCAAAACTGGGTGCGCGTGGACCATACCGTTGTGGGTATCGATAGGCGGGGATCTGCAGTGGATTTTCGATCGGCACCATTGGCGCGGTTGTACACAGCATCACGACGGTGAGTTGATTATCTGGCGTGCCGACGGCGGACGCCGCCGGCAGCCGGGTGTTGTCGTGTCCTTCCGACCAGGGCGCAAGCGCTTCCGAGCGGCCGAGACAGAACAGTTTGTAACTATCCAGTTCACTGACCACCTGATTGATGCCGGGAATGAAGTTCCAGAACCGACTGGGGTGCAGCCCCGCCAACCCGCTCAACAATTGCTGATAGATTTTGCGGGTCGAACTGACCATCGCGCTCTGATCGACAGGCCGATGCACCACCGCCAGACCATGACGTTCATTTCGCCACCAATGAATGTCGTCTGCGGCAGTACCGCAGTAGGTCATTGGCGGCAGGTTCCAGTGCTCGATACCTGGTCCGTCCAGTACGGCGTGTGGCAATTCCAGCACAGCGCTCGCCGCGGAAGCCACCAGGCGAGTCGAGGTACTGCCAAATCGAAAACTCAGCTGCAAGGTGTCAACCTCACACCGATTCCGAAGATGCCCAGTCCCATCACGACAGAATGGTCTCGTCGGTGAACTTGACGCGTGCATTGCGCCACCGTTTCCACCAGGCGCGAAACGACTCCGGCAGGCGCTTCAGACGAAACACCATGTACAACATCTTGAAGATTCGCAGACGGGATCGAATCAGCGGCGATCCATCCCCATCACCAACCAGCATGGCGATCACGGCCTGTTCGACCTGCCAGTCATTGCGTGGTCCACGAAACATATCGCGCATGGTCGGAGTAGTGAACCGATAGATGAACCAGGAAAACGAATAGATCTTGCGTTCGACCATCTTGTGATAACGACGGCACTCCGTGACATAAGCCTCGTGTTCGCCGTTCAGCCACGCGTCAACTGCAGGCGTGCAGGCCCGACCACTGTTCATGGCGAGAAAGACACCACTGGAGAACACCGGGTCGATGAAAGCGTAGGCATCACCGACCAGCAGATACCCATCGCCCCAGATCTTTTCGGAGCGGTAGGAGTAGTTGCCGGTGGCGTTGATCTCAGACACCGCGACGGCGTCTTTCACGCGCGCCTGGGCGTCGGGAATCTGGGCGAGGGTATTACGCAGGAATGTCTCAAGCTCGACCTCACGTGTTCGCAGATACTCCGGCCAGCAGACTGCACCGATGCTCATGACACCGTCACGCAGCGGAATCATCCAGACCCAGCCTTGCTCGAACCAGTACACGCTGATGTTGCCTTCCAGCGCGCCTTCGCGTCGTACGACATTGGTAAAGTGACCGAAGACCGCAGCGCTGGCGTGACCTGGGTTCTTCTTGCGCCAACCTTTTTTGCGAGCAAGAAAACCATCACGACCGCTGGCATCGATGACATAACGAGCCATGACCTCAGCGGATTCGCCTGCCGCGTTGCGGAAACTGACCTTGTGGCCGCGGGCGACGGGGGTCACCTCGGTCACCTGGTGCTGCTGGCGTGCATCGACCCCAAAGCGTTTGCAGTTTTCGAACAGGATCTGATCGAACTCCGAGCGTTTCACCTGCCAGGCATGGTCTGGTGTGTCGCCCAACGCTCGCGAGAAAGGAAACGGCTGGACGTGTGAGTCGGCAACGGTGAAATCCGCGCCGGGTTTGTACACGCCGATGGCTTCGACCTGCGCCAGCACGCCCAATCGCTCGAGAATGGGCAGATTGCTCGGCAACAACGATTCACCAATGTGGAAGCGGGGGTGTTCGTCTTTCTCCAGCAGGAGAACCGATCGGCCTTGTTCGGCAAGAAAAGAAGCCGCGGTAGTGCCCGAAGGACCGCCGCCGATAACTAATACGTCCACAGTCGACTGCATGATCTGTCCGTGAATTATCCGAATATCCTGGGATCGTGGTCGCTTCGCATTGAAATGGTCGGGGGCATCTTGGACAATCCCGGCCTCACCACAGTCTAGCCAAGTCGATGGGCCAAACACCAGAACAGGGAGAAATCGCGACATTGATTGTCGAGGTGCTGAATCTCACCGATGTCAGTCCAACGGATATCGATCCGGAGGCCATCCTCTTTGAGGATGCAGGGCTCGGGCTGGATTCGATCGATGCCCTCGAGATCGCGGTCGCGATAGCCGAGCGCTACAACGTTCACATTTCGGCTGAAGACGAAGCCACCCGCGAGATCTTTGCCACGCTGGCCAATCTCACCGCGCATGTCCAGCAGGAGTCGGGCGTCCGCCTCGGCGCTGCATGACTCAACGCCCGTTGCTGACACGGCCTGCGGGTGACCCCTTCGCCCAGGTGCCGGTCGCTGGGGCGTACCGACCAGTCACGGTTGGTCAGTTCTGTGCAGATGTGGCCTTTGTCGCCAACCAGTTGCCGGACGGATTGCACGTCGTCAATCTCTGTCAAAGCCGTTATACCTTCATGGTGGTGTTCTTTGCCGTCATTAGCCGCGGGCAAATCAATCTGCTGCCCGGCAAGCGAGATGGCGAAACAGGCCAACGGCTGAAAGACGAGTACACACAAACCACAGTGGTGAGCGACCAGGCGCAGGACTCAAGCACCTTGGAAGCTGACCTGATCCTCGTGCTGGATCCTGGATCGCATGGCGAAGCCGGGCCATTTTCCCCGGCGCCCGAGGCAGTGGTTGCGATCGTCTTCACGTCTGGCAGTACGGGCGAGCCTCAGTCGCACACCAAAACCTGGGCCATGTTCGGCGATTGGCGTGAAGTTCACTGGAATCACGTAACGCAGCCGCCTGCGGCACCCGCACTGCTGGTGGCGACGGTACCGCCATGGCACATGTATGGGCTCGAGTGGGCCATGCTGGTGCCAACGATTGCACCGTTGATCGTGCACTGCGGGCCGGACTTTTTTCCTCGTGATGTGGAATCTGCGATCAACGACTTTGCCGGTGCCTGCATGCTGGTCACGACACCGCTTCACTTGCGTGCACTCACCCGGGCTCCGGCGCCGCTTCGACCACTCGATCTGATTGTCAGTGCCACGGCGCCGCTTGACCAATCGCTGGTGATCGCAGCAGAGCAGCATTTACGGTCGACGGTTCTGGAGATCTACGGCTGCAGCGAGGTCGGATCACTGGCCTTCCGGCTGCCGAGGGGTGGTGGTGGATGGCGTTTCTTCGACTGCTTTGCGCTGCGGTTCACGGCCGGTGTGGTTGAAGTGTCGCACCCGTATCTGGACCGACCGGTTGTATTGGCAGACTTGTTTGAGACAACGCAGGATGGGTGTTATGAACTGCTCGGACGTGCCTCGGATATCGTCAAGGTAGGCGGCAAGCGGGAGTCTCTGTCCCGCTTGAATGGGCTCCTGACGAGTATTGATGGCGTGGTTGATGGGCTCTTCTTTCTGCCTGAGGATCATGATCTGCCCGCTACCGGTCGACTAGGCGCTTTGGTGGTGGCACCCAATCTGAGCGATCGGCAATTGCGGGATGCGCTGGCACTGCGCATCGACCCGGTGTTTCTGCCTCGGCCACTGTTCAGGGCTGCCGCGCTCGCACGTGACGCTAGTAGCAAATTGCAACGCGCTGCGTTGACTGAGCTGCTCACAGGTCTCAGCGGATCGACTGGATGAGCGGCTCCGGGGCCGATTGGCAGGCGCGACCGGAAGCAGGCACAACCCTGGGTTTACGTTTTCTACTGTGGGTGGCCAGACATCTTGGTCGAGGGGTGCTGCATACGCTGATGTGGCCGGTCAGTGTGTATTTCCTGATCCGGCGTGGGCCGGAACGCAGAGCGTCGCTCGCGTATCTGAGCCGAGTGCTGGGCCGTCCAGCCACCTGGACAGACAGTCTGCGGCACTTCCATCACTTCGCAGCCGTCGCCGGCGATCGTGTCTATTTTCTACTCGGTGAAGGTCATCGCATCCCCGTCTCCTTCGTTCTCGATCCCGAGTTCGACGAAGTACTGCGCAACAACCAGTCCGGCATCGTGCTGGCTGCGCATCTTGGATCTTTCGAAGCCGCCCGGGTGTTGGGCCCTGAACTTGGAGGTGTCCGCCTGCGGATCATTCTCGACAAGGCAGTGAACGCCAGGTTCATGTCGATCATGGCGGAGGTCCAACCCGGGTTTGCAGAGTTGATCATTGATGCCGGAAATGACTCGGTGGGCCTGGGCCTGGCGATTGGCGATGCCTTGAAACAAGGTGACTGGGTTGGTTTTCTGGCAGATCGACGCCGCGCCGGTGACCGGGTCTCACCGCATTCGTTTCTCGGCCAGACTGCGTGGTTTCCACAAGGCCCGTTTCTCATTGCCAGTGTTTTTCGCGCCCCCATTCTTTGCGTATTTTGCCGAACAACGGATTCCGGCTATGAAATTCATACCGAGGTGCTGCGGTCTGAATTCAATATCGATCGGCGTGATCGAAAAGCAGCAATCGATCTGGCCATGGCCGACTACGTACAACGTCTCGAGCGCCACGTACGAGCTTCGCCGTATGCGTGGTTCAATCTGTTTGATTTCTGGGCGCCGCCGGATTCCGATCAGCACACTCGTCGTCCAGAGTAATTCTTTGGTAACTCTGATTAATTCGCTCCTGCGAATTAATCAAGTCGGAGCCTGGACGGCTCCTCGCATTTTCCTTGCGTTTCACGCATGAAAAATGGTGGTGCATCCCTGCACCACGCGGGATAGTCTGATTTATCAGACTATCCCTTTACTCAAGCAAAAGCCGGATGGTCAGCCAGTGCGCTAAGCGGTGGCACACGTTCACCGGCCTGAATCCTCACCACCCAGCGAGAGAGTTCAGTGGCCATGCGTTCAAGGGTGTCCACGTCGTTATCCAGTTCGCCGCGCACATGTTCCGAGTCGCCACGCAGCAGGACGTTTTTCATGCGATGGAAGAGTGGTATCGCATGGTAGTCATGGAAGCCGGATTCACCACCAACCCGCAAGCCATTGCCGGCAGCGCCTTTGAGCTGTCGTTGTAACCGGCTGTTCAACGCGGCTGCACGCAACAGCGGAGGCTGGGCGGAAGCCATGAATTGCGGATCTGTGTAACGGCCGGTGAAAAAGAGCCTGGAAAGTACTGCCCAGTAATAGGAGAAGTCCCAGAGTGTCTTGATGACCATGAGATCACGATGGCCCATGCAGGGATACAGCCCCCGATAGATCGACAGGGTGTTCGTGAAAAAACCCATGAAGTGGCGCTGGAACTCGGCGAAGCGTTCACTCGGTGCTTCGGTGACAATCAGTTCGGTAATGAAACCGTTGGCAAAGGCAATGAAATCACTGCCTGGCGAGTAGAACGGATCGGAGAAAGGACCCGCGTCACCGGTCATCATCCAGCCGTCGCTGGACATCATCTGCCGGCTCCCCACTGCGTAGTTTTTCAGCACGTGAAAATCCAGTACGGCCCGGGACCCGACAGCGCTTGCGATGATCGGATGCTCGTCTGCCAGCCAGTGCATGAATCGTCCGTGAGTATTGACGGTGTCGAGCGCAAGCAGTGCCGGGTCAAACACGACGCCGATGCTGGTCGTCCCCGAAGCGAGTGGAATCAGCCAGACCCAGTAACCCGGACCGGTAAAGTGATTGGTGCTGAGTCGACGCGGGGCGCCGTGGCAGCGTGCCAGCCACTCGGAGTTGTGGCTCCAGCTGTCAACATCGAGGCCGCCTTCGACGCGAAACCAGACCGCATGGTTGTTGTGGTTAAGTTCTTTTTCCAGACCGCCCTGGTTGCGCAGCCAGGCGCGGCGTCCACTCGCGTCAACCAGGTAGCGTGACTGGATGATCTGTTCGCCATCGTCGCTGCGTACGGTCACACGATGTTCTCCGGCCGAGAGTTCGATGTTGCGGATCGTGGTCTGGTCGAGCAGACGACTCCCCTGCGCGCGACATTCGATCGCCAGGTGATTTTCGAAACGACCTCGATCGATCTGAAAAGTAGGTATCGGCAGCACCGTGCTCGGACCGACTTCGTCATATCGTGCAACGTCGTCAGTGATGGCCTCCGCACCGCGAAAAAACAGGCGAAGACCAAACTTGGGTAACTGTTGCTGCCGCATGTGATCACGCAGACCCAGCGTCTGCGCAAAATAGTGTGAGGCGATTTCGACTGTGGATTCGCCGACCTTGTGCGCAGCTTCGATCACTGGATATTGCCGATGCTCAACCAGGGTGATCGACAGGTCGGGCTTGCGCTGATGCAACTGACGAGCCAGCGAAAGCCCTGCCAGGCCTGCGCCCAGGATGCATACGTCGGTACGGTCGGTTGGTATCTGGACGGTCATTTATCCATGCGACTCAGTTCAATCTGCAGATGGCCACTGCGCGGCGTATCTATGGCCAGTGTGATCGCTGGTTGCTGTCGGCGCAGCAACTGCGCTGATTGGAGGGCAAGGTCCAGTCCACTTTGCATGGGATGACTGCCGTGCATGGTTGATCCGCGACTGCCGGAGCGAGGGACGATGTTCATTCTGATTGCCAGCGCCGACGCCGGAACTTTGGTGTGTTGCTCAGGCACCAAGACCAGCGCCACGCCCATTGCCGCATCGATTGGCAGCATCTCGTGAAATGGAGATGATGTTGCAATATCGTAACCCACCAACAATACAGGTGCTTCGAAGGCGACGATCTGGCTCGCCGCTTCCAGCAGTCCGGCGCCGAAACTGCGGTCGAAGCCACTGACGAATGTGCTGGGCGCCCGATTCTGTGCGCTGATACTCCAGTAGCCGGATGCCGCGTTGTGCACCGAATTGTGGAACTGAGTGGGCGAGAGCAGTTTTTCGGGCTGAGCCAGCTTCCGACACATGTAGTCGCTGATATCAGTGTCCCCGAGAGCAGATGCAAAAACGGAAGGGATGGTGGTCTTGTCGACTGCCGCCATATCGCAGGCCTGATGTGCTACCTCGACAGCCAGGCTGATGAAGTGGCCGGCCCGACGCCGTTCTCGCGCGGGTATCGAAGCCGGTGCCGGGATGGTGTATTCGGCATGAGGGTCGATCCCGCTGCCGTTCAGCAACGTACTGAAATGGGTCAAGCCCTTGGTCCATATACCGATGCCTGCGAGTTGGACAATCATGCTGCGCTGAAAATCAGTGAGCAGTTGTTGCCGCCAAAACCAAAGGAGTTGGACAGCACATGGCGGGTTGATCGCTCCAGATTGTCCAGCAGGAGATGGAAGGGCGCTTCGGAATGACGGGTGTTCATGGTCGCCGGTAACAAACCGGTGCACAGCGCGTCCATGGCGATTACGGACTCGACGATTCCCGCTGCGCCCAACGTGTGGCCGGTCCAGCCTTTGGTTGCCGACAGCACGGTTCTTGCGTTGTCGAACATCGCACAGACCTTGCCTTCGATTTCATCATTGGCACGTGTGCCGGTGCCATGCAGATTCACGTAGTCGATATCGGTTGGGCCAAGGCCTGCGCTGGCCAGCGCTCGTTCGATACTCAGCCTTGCACCGAGCCCTTCCGGATGTGCACTCGACATGTGGTAAGCATCGCAGCTTTCGCCGGCGCCACTGAGTCTGATGCCGGGGCCGGTAGGGTTGCGGGTCAACAAGGCAAACCCGGCCGCTTCGCCAAGGCTGATACCCGTACGATCCGGTGAAAATGGTCGGCAGGGATCAGGGGACACCAGTTGTAGTGAGTGGAACCCGTAAATGACGCTCAGACAGAGCGAATCGGCGCCTCCGACCACCACGGCGTCGACCAGATCCTGGTCCAGCCAGCGCTTGGCGGTAGCGAATACTTTGGCGCTGGAGGCACAGGCCGCGCTGACCGTCATGCATGGACCATCGATACCCAGGCGTTCAGCCACGAAGTCGCCAGGGGCATGTGGGCTGTGGACTCTTGGTTGAATGAAGGGCGCCACAAATCGTCCCTCCGCGTCGAGTGAGCGGTAGCCCAATTCAGTTCGATCGATGCTGGAGGTACTGGTGCCCATGACCAGCCCCAGACGGCCTGGGTCGAGTTGCTGCTGCAGAGTGGTTACGGCGTCGGCGAACCCATCCTGAGTCAGCGCCAGTTCGATCATGCGGTTGTTACGGCTGTCCAGTTCGGCGATGACAGCCGTTTCCAGTGCAACGGGGAGCACTCCGAGATAACAGGGAATCGTCGAGTCTGGCCACTGGCCTTGAGCAAGTCCGCCACGGCCAGTTTTCAGTGCTGTGCGCATGGCAGCGAGTCCTGCGCCGAGCGCGCTCGTCAATGTGTAGCGATTTACGAATACCACTTTGCGTGTCAGTCTTCAGTTACTGCGTTCTATTGCGTTCTATTGCGTTCGATTGTGTCGTTCTGTCGCTTCGTTCGATTGCCGATTCGAGCCCGCGACCATCGCTTCGAGCCGTATTTTCCCCGATGGGAAACTCAGGAAAAATGCGAGGAACGCGATACGCTCCCGCGCGCACTCAATGGATCTGAATACCCATGCGCGAATCGACCAGAGGTTACCTAGCGTGAGATGGTTTGACCAGCCCAGGCGCAGCATAGTTCCTGGCTGAAACTTGAGTAGTGCATGACGATCAATCTGCGATTGCCAACTATCGACCCGGTTGATCCCGCGTCACTGGAAAAGTTGATTGCACAGGCCGGTCCGGATCCATCGATCGGCTGGCATGGTCGTCTGCCGGTGAGTGCAAAAACCTGGATCGACTGGCACCGGAGCCTTGGGCCAACACAAGTACCGGAGATCTGGTGCGCCCATCTTGAGGCCAGTGGAAACGAGGCCCGGGCCTGTTTGTGGATCGATGCAGCGTTGCCCGTGTTTGCAGGGCACTTTCCAGACAATCCCATTCTGCCCGGAATCGTTCAGATCGAATGGGTGAGATCGGCAGTGGCGCGGATTTTCCCGGTGTTTGCGGACCTGCACTTCGCAGGCCTTGCGAACATCAAGTTCAAGGCAACCGTACAACCGGCGGTGTGGCTGACGACACACTTGCGTGCAGAACCCGAGGCAGTTGAGTTCGTCATCAAGTCCGCAGGTCGCGTGTGTACACAAGGCAGGCTGTTGTATCGTTCGAAGCCGACCGAACAGGATTCATGGAATAACAAGGCATGACACGCAGAACGGCATCCGGAAGAAATCGGCGGGGACGCCTGTGGGAGCAGGGTTGGGCTGATCATGCTGCGTTGCGGGTGGAAGTACCGGTTGTGGTTCCCTTTCAGGATGCCGACCCCACAGGTTTTGCCTGGCACGGTAATTACTTTCGCTACTACGACACGGCGCGGGTGGCGTTGCTTGCGCGCTTCGACTTCGGCTACTTCCAGATGGGAACTCAGCAGCAGATCTGGCCCATCGTCGATACGCGTGTTCGTTACATCCGTAGTGCCGGCTTCAATTCGGCGCTGCAGGTATCGGCCCAACTGGTCGAGTGGGAATACCGGCTGAGAATCTACTATCAGATCCACAACGCGGATGACGAGCTGATCAACGAAGCCTATACCGTGCAGGTACCGGTTGAGGCCGCGACGGAAACCATGCTGTTTGGTGTGCCGATCGCTGTGCAGGAGCGGGTACAGGCGTTGATTGACGCGGCTTCCTGACGAATGAGTCTGCTCAGACCCATCGAAACGCTGGTGCCACATCGATCGCCCATGCTGCTCATCGATGAAGTACTGTCGAGTGATGACAAGGGTATCTGGGCGATTGCCCGCTTGACGGCTGATAGTGCGTTGGTGCACGAGGGTCGGGTTTCAAGCGCTGTTGGTCTTGAGTATCTGGCGCAAACCGCTGCGGCGTTTTTCACGTTGTTATCCAATGCTGCGCCGACAGCGGTACGGCAAGGCATGTTGATCGCCTGTCCCCGGCTGGACGCAGACGTTGCGTGGTTCAGGGTCGGCGATACTCTTCTGCTGCATGTGCGGCCAGCGTCCCGCATGCCGACCGCCGACCAGGGTCGTGCTTTGGTCAAGTTTGTCGGTGATGTTTACGTCGTGCCGAAAGGTGTACCCATCGAAGGTCGTCTGCCGCCTCAGATGCCGGCTGCGCAACGTGGTTCGGTTCGTGCGGAACTGTCGGTGTATCTCTGATCGAGGTGGGCTAGAGGTTCATGGACTGATGAGCGCGCAGATTCCGCACGCCTGGTACGAGGAGCACGAGCGCCGTTGGCACGATGATGACCAGCGCTGCCAGCCACAGGGTCGCGGGCCCGCCAATGACCTCATACAAAACACCTGCGGCGACGACGCCCAGTGGTGCAAGGGCGATTGAGCCCAGGTGATCGTACGCCGATACCCGTGACAGCAACTGCGCCGGAATCTGGGTATGCAGCGTGGTGTTCCACAACACCCCGAACATCTGCGAAGCGATACCGTTGACGAAGGCGATGCACGCAAGCAGGACCACCGGCAGAGGTATGGAGAGTGCGAGTGGCAGTGGAGCCCACAAAAAGACCAGCCAGGAGGCCACCCACATGGGTCGTTCGACGTGAATTCGCATCGACAGCAAACCACCGACGATGGTCCCACCGCCGAAACAGGCCATGATGAATCCCCAGTCACGTGGTCCATCGAGCACGTCCCGCGCAGTGGCGGGTCCGATCAGGGAGAAGACCGCTTCGACCCCGGCAACGAGCACGGCAAACTGCACCACGATGGTCCACAGCCATTGATGGGCGATGAATTCACGAAAGCCCAGTCGCAGGTCCTCGAGAATGGTCGCGTGTTCGGTCTTGGCCTGTACGCGCACTGTCAGGCTGCCGATCAGCCACGCAGCCAGCGCAAACGAGGCGGCGTCGATGGCGAGCGTCATGCCTGCGCCAACCGTTGCCACCAGTACGCCTGCCAGCGCCGCGCCTAAAGTGAAGGCGGAACTGCGCGCCGTGCCGAGCAGGCTGTTTGCCGACTGCAATTCATGTGCGGCGACAACCTGCGGGATGAAGCCGACTGAGGATGGCGCGTGAAAGGCAACCGCCGAGCCATTGATCAACATCAGTGCGATCAGCAGGGGCACCGTGGCGTGACCGGAGATGAACAGGGCGGCAATGCACGCCTGCGCCATTGCCGAGATGAGGTCTGCCCTGACCATGATGCGTTGTCGCGAGGAGCGGTCAGCCAGCGTTCCGCCTACCAGCAGAATGATGATCATCGCCGCTACCGGCGCCGCCACAACATAGGCCGCTGTGCGAGTGGAGCCAGTCAGCTCAAGTACACCAAAGGCAATCGCGATGGGTGCCATGGCGCTGCCGGTGTGCGTGATCAGATAGGCAGCAAACAGCTTGGCGAAGTTCGGGCGTCGCAGTAGTGTCAGACCTTCTCGGACGCCTCCGGCCGTCATGACCGAGTCCTCATTTGCGGCGCGGCAGCATAACTCACCGGTGGCTGCGACGAATCGAATTTTCCGGTCGACGTGATCTGTCCATTCCCAACCTTTCTTCAACCTGCCCGTGTGACAGCGATCGCTCACCGGCGCATGATCCCGCCGCCGCAACAGATAGCAGGCACCAGATCGCAGGCAACAGATCGTGGGCAACAACGGAGAAACGTGCGCGAATGGTTGATCAATCTGACATTCCGAACCTGCTGACCACAGCGCTTCGCGAAGCACTTCTCGGGATCAGTAGCGCGACGCTCACTTATCAGCTTCAGCTGCGTGGCATTCGCAGCACCTTCCTGAGTGGTCTGCGGCCTTTGCATTCCGGATTGCGAATGGTTGGCCGGGCTCGCACGCTTCGTTATGTTGCCCTGCGGGAAGACGTGCAGAAGCAGTATGCGAGCGGCATGAATGCGCAGAAGCAGGCGGTGGAGTCGGTAGAGCCGGGTGACGTGCTGGTGATTGAAGCACGTGGTGTCAATGATGCGGCCACCATCGGCGACATTCTGGCGACCCGTGCCTTCACACGCGGAGCAGCCGGCATTGTCACGGATGGCGCACTTCGCGATACACCAGCCATCGCGGCCATCGGCAAGCCGGTGTACCACTTCTCGTCGCATGGCGCGACACTTGGCCGGATGCACATGCCATTTTCGATCGACGAACCGATCACGTGCGCTGGCGTGTTTGTGGTGCCAGGCGATGTGGTGGTAGGTGACGGTGAGGGCGTGGTCATCGTGCCGATGGCGCTGGTCGAGGAAGTGGTTAGCGATGCGCAGGTTCAGGAATCGCGCGAAGCCTTTGCGTTGGAGCGTGTGGCCGCAGGTGAGTCGATTGCCGGGTTGTTTCCACTCAGTGATGCGCGCATGAGTGACTATATGGCGTGGGTCGCAACACGCGGCAAGCCGGACCCACAACGATGAGTGATCGGCGCAGCATTCATATCGACGGCCTGAGCCACCAGACGGCGATTCCGGTTGCCAGTCGAATTGGGCCGCTGCTGGTATCCAGCGTCATCTCGCCCTTCAATCCCGGTAGTCGGGACGTTCCGCCTGACGCGATCACCCAGGCTGCGAATATCTTTCGCCATGTCGATCTGATGCTGAATGCCGGAGGTGGTGATTGGTCCGACATTGCGAAAATGGAATTCTGGGTGGTGAATGCGGAAGGGCGGGTTGTTATTGAGGGGCTCTGGATCGAACGATTTCCCGATCCAGCGTCACGCCCGGCCCGGCACACACACGTCGGCGGAGTGACGCAAATGTCCGCTTCGTTCCTGGCCTACATCGTTGGTTGATGAAAGACCCGTTCGAACGGCAATCCCAATTGACCTGACAACCAACTGACTGAGGTAACCCCGTGCAAAGGTTAGCTGTGCGCATCATCGTGATTGTGGTGGCTCTGTTCGTGCTGGGACTGGTGGTCGCCACCTGGTTCCTGTCTCGCCCTGCATTCGACGAATCACTGTCGGGTGCGCCACTCGACGGGATGGAACTACTTCCGCTCGATACCGGCCTGACGTTCGCTCGCATGTCGCTGAATAAAGACGTGAAGTTGTTGATCGTCCGGGAAATAACCCCAGACGGGGTGCAGGCGATTGATGTCAGTTACGCACTGCAACGTCAGCTTCAGGACCCGATCGTTGCGCTTGGTCTCAACGGCTACGATGAACTGGAATACGTTGCTCGCAGAGCCACGCCTCAACCGGTGAGGTGGGAGGAGTTGACGGTCCCGCTCGATCCATCGGCGCGCCACATCGCGGCAGGCACGAATTACAGCGCCCATGCGGAGGAAGTGGGCATTGAGGATGGACCGTTCCTCTTCCCCAAGCTGTCCCAGCCCACCGCCTGGAACGCAACCCTCGCCAATCGGGGCCGCCTTGACTACGAAGCAGAACTCTGCGCCGTGCCGCTCACGCGTTTGACCAAAGAACGGCCCGCTGAATTCGGCTATGTCCTGTGCAACGATTTTACCGATCGTTGGCCGCTGGTTCGCGATGTCGACTTCGACCAGCCCATGGGCACCACGGGCTTCACGGACGGCAAAGGCGGTGAAGGCATGCTGCCACTCGGCATGTTCTTTGTTGTTCCGAAGCATGGCGATGATTTTTACAAGGAATTGACGCTCGAACTCTATCTGAATGGGCAACTTCGCCAGCGATCCAGTGCCAGCCAGATGATCTGGTCTCCCCAACAGATTGCGTCAGCGGCTCTGGATGGATGTGAACATTCCTACGAGTCCGAGGCCGGCGAAGCCAGGCTCACGGACTGTGATGGCATCAACAGTGGAACCCTGCTCCTGACCGGCACTCCGGAGGGGGTGATGTTCAGGCCGGCAACAATCTGGAGCCCCTGGGCTTACTTGCGTCCCGGTGATGAGGTGGTGCTGCGAGCGAAATGGCTTGGAGCGCAGGTCATCCGAATCGAGTAGGAACGATTCACGGCTACCTCTGTTCAGAGGATGCCTGGCCTGAACGGATTACATCGCAATGTGGAAATCGAGCAAAGTCATCTTGACCCACGCGCAAAGCCCGGGCATTGTTGCGGCAGGAAGGGAAGTGAGACTGTGCATCGAGACGTGCAGCTCCTTCATATCACAAGTCGACGATCCAGGTTCAATGGGGGGCTGGGTTGGTTTGGCTGCGCTCTCAGCAGCAACTGGTGATGCACCTGTACCAAATACCGTTCCCCCCTCACAAATTTCAAGAGGCTGTGAACGCGTCATGAAACGAATTCGAAGTCGCACCCCTACGATCCTTGCGTGGGCAGCACCGACCCTTGCGTCGGTGGTTCTGGCATTTGGCTCCCCCGCGTTGGGTGCACTGAATCCTCCGGACAAGATCGACGCCCTTCTGCTGGCACAAGCTGCGTCCGATAGCGCAGCCCAGGCTTCTCAGAAGACGGTCGAAACACTGGATGATCGGTCTCAGGATATCGCGCAGAAGTATCGCCGCGTGATCGAAAACACCAAGAGCATCCAGGACTACACCGAGCATCTGCGCAAGCAGGTGGTGTCGCAGCGTGAGGAAATCGCGAGCATTCAGAGTCAGCTCGCCAGTATTGAATCAACCAGCCGCGATGTGTTCCCGTTGATGCAGCGCATGGTTGATGCGCTCGATCAGTTCGTACAGCTCGACGTGCCCTATCTGATTCAAGAGCGCAAGAAGCGCGTGCAAGGGTTGAAGGACGTGATGGATCGCGCCGACGTGACGGTCTCCGAAAAATACCGACGTATTCTCGAGGCTTACCAGATCGAGATGGAAGCAGGGCGCACCCTTGAGGCTTACGACGGTCTGATTGGCGAAGGTGATACTGCCAAGGCCGTGTCGTTCCTTCGAGCCGGCCGTGTCGCGCTTGCGTACCAGACTACCGATGGCAACGAAACCGGTTATTGGGACAAGAGTCAAAATCAGTGGGTCGTCGACGACGATTATGCCCATGACATCGAGATCGCCCTGAGGATTGCTCGCAAGATGAAAGCCCCCGACCTGATGCATTTGCCATTGCCTGCCCCGATGGAGGCCAAGTAACCATGAATCGATTTGCCAAGAAGTTCGTTTTTGCCCTGTTGATGCTTTCTCCCTTTGTCGGGGGCGCAGCTTTTGCCGCTGCGGCATCTCTTGATGATCTGATGAGTCAGATCCGTGCGGCGCGTGCTGTCGAGTCGAAGGAAAACGCAGCCCGTGAGCTGGAATTCAAGACCGATCAGGCCAAACAGGCCGGCATGCTGAAACAGGCCGAGTCCGCGCTCGCGTCCGCAGAAGCCGAGAGTGCTCGACTGTCATCGGAGTTCGATGCAAACGAAGTGACGATCAAGGAACAGAATGCCCTGTTGCGTGAGCGTGAAGGCAACATGGGTGAGTTGTTCGGTGTGACGCGTCAGGTTGCCGGCGATACCGCCAACAACGTTGAACAGTCATTGATCAGTGCCCAGTACCCGGGACGAGCTGACTTTTTGCGAGAGCTTGCCGGTGCCAAGGCACTGCCCTCCATCGATGAACTTGAACGGTTGTGGTTCGAGATTCAGAACGAGATGACGGAGAGTGGTCGAGTTGCCAAATATGACGGCAAGATCGTGGCCGCCAATGGCGACACTACACCGGCCAAGATCACCCGAGTCGGACCGTTCGCTGCAAGCTCCGATGGCCAGTTCCTGGTCTACCGATCGGAACTTGAAGCGCTCACAGTTTTGCCGAAGCAGGGCATGTTGGGCGCGTTCAAGACGTCTGTTGAGGATCTGGAGGGAGCTAGCGGCGGATACGTTCGCGGGGTCGTGGACCCCGGCCGTGGAGTAATTTTCGGGCTCTACAGCCAGCGTCCGACATTGTGGGAACGAATTCAGCTGGGAGAGTTCGTCGGTTACATCATTCTTCTCATCGGTGCAGCTGGTGTCATCGTCTGGCTGTTCCAGGTGGTCTATCTGGTCGGTGTGCGCTCGAAGGTGAACGCCCAGCTCAAGAATCTGGACAACCCCAAAGACGACAATCCATTGGGCCGCGTGATGCTTGCATTCAAGGGCGACAAGTCGCGTATCGAAGACGACTACGATGTGGCTGAATTGCGCATCTCCGAGGCGTCGGCCAGAGAAATTCCACTGCTCGAGCGATTCCAGGCGTTCCTCCGACTCGGGGTTGCGGCAGGCCCGTTGCTTGGTCTGGTCGGTACGGTGATCGGTATGATCATTACCTTCCAGGCGATCACTGAATCAGGATCGAGTGATCCCAAGTTGATGGCACAAGGTATCGGGCAGGCCATGATCGCGACGGTGCTGGGTCTCGGTATTGCAATCCCGTTGCTGTTCGGCAACTCGGTACTGTCGTCATTGTCACGTGGTCTTGTGCAAATGCTCGATGAGCAGTCTAACGGCATGCTGGCCGAGAGCATCGAGAGAAGCCGTCGTGTTTGAATCGATGCCGAGTCCGTGGGAAGCGGTAGCCGCACTCATTGATGGTGGTGGTCCGTTTGTGATCTGGATTTTCATTAACGGTATCGTGCTGTGGGCGCTGAGCTTCGAGCGCTGGTGGTACTTCAAGCGAGTGCTGCCAAGTGAGGCGGATGAACTGTTTCAGGAATGGAATGCGCGTCCGGATCATATTTCGTGGTGCTCAAGGCAGATTCGGCTGGCGATGGTATCCAGACTGAATTCGGCGATGCGGGCCAACACTCCGGTGCTGAATGTGATGGTTCCGCTGGCGCCGCTGCTCGGGCTCGTGGGTACCGTCAGCGGCATGCTGGAGGTGTTTGATTCCATGGCGATTCGTGGTTCGGCCGATGCACGTACGATGGCGGATGGCGTATCACACGCCATGATCTGCACCATGACGGGGCTGGCAGTGAGTATCAGCGGACTGCCCTGGTTGCATTACGTCCGTCAGCGCACCGCGCAGGAAACAGAGTTATTTCAAGACAGGCTGACTTTCTGATATGGCACTCAAGCGACACACCGTGCACGAAACCGAGTCTTCCCATGGCATTGACCTCGCGCCGATGCTGGATTTTGTCCTCAATCTGCTGATCTTCTTCATCATCATCGCTGTATTCGTGAAGGAATCGGGGTTGGTGGTCAGTCGGCCAACAGGAGGCCCTCCACCACCGAAAGCGGAACAGAGCCTGGCGGTTCAAGTGCTTGAGAACGGCGAAGTCTGGGTTGAGGGTCGGGTAGTTGATCCACGGGCGGTTCGTGCAAACGTCGAAAGACAATACGCGGTCAGCCCCAAATCGGGCGTGCTGGTGTTGGCTGACAAGATGGCACCCACAGGTCTGGTGGTGCAGGTCGTGGACGAAATCCACCTGGGTGGTGTCTACAACATCACGTTCGCAACTGCGGAGTAGTGCAATGGCGAAGGGAATGCATCACTCGGAGCAAAACGAAGAGCACGGTATCGATCTGGCACCGATGCTCGATTTTGTCCTCAATCTGTTGATCTTTTTCATCATCACGACGTCCTTCATCAAGGAAACGGGCGTGACGGTGACGCGCCCGACTGCAGTGACTGCAGAACAACGGGAGCGGGGTAACCTGCACATTGCGGTACGTGAGAATGGCGACATCTGGATGGATCGCAAGCAGATATCCCTGCGCAGTCTGCGATCAGCCATCGAGCGTCTGCACATCGAACGTCCGGATGATACCGTCGTGATCATTGGTGACGCGATGGCACCGGCTGGTGTGGTTGCCCAGGTGATGGATGAAGTCAAGAAAGGTGGCATCAAGGACATGGCTCTCGCAGCGGCGCCGCCGTCAGCCTGATCAGGAGAACGAGAACTACCATGGCGATGCGATTTCCAATGGCGGTTGTACTGGGTCTACTGGTTACAGTCGCGATGTTCTGGTTCATGTGGGTGCTGATCACAAGCGGAGGCTATGCCGGGGATCTGCGACCGGCGGTGCGAATTGACTTCACGCCACTTCGGCACGATACAACGACCGAATCCAAGCGCGACAAAGTTGATCGACCAAAACCTCAGCAGGTTCCCGAAATGCCGGACATGGCGCGCACGAATTTTGATGCGGGTGACAACAGCGCCAACTTCAAGATGAACGTCACGAGTGAAGTGGGCATGGGTGGCATCACGGTGAGCGGTGGTTCCGACCGCGACGTGATTCCGCTGGTGCGAATCAACCCCGAGTATCCGCGCCGTGCGCAGTCCAGAGGTGTCGAAGGCTGGGTGCAATTCGAATTCACCATCACGACATCCGGAACCGTGAAGGACCTGAGGGTGATCGATTCCGAACCCAAAGGGCTGTTTGAAGACGCTGCAACCAGGGCGATTTCGCGCTGGAAGTACAACCCGAAAGTCGAGGAAGGCCGCGCCGTCGAACGTCGTGGTATCCGAGTCGTACTCCGATTCGACCTGGAGGATTGAGTGAAGGTGAAGTTGAAAAGGCTGATTATCGTCCTGTCGCTGCTCGGCACTGTTTTCTCCGCAATTCCTGCGAATTCGGCTGAAGAGAAGCGTGAGGCGCCACAAATTGATGCGGCAACCGGCAAACGATTGAATGAGGCGATTGAGGCCGTCAACGCCGAGAAGTTCGGAGAAGCCAAGGCGGCGCTCGCCAAGTTGAACGCGGAAAAGCTCTCACCTTACGAGAACAGCCGGGTCGAACAGATGCTGGCGTCGATCGCCAGTTCGGAAAATGACTACGCGGGTGCCAGCCGGCATTTGCAGGCTGCGGTCGCGACGGGCGGGATGACCGACGTTGAAATCCTGAGCGCTCGTTACCAGATCGCTCAGCTTTTCATGGTTCAGGAAAAATGGCGTGAAGGTGCTGATGCCCTGAAACAGTGGTTTACGCTGACACCGACGCCAAACTCAGGCGCCTACTATTTGTTGGCGATTGCGTACTACCGCCTCGAAGATCACAAGTCAGCCATTGAGCCTGCGCAAAAAGCTGTGGATCTGGCTGAGAAGCCACAGGTCAACTGGATTGAGCTGCTGCTGGCCCTTCGTCTCGAACGAGAGGAATACGACAAGGCGCTGCCACTGTTGAAGCATCTGGTGCAACTGGCACCGGAAAAGCGCGGCAACTGGATTCAGCTGTCTGCGGTGTATCGGCAGATGGAACAATATGAGAAAGCGCTGGCCGTCGCTCAACTCTCTTATATGGCGGGAATGTTCGAGTCGGAGTCCGATCTGAAATCCCTGGCAGATCTTCAGGCGTTTACGGGTGTGCCGTTCCGTGCGGCAAAATTACTCGAGGACGAAATCAAGAAAGGTCGCGTGACTGCCGATGAGAAGACCCTGGAAAAGGCCTCATATATGTGGATCGCCGCACGAAGTTACGATCGCGCGATGGTGCCACTGACCAAAGCAGCCAGCATGCACAACACCGGGGATCTGTATGTCCGCATCGCCGAAATCAAGGTGCGTGACGAGAGTTGGAAAGCAGCTGAAGAAGCCATGCGAAGTGCATTTGCCAAAGGCAATCTCAAAGACCCGGGTAATGGCCAGTTGTTGATGGGCATTTCCCTGCTTCGCCAGAAGGAAATCAAAGAGGCACGCGCGGCGTTTGTCAAAGCGGCCCAGTTCCCGAAGGTTGCATCCCAGGCAAAAAGCTGGATTGCCCACATCGATTCGACGCAATCCTGATCGCTTGAATCGCGATCAACCCAGAGGAGTATCTGATGCCGCTTACCGTTTCCTTCCAACTCTCTGACAAGGACCTGGAATATTTCGCGGCCCGGATGAACGAGGCAAAGGAAAAAGCCGCCCGCGTCGGCGAGAGTACCATCATCGAATCGGCCACCAAGATGCTGGCGGAAGTTCGTGATGTCGACATGCCGGGTTTTGTACGCGAACGATTTGAAAAGTTCGAGATGCTGGTTCGCATGATCACCGACACCCATTGGAATCTAGGCGGCGAAGACCGTGCCCGTATCGCCAATGCCATCGCCTATGTCTGCGATCCGCAGGACTTGATACCCGACAACATTCCGGGCATCGGTTTGCTCGACGATGCCATCATGATCGAGATGGTCTGCACGGACCTCAGCCATGATGTCGAAGCCTACAAGGACTTCTGCAAATATCGTGAGAACGAGATCGCGCGGCGTGGCGCGGGTGGCAAGGATCTCTCTCAGGAAACCTGGATGGCTGCTCGACGCACACAACTCCACGAGCGCATGCGTCGACGGCGTTCGTCACTGTGGGCAGCTCGATTGGGTCGATCACCCTTCTGATTCAGAGTCTGTCCTGAGGCGACGGTGCCCCGTCGCCGTTGCGAATTGGCAATCCGTTCAAGGGCTGACGAACAAGTCCTTCGTAACAATCGCTGATCGGACCGATTTCAGATCCTTCAACTGATCCACCAGCGTTTGCCAACGTGTCAGCGACATTTCACCCAGAGCTTTGATATCACTGGTGCGAATGAGGCTGACCTGTGCACGGGCGCTGTCAAGAAACGTCTGGGCGTCCATGGCCTTGTTGAGCCTTCCCATTGCAGCATTGGTGGCTGACGGGTCCGCCAGATACGCTTCCCATCCGGCACGTACAGCGGCAGTCATGCTCGCAACTTCCTGCGGGTGGTCGCGCAGGTGTTCACGTGTTGTCACCAAGACTGTCGTATACGGGTTGTATCCACTTTCTGCGACCAGGAAACTTGCCACCTTCAGCCCGGCGCGGCGCGCGGTCAGAGGCTCGCTGGTAACAAAACACTGTTGCGACAGATTCGGGTCGTTCTGGAAGTTGCCGATACCACCGAGATAGGGGGCGGTATTGACCTTCATGGGTGAGTATTTTTTCTTCAGGTACTGCGCGTATGGCAGACCGGCTTGCCATAACAAGGTGCCATCGCTGCGCAAGACGTCGCCCAAGGAGCGGAAGCCTCGTTCGGAGTGCACCATGATGGCTTGTGGGTTGGTCTGAAACGTCGCGAACAGGGCGACCACGTTTTTTGCACCACGGTCATGGGAGATCACCACCTCGTCGGCAGACACCACGGCGTAGTCCACCTTGCCGGCGCCGAGTACCTGAATGGTTGGTGTACCGGAGCCGCCCTCGATGATTGATACGTCGAGCATGTTCTTCTTGTACAACCCAAGCACCTGGGCCGCATAGAAACCGCCGAACTGGGGCTCCGCCTTCCAGTTCAAGGCAAGCGTTGTGGGATCGGCTGTGGCCACGCCGCAGACCCCAAGCACCAGCATCGCCAGCAATCTTCCAAACATCATGCACTCCTTGTATAGGGCCGCCGCCGCAGCAGCAGCCCGCTGATCAGATCGATGGACAGAACCAGGAGCAACGCCAGCACGCTGGACGCGATCACGCCACTGAATACGAGATCGACACGTTGTTGTGTGCGCGCCGAATCGATGAGGCTGCCAAGTCCGCCACCTGCGATGAACTCGCCAACAATAGCGCCGATGGTGGCAAGCCCCACCGAGATGCGCAACCCGGTGAGGATGTACGGTATCGCCGATGGCACCTGCAGCTTGATGATGGTCTTCCATCGCGACGGTTTGTAGAGCGCGAACATCTCACGCAACAAGGGGTCCGTTTCCTGTAAACCGGTCAACGTGTTGGCAAGGATGGGAAACAGCGAAACGATGAATGCCGACGCCTTCACGGTGGTTTCACCGAAGCCGAACCAGATGACGAGGAGTGGTGCGATCGCGATGATCGGTACGGTTTGAAAAAACACGCAAAAAGGCAGGATGGCCCGGCGCAATATGGGGACAGCAAAAAATGCGATCGCGAGTGTCACGCCGATGCTGAAGCTTGCGCCTATTCCCCAGAGGATCGAGTTGAACGTCGACTGCGTGGCGCTCCAGATTTCTGGCCAGAGTTCGACGGACGTTGCGTAGATCTCGCTGGGCGCGGGTAGCAGGTAGGCCGCAACCCACTCCCTGCCGACTGCAGTTTCCCACAGTGCCATCAAAGCGATCAGAAACACCCATGCCGGCAGTTTGTCCCGAATGGATGCCATCATGTGCTGCTCTCCAGTTCGGTAAATCGTGAGGCGAAGGCGCTGACGTGTTCATTGAAGACGGACGTCAATTTCAGCGATTGACCTCGCGCTGCGAATTCGATGTGACGATCCTGATCGAGTTGACCGTGTCGATTCATCAGCAGCACCCGATCGCCGAGGTAGACCGCCTCGGAAATGGAATGCGTGACAAAGATGTACTGCAGTTGCAGACGGTCGCGCAGATCCAGCAGCAAGTCCTGCAGGCGGAAGCGTGTGCGTTCATCGAGTGCAGCGAAGGGTTCGTCGAGTAACAAGACCTTCGGCTTGGTAATCAGCGCACGGGCCAGCGCAACCCGCATCTGCATGCCACCGCTGAGTTCTTTTGGAAAATTGGATAATCGCTCGCCCAGACCCAGTGAGGTCAGCAGAGCATCGATCTCGTCGCTCGCAACGCTTGTTTCGGTACCGGCAAGCTCCAGTGGCAGGAGTACGTTTTCCCGGCTGGTTCGCCAAGGCACGAGGCGAGGCTCCTGAAAAACGTAGGAGAGTTGGCCAGATAACGCAGGGTCGATCGAAAGATGTCCCGAGGATGGTTGTTCAATACCCATCATCAACCGGAGCAGGGTGGTTTTGCCGCACCCGGAAGGACCGAGCAGCGACACACACTGGCGCTGCGGTATCGTAAATGTCAGATCATGAATAACGTCCCGATTCTGTTTCGGGAAGCGTTTGACGAGATTTTCGATGGCAATGGACGGCGCCGATTGCAGCGTCTGTGTCTCGTTCACGTACGGGCTCCGAGGGTATCTGTCCGCATTGCCCCACAACCTTGCAGAGGTTTGTTGAGAGAGCCCCATGGGTCAGAACCCTGAATCAATCTGATCATCGTCTTCCTGAAAAACCTTGTCTGGAGGCGTCCGCCTGAAAGCGCGTTAGCCTAACAGGGCACAGTCGGTACGCAATGTGTGAGCGAGTGCAGGCAACAAGTCGCTGGAGTTCGCGCCGCGCAGACTCCTACGCAGATCGCAAGGCAGATGAATCACCCGACAGCGCGGCACCAAACAGCGTGTCAGCCGCAGCTTCGGTGAGTGGCACAGGATTGCCACCGGCTGTGGGATCAACCACTGCCATCTTGGCGATACGATCACGGTACCGGTCATCCACCTTCAACCCCGCCAGGGTGTTCGGGACACCGATATCCCCGCGCAGAGCCAGCACCGCGGTCATGAAACCATCAAATCCGTTGGCGATTCCAAGCCAGGCTGCGAGCCTTGCGATCTTTACTTCGATGGCCGGTCGATTGAATTCAAGTACGTAGGGCATGAACACGGCGTTGGTCATGCCGTGATGGGTATCGTGCAGTGACCCTACTGGATGCGACAGCGCATGGATGGCGCCGAGACCCTTCTGAAATGCCGTTGCGCCCATGGCGGCAGCCGTCATCAGGTGACCCCTGGCCTCGATGTCGTTGCCGTTGTGCATCACTTTGCGCAGGTTTTCGAAGACGAGACGCATGCCCTCCACGGCGATGCCTTCGGCCATGGGGTGGTAACCCGGCGCGCAATACGCTTCAAGACAGTGGGCGAGCGCGTCCATGCCAGTGCCCGCAGTGATGAAAGGCGGCAGGCTGGTGGTCAGCGCAGGATCACAGATGACGATCGCAGGCATCATCTGCGGATGAAAGATGACTTTTTTTGTTTGTGTGGACGTGTCTGTCAGCACGCCTGCGCGGCCGACTTCCGAGCCGGTTCCCGCTGTAGTTGGAACGGCAATGATTGGTGCGATCACCGTGGCATCGGCTCGGGTCCACCAGTCGTCGACGTCTTCGAAGTCCCAGACGCTTCGGGTCTGGCGTGCCATGAAGGCGATCAGCTTGCCGGTATCCAGACCACTGCCACCACCGAAGGCAACCACACCGTCGTGTGCGCCCTTGTTGAAAGCCGTGGTCCCCGCTTGCAGGTTCGCGGCCACCGGATTGGGTTTGACGTCAGCGAACAGAACAGGATTCAGCCCTGCACTGCGCAGTATTTCCATCGCCTGCTGGGTGATGGGCAGTGTCGCCAGTCCCGCATCCGTGACAACCAGCGGCCGTGTGATGCCGGTGGCTCGGCACGCATCAGCCAGTTCAATGACTCGGCCCGCGCCAAAGCGGACCGACGTTGGATAGTTCCAGTTAGCCCTTGTGTTCATCATGAGTTCAATATCGCTCGAAGCCGCGTTTAAGTTCCCAGTCGGTAATGCTCTTATCGTATTCAGACTGCTCCCATAACGCCGTGCGCACGTAGTGGTTGACCACCTCGTCCCCGAAGGCGCTGCGCAGGAAAGACGATTTGTTCAATGCGTCTGTTGCCTCACGCAGAGTGGCCGGAATGTTGGACAACGCAGACTGCTGATAGGCGTCGCCACTGAACTCGGCCGGTAGCTCAAGCTGTTCGTCGATGCCCGCCTGTCCGGCGGCGAGCAGCGCGGCGAAGGCCAGATAGGGGTTGAGATCAGCGCCACCAACCCTGCACTCCGAACGAATGCCCTTCGTGCCTGCGCCACACAGTCGAAAGCCCGCAGTTCGGTTGTCGTCTGACCACACGATTCGGGTGGGTGCAAACGTACCGGTCTGCTGAAACCGTTTGTAGGAATTGATGAATGGCGCGAGAAAGTACGTGTAGTCGGCTGCGTATTTCAATTGACCGGCCATGAACTGTCGCATCAATGGGCTCATGCCGCGTTCAGCTTTTGGATCCAGGAAGAGAGGAGTCTTGGCGGCCTTGTCCCACAGCGACGCGTGCACATGGCACGAGGAACCAGCCAGGTCGTAGTGCCACTTGGCCATGAAGGTGATGGCCCAGCCCTGCAGGTGCGCGATCTCCTTGATGCCGTTTTTCATGATCACATGGTGGTCGGCCATGGTCATGGCGTCGGCATAACGAACGTTGAGTTCTTCCTGACCGCGTCCCCATTCGCCCTTGGAATTTTCAACCGGAATGCCGGCGCCATGGATGCCGTTGCGAATGGCCTGCATCACCACTTCTTCCTTGGTGGTGGCGAGAATGTGATAGTCCTGCATGTACTCACTGGCGGTGCGCAGGTTTTCGTAGCGTTTTTCCAGGGCGGATTCGTAGGTTTCCTGAAACAGGTAGAACTCGAGTTCCGATGCGAGCATGGCCTGCATGTTGCGCGCGGCCAGTCGGTCGCACTGTTTTTTGAGCATCGCCCGCGGGCTGTGTGGCAGATCCTGACCGTGGTGGTCCTGGACATCAGCCAGCACCAGCGCCGTTCTGGATAACCAGGGAATGCGGCGGGTAGTCGCAAGGCTCGGCTTCATGACAAAGTCGCCATATCCCTGCTGCCAGCTGGCCGCCTGATAACCCGGAACGGGTACCATGTTAATGTCATTGGCCAGCAGATAGTTGCAGGCGTGGGTCTCTTCCCAGGCGCTGTCACAAAAGAATTCGGCATGAAAACGCTTGCCGATCAATCGGCCAAACATGTCGACAAACGCAACTACGACGGTGTCAATTTCCCCGGCGGATACTGCAGCCCGCAGGGAACGCAGATCCAGCATGCCAGTCACGAAGGCTCGCTCGTGGTGACCAAACGATGAGACATCGCAAATTCCTCTTCAGGTGAAAGCACCAGGCGATGTCGCCCAACGCAGAAAAAGTAGATCGTGCCAATCAGAAACCACACAGCGACGCCCAGTACGCCCTGCCGATATACAGGATCCGCCAGCTGAAAATAGAGTGTCACCAGACCGATGACAATTGTCAGCATCGCTCCAAAACTACCGAGGGGGCTGACAAACGGCCGATGCAGGTCCGGCAGGCGCTGGCGCAGGAGAATGAACGACACCGCCTGCATGATGTATGAAAACATGGCAGCGAACACGGTCATGTTGAGCAGGGTTCCGCCGATGGCGATGCCTCCTGCTTCGCTACCCAGACCGATCCAGAGCCCTGACATCACGTTCAGTGCGAGCAGGGAGCCTGCGATCATCGCAATGTGCGGGGTCTGCGCACGACCATGGGTGATCGACAGAAACGTTGGAAAGTAGCCGGCTCTGGACAGTGAATAAATCTGGCGGCCCTTGGCGTAGATGATGCTGTGGAAGGATGCGATCAAGCCGATCAATGCAAAACACGCCAGCAGTTTTGCTGTGTTTTCACCATAGATTTCGCGCAGCGCCATGAGCAGTGGCTCTCCCGATGTGGCCAGCGCATGAGAGCCGATACCCTGGACTGCCGGGTTGAGCGAGACGATGAGCATTGCGGAAACAAACAAGGTAGCCATCGCCGTCATGATACCGCGGGGTATGTCGCGCTCCGGCGCATGACTTTCTTCGGCCGCCAGCGGCAGCTGTTCGATGGCGAGGAACAGCCACACCGCATACGGCAGCGCGATGAGAATGCCGGACCATCCATTTGGCAGGAAGGGGCCGTTGCCCTCCGGGATGAGTACACCACCGGGCCCGACGTTCATGGCCATGTGATCAAAGTCCATATGCGTCAAGGCACTGATCCAGAACACCAACAGGCAGGCCAACGCCAGCAGTGTCACGACTACGGTAATACGAAATGACATTTCGACACCGACAATATTCAAACCTACAAATATCAGGTAACTGGCGATCCACCACATCGGTTGCCACGCGACTGGCGTGTCGAAAATGCCCGTGAGATAGGACCCGATGAAGTAGACGATCGTCCCCGGCACCAGCACATATTCGACGTTTTCAGCGAGGCCCGTCAGAAATCCGCCCCAGGGTCCCATCGCAGTCCGGGCGAATGAGTAGGCACCGCCGGTGTGTGGCAAGGCGGGAGACATCTCCGCGATTGACAGGGTCAGGCCCAGATACATGACAGCGATGATCAGTGTCGCGACCATCATGCCGCCCCAGCCAGCGACCCCGAGCCCGAGATTCCAGCCGGAGAAATGTCCGGAGATTACCGCCCCGACACCCAGTGCCCACAGTGACCAGACACCCGCGTGTCGGCGCAGCGAACGGCGGGCGAAGTAGGACTTGTCCTGACTGACGTATTGGGTGCCGTTGTTTGTGGTCACCTACTGCGCGCTGATGTGTTGTTTAAAACTCGCCAGCGAAGTGTCCCAGTACTCCACGTTGTTGATGAAGAGTTCCTGGCTCATGCCACCGTCGTCGAGATCGATATCGAATTCGAGGATCGGATCACCATCGTTGTCGATGTAGGCGCGGCTGAATCGCCGGATCTTGTTCCACTCGTTCATTTGGTTCATTGACACGTTGAGACCCGTCCAGCCCGCAAAGAACGTGAGTGAGTTGCAGTTTTTGTGGTCCGCACAACCGTAGAAATTGATGATGAACTTGGCGCCAGCGGAGGCGCTCTCGATACGTGGGTCTTCATTGGCGTCCTTGGCCAGTACCGCCTTGTAGCCACCTTCCTGCAATGCCGCAATGACCGATTGAGGGTTACGGGCCTCCACCTGTTCCGCCTGCGCTGTAACGGTGAAAGCCGCAGTTGAGACCAGGAGGGCGGTCAGGCAGATTGATCTGATCATCATGAGTGTGCCTCGATAGATTGAGTTTGGCGGCGACTGGGTAGTAGGGAGTATAAGGAGCGGCGTCCGACTAAAGAAGAACATGCCGGATACCGGGTGAGGCATTGCGGGGTGGTAGCGGAACCGGGTTGAGCGGGGGCAGAATGGGGTAATCATCACGACTGTCTGGAGTTCAACCATGGCACCCACCCCGCCGAATCTGGCGCCGGGCGAAGCCCGTGCACCGGGACCAACCTATCAGGAAACCCTGCTTCGAGATCACTCGCAGCCGCCGGCCCCGTTTCTCGAATACTCCTACGAGTTCATGGGTGATCAGGACATTCCGTATGCGCATTACACGTCCAAAGAACATGCAGCCGCAGAGTTCTCGAAACTCTGGCCACGCGTGTGGCAGATGGCTTGTCGCGAAGAGCACATTCCGGAGTCGGGTGACTATCACGTCTACGATATCGGTGAACTCTCCGCCATTGTGGTGCGCAACGAAGCCGGCGCAATCAAGGCGTTTCGTAATGCCTGCATGCACAGGGCGACCGCACTGAAACCCTCGGAATCGTCTGGTTCGTGTGCGTCCTTTCGTTGCCCATTCCATGCCTGGACCTATTCGCTTGATGGCAAGCTGATCGATCTGCCGGAACGCTGGGACTTCCCGCACGTCACCGATGAAAGTCACAGCCTGCGTGCGGTGAAGGTGGGGACATGGGCCGGTTTCGTGTTCATCAACTTTGATCTGAACTGCGAGCCACTGGAAAAATTTCTCGGTGTACTGCCGCAGCACTTCAAGGACTTTCATATCGGCAATCGCTACATCGAAACCCACGTCTGCAAGCGATTGCCGATCAACTGGAAAGCTGGTGAAGAAGCCTTCATGGAGGCCTACCACGTCAAGGAGACACATTCGGGTGGCCGGGAATATTCGGAGCCGATTACGACCTATGACATCTTTCCGGAGAACGTGAACCGTTTCATTCACACGGTTGGCGCGCCGAACCCGCGCATGCCCATCCAGCCGACGGAACAGGAGTTGATGGAGCAACTCTGGGGACGACGTGGTCCTGCCGATGGTGGCGTTCCCATCGTGCCGCCAAACATGACGGCGCGTGATGTTTATGCTCGCATCATTCACAAACAACTGGGTGAACAATACGACCAGGACTTCTCGAACTATTCGACGGCGCAGACCCTGGATTCCATCGAGTATTTCCTGTTCCCGAACCTGTTCATCTTTCCTGGGTTAACACTGCCCATGGTGTATCGCTTCCGGCCCGACAAGGACAATCCGGACTTCTCGTACTTCGACCTGTTTTTCCTGCGGCCAAAACACCCTGAGAAAGAAGCGCCACCACCGCCGGAACCGATGTATCTGGACATCGATGAAAGCTATACCAAGGCGACCGGTCTTGGCTTTCTGGGTGCGATCTACGATCAGGACACCGACAACATGGCCGCGCAAACACGCGGCTTCAAGACGTGTGCGAAGGGTGGGCAGACGCTCGGTAACTATCAGGAAGTGCGGGTGCGACACGTGCATAAACGTGTCAATGACTACCTCAGTAGTTGACGGTTGTCAGGAGGGGCGACAACCGCACGCTGTAGCGCTCTGTGACGGCGGGTGATCCCTTTTGGAAGACATGATCGCCGCTTTTCGTTGGATGGCCCTGTCGCAAGTCCTGCTGTTTTCAATCGCGGTTTTGTTGTCCGCGAATTCCTGGCGCATGCGCAGCGTCTTGGGTGGCCTTGGGGTAACCGTGCAGGCGTATCTGCTTGCTCCATTGTTGCTGGCTGCCGGATATGCCGGCAGCGCGACGCTTGTGGGTGTGCTTGCAGCGTTCTGCCCACTGCTTTTGCTGCTGGTCGTTGAAGAACTGTTCGAGGATGGGCGTCGAATCGGCCTGTGGTCGGCGCTGGGTCTCGGCTACGCCGTCCTGGTTTTGTGGTATCAGTATTTGCCGCAAACCATGGCCGCCCAAGCGTTCACCCTCTACGGCGCCCAGGGAATTCGATTTGCCCTGGTGCTGCTTGCACTGATGCTGTTGTGGCAGGGTAGAAAAAACGATCTCGTCGAGCTGAGGTTGCAAGCGCGTTTGATGCTCCTGTTGGCTATCGGCGTTGCGTCGCTTGTGGTGCTCATCGTCGAAACGACGTTTTCATGGCAAGTGCCTGGAAACATCGAAGCGCCGGGCATGTTGGCGATTGCGCTGTTGGCGAGTGGTCTGAACCTTGCGTTCTGGCGGTACAACCCCACGTTTGATTTTTCTGCTTCGCCTCCGGCCGTGCGTGAACTACAACTGCCGTCCGCGAGCGCTGATCCGATGCTTGTGTCGCTGCAACAACTCATGCAGCATGAACGACTTTATGCAGAACACGACCTGCGCATTGCCGGTGTTGCGGCACGACTGAACGTTCAGGAGTATCGCCTGCGCCGGGCGATCAATCAGACACTTGGTTATCGCAATTTCAACCGATACATCAATGATCACCGCATCCGCGAGGCGTGCGCGCGCCTGTTGTCGCACCCCGATATGCCGATATTGAGCATCGCGCTCGATGTCGGATTTCGTTCCATCTCCTCATTCAATTCAGCGTTTCGCGAGGCGAATGGTTGTTCGCCCAGTGAATTTCGCGCCAACCCGCCTGCCGGAAACTGAAAACATCGGCCGAATTTTGAAAACCCGGCTGATTCACCGGGAAATTCGGTAGAGCAGGCCTGCCCCAGACACATCCAATAGCCACTTCTGGTTTATCAGAGTGTGTCATGACCGCAAGCCTTCAGGTCGAGGTGATCAATTCGCCTCGGCTGCCCGTTCTCGAGCGTCGACCGGATCTCGACTGGATCCGCGTCATCGCCTTTGGCGTGCTGATCTTCTTCCATGCCGCGGTTGCGTTCATGCCTCATGCCATTCCCATGACTGTGAATGCCGTGCCGAGCCCGACGATGATGGCGTTCGTTGCGTTCCTGCATCAGTTCCGGCTGTCTCTGCTGTTCCTGGTGTCAGGCATGGGGATCTGCTTTGCACTGCGGCGACGAAGTACGAGGGAGTTCCTTCTGAACCGGATGCATCGGCTTGTCGTGCCGCTGATTTTTGGGGTGCTCGTTCTGGTACCGCCGATGGTGTGGATGGAAAAGCGGTACGCCGGCCAGTTTCAAGGATCGCTCCTGGATCTGTACTTCGAACTGTTCACTCACGGGGTATATCCACACGGGTATCTCAGTTGGCATCACTTCTGGTTTGTCGCTTATCTATTTCTGATGTGTGGTTTGCTGGTACCAATCGTGAACTGGCTGCGAACGCCGAATGGTGAGCGACTTTTTTCGTACTGGCTTGCGAAGATGGTGCCAGGGGCCGCGATCTACTGGATGATCCTGCCGCTTGTTGTCGTCGAGTTGTTATTGCGGGTGTGGTTCCCCGGCTTTCGTGATCTGCTACACGACTGGGCCAGCTTCAGTCACTGGTTTCTGGTGCTGCTGGCAGGGTACGGCCTGGCTTCGCACGCACCACTGTTCGATCGGATCAAGGCACTGGTCTGGATTTCGGTAGTTCTAGCCTGTTCATGTTCAGTACTCATGTTCCAGCTTTTCTACGATCCATCGACGGGTGATCTTGCGCCAATGCAGTCATCACTCCCGTTGTGGCTTGGTTATCTCATCTACTGTGTGCTGGGAATGACCAATGTCTGGTGCTGGGTGTTGGCATGCACTGGTCTGGCTTTGCGATTCCTGACGCGAGGCGGGCCAATACTCAACTATCTGAATGACGCGGTGTATCCGCTATTCTGTCTGCATCTGCCGGTGATGGTGGCGTGGGAAACCGTGCTGCTGCCGCTGGACTGGCCGGTGCTGATCAAGTACTGCGCTCTGACCGGTGCAACGCTTGTGACGACGCTCTTGTTTCACCATGTGGTGGTACGTCACTCTGCGTTCCTCAGCCGCATGCTGGGCCGGCAGTTCGAGCCACGTCGAGAAACAAGAGTTGCCGCACCGGGGCGGACCAATCAGTGATAACAAGGAGGGCTACATGAGGCTGTCGTTAGAGATGTTGTTGGAGGGGTTGTTGGTGGTGCTTTTGATGGGATCCGCATTCACGGTCTGGGGAAGTGAAAAGGATGCAGTGCTTGGGCTCTGGCAGGATGATCGCTCGGTACTGCAGGTTGCGCAGGAAGGCGAGTCGCTCAGCATGCGTATCCATGCCGTGAAGGATCCGAACTACAAGCCTGATGAAGAACCTGGTCCTGCAGGCAGTCCGCGGCGCGACTTCAAGAATCCGGATGCGGCGTTGCAAAACCGCCCGCTGCTCGGTCTCGATCTGCTGGTGGGATATGCCTGGACCGGAGAGCGCTGGGAAGGAGAGATCTACGACCCCGAATCCGGTAATACCTACAAATCGCGAATGGAAGTAGACGAAGACGGACACTTATCCATGCGTGGATACCTGGGCGTTCCGATGTTCGGCCGAACGGCGTTGTTTTCATCCGCCGGGAATTGCAACGAAACAGTGGTCGCGATGATTGTGGCGTCGGATGCGACGGGGTGTGGTCAGTAATAGGGTGGGGGAATCTGATGATAGGAAGGAGGTTGTTAGACGATCTGAGTCGCGGCATTGGTTGAATGCCGCTCGAGTCAGAGGAACGCGTCCTTATCCATTTGTTTGACGCATTGGGCCGACGACGAGGAACGTCGATGCCGGAGTGATTCTGTAGTCTCAACTTGCAAGTTTGGATTCGGGGCGTAGGCTGGATTGCGATATCGAAGGGCCAGTTTAATGAAAGATGTCGTAGTGGTGCAGGTCAGTCAGGCGACCGGGTATATCCACCAGCTCGTTCAACAGTTCGAGCGAATCATCCGATTGGTTGCGAGTGGCCAGGCCATTACCCTGGAATTGTCCGAGGGTGATCGCAACGTGGTGTTGACGATTGATCGTAGCGGCGAAGCGCACGCTGAACCAGGGGTTGAGTCTGGATCAAAGCGTGAAGCTCGATCGCTTTCCGACAATGAAAACTTGTCTGCGATGGTGTCGAATCATTTTTACTACGATATCGCCGAAATCGATCGCAAGGTCAAGCCCGAAGACGTTGACGCTCTGCTTCGCAAGAAAAGCGCTCAGCATCCTCAAAGATCCGGGCCACAACAGCCGACGGTAGCACGGGTGAATTTGCCGACTCCCGCGATTAGTTACGTTGGTGGTAGTTGGGTACTTGCGGAGGATTGTGTTTACACGACCAATGATGGCCCGGTCATCACCGCGAAACGCGGCTTCAGAACTGATCTCGCCAGCATTCCGCGTTTTCTCTGGTTCCTTCTGGCACCATTCGAATTGACTCTTGCGGGGCCGATTTTTCATGACTTGATCTATCGCCTGTCCGGAGCGATTACACCTCCCGACGGAGAAGTGGTGCCAAGTGAAAAGGTATTCACGAAAGATGAAGCCGACGACATTTTCCTCGAATTGATGACCCGTGAAAAAATATCTTTTGGTATTCGCAACGCTGCCTATATCGCCGTCCGATTGTTTGGAAAGTCTTCTTGGCGAAAAGTTGAGCGTTAGTCCAGGCGCGTAATGCGCCTCACGCTGGCAAAGGATTGGTTTTCTTTCGCCTACAGAAATTTCCGCGGCTCATGTGGATGAGAGTCCCGCTCTCTCCAGGGGAGTTGTACTGTTGGGTCGATCCGAACAAGGCATGCCATCTATACCGACCCCACTTCAGATTGGACGGTGCGTTGAGGTTTGCAATTGGGGTGTCTGTATGAAACAGGATATCAAGTATTTTCGTTGAGCGTTCGGAGTGGTGCAGCGGGTGGTTGTTGGCGATCGAGTTGGGTGGACAGCGGGGGTGCTGGAAAACACGCAACTGAATGATGACATTGGCTCCGTTTGTCCAACGGATGGGATTGCGAGGCTATTGTTCGAGCCAGCAGCCTGTCGGACTTGAGACTGATCTACTGCGCCAGTGGGAAGAGCGGTCCATTTTTCCCCGATTTCTCGTTGCATAGCGCCGCTATGCGCCTCGAAATCGTGAAAAACTGTCCTCGCTCTCCCACT
>JANNBJ010000113.1:0-41022 GCA_031385325.1 Gammaproteobacteria bacterium | reverse complement strand
GCGCAACTCGGTAGCAATGCGCACACCAACCGCTTTACAGGCAAACGCATAAACGAGGTTCTTCGGATTGCGTCCAAGCAAGTCGATACTGCTGATTTGTTGCTATTTGATAGTCGTCGCCAGTGTTCTGAGTGTTCCCGTGCTAGACACTCGTCGGGTTGAGCCGATAACCGCCGCATCGTGACTTTCCGACGGAAGCGTCGCGGCATCCACGTAGTGACTCTAGGGAACAACATAGCCTATGGTCTCATCTCACTTTTCAACAAACGCGGTCGAGATGAAGAAACTACTTGGCGGAGCAATTCTTGCAGGGTTGGTTTTTGCCTCAACCCTTGGTTACACAACAGAACCTACCGAGGAAAAGTTCGAATTGAAAGATGGTTCAACACTCTATCTGCGATCCGATGGCACCAGCAAAATGGTGGATCATCACGGTAATCGTCAGGCGATGAAAAATGGTGTCGCGATGGAACTCGCTGATGGACGATTGGTCAAGATGAAGAACAAGGTAATCTGGATGACATACGGACCTCCTGGCAAAGGTGGCGTCATTCGCAAGACGGAGTGATTCCGTCAGCATGAACTCCAGTCAGGACACGGCGGATGCCACAACAGGGTCGGGCATCGCCTAAGGTGGAACGGAAACAAGCTGGTGAACCTGAGACGAAATCGTACTGCCACGTACCGAATGACAAACGGGCTCTGGCTAACACGTTACGACCTGAGTCGCTCCACCATGCCAGTCATTCCGGCCTTGCAATCTTCTTGAATGGCCAAACCACTTGTCCCAGGTAGGTGTCCGGAACCGACGTGTTGGCAAGTCCCAACTCTAAGCGCTTGCTTATCGCTTATAGCGTCGTTTCATCGAGAGCAACGCAGATGTCTCGTTAGCATTGAAAAAATCAGCCCATCGGAGTGGGCCCCGCATCTCTGGCGGATGGGGATTCATCGCGCACCATGTTCGGTATTGATCAGTCCATCTGCTTGCCGCCTGCAGGCTCGGCCGTTTGTTTGTTGAACCGCGATGACTCCTCGTTCCCAGCCGACCAGTAGCGTGGCCGACCAAACAGGACGCCGAGCATCACTACCAGCGGGAGCAACAGCCAGCCAAAGCCCTCATGTTCCAGCGCGCCAAATAACCAGCCACCCGCAGCCGAGCCAAAGGTTTGTCCGACGCCGGCCGACGCCGCCAGGCCGCCCATGACGACGCCCAGTTTCTGCTGTGGGGCACCTGCGGCCAGATAGGCAATCACCGGTAGTACCAGGCCAGTACCCGCCGAGGTCAGACTGACGCCCAGGTACATCATCGAATCAGCACCTTCCGCAGTCAGAAGGATCAACCCGGTCATCGCAAGAATCAGACCCACACTCATCAAGGTGCGCGCGGCAATCCTCTCTAGCGCCGATGTAACGAAAAGCAACGCGTTCACGCCTAACATGACCAAACTGCACTCGGCCAGCATGATCGCCGCCTCTCGAGACCATTGCCCAGATTCTGGTTGCCCCATGAGCACGATGCCAATTTCGAATCCTGCCAACACAAACATCACTGTCCCGCTCAAACAGAAGAGTGCCACAGGGTGCCCGTGTGCGGATTTGATGTCCCTGGACTGGACTGACGCGTCTGTCTCACGCGAAGTTGGCAGAGTTCCGATCAGTCCCAGAATGGCCAATCCACCGAGCAGGGCGGACAGGATCAACACAATCCGGGCTGACAATGCCGAAGAAAATTCAGCGTCAGACACCCACGGTCCGACGGCATTGGCCACCGTACTCAGCGCGGGGCCAAACAGGAAACCAAGCAGCGACATGGCGCTCAGCCACGCAAAACGTCTCGCCCGCTTCGCCCGTGGTGTGTGCGCTGCTACCAGTGCTGCAACGACAGGAACCACTGCAGCTACGAAAAAGCCGGTGGCGCCTCGAAGAACATAGATGCTCCACAAGCCCGCCATTGCTGGAACCGACATCAGCAACAGGCACACGACATATCCCACCAGCCCGATAAAAAGAATTCGACTGCGACCGACACGATCCGAGAGAATTCCCCAAAGCGGTGCGCCCACCAACACACCAGCCGCGTACACACCGCTGAGAAAACCGACGTGACGCCCGATTTCACCGGCGCCGGCACCAGTCATCATCGATGCCAGCCAACCCGGCAGAACAGGTAAGAGCGCTCCGTAGCCGGCGGAGACTATAAAAATCGATCCCGCCAGCCACGCCAATTGTACCGGCTGCAGTCCGGCGGGTTCGGCGACCTCTCCCGTCCAGCCCGCGGCGCCGGCTGACTTCATGACTGCCTACCCGGCACCACCCATCGACGAAAGAAAAAGTTGTAGCTCGGCACGAACACAAGCCCGACATAGATTCCGTAGAGAAAGCTCTCGATCAAACCCAGACAGAAACCTTGCAATGTGAGCCACTCGAATCCCGGCAAGACCATCTCCAGGAATGCAGTCATGTGCAGGTTAGCCGGCACGACCAGACCAACTATCACGCATAACACGAAGCTGCTGGCGGCAAAGATTGCGAGCGACGCGCTTACGACCTTGATGTTCAACATGTCCTTGTTCCCTCGAGCCTTACGGCTAGTTTTTTGCACATGCACTGCGGAGCCGCGCTCTCAATCTATTCCATCAAGCAATTTGGTCAGTCTTTCAGTGTTTGTGCCGAACTGGTCCCGTCTTGTCCCTGTCCGTACTCCGTTCATGGAAGCCTTTACCTTGCCGGTGGACCGCGATGGCTCCCGCGGCCAAACAGGTGCAACTCCATGATGGTCAACGTAGAACCGGCACGAATGGGCAAGGCGCTATGCCGACGGCGCAATCACACAAGAGGCATGTTCTTGAAATGACCGGCGCGCTCTATCAGATGGAGCATCTCCGCCGCTGCATGGACCGTCAAACGATGGGGGGTGAACCCTGGCCTCGGCGAGATATAAGCAGCCATGGCACGAGCCAGGTCGAGTTGAAGATCGGATGCGTCGGTGAGCAGCGTGATCACCAGGTTCTCCAAGGCGATCACGCGAATCTGAAGCTGCACCAGTTCGGCATTTCTCAGCGGCGAGGCGTGGGACCGCGCCGGGTCCAGATCAGAGGCAGAGTCGAAATGGCCGCGCCCCGCGCCGCCTTCGTCCTCCCACCTCGACAGCGCCATTTTTTGCAGGTAGGCACTCTCCTGGATAACCGTCTCTCGATCAGGCATGGGGATCTCGCGTATGGGTTGAGGCGGGCTGCCGACCGGCGCCCTCCATTGTGGTCTCGTATCTTCCTTCGCGCGCCGCGCTGTTCAGTCGTGCACGTTCGAACAACACCGCTTGAGCGCTGCACGTATTGACCGCTTGCCCCTTCCAGGCCTGCAGAGCGGGCTCCTGAAGTGCGCGTCCGTACGAAAAGCTCAAAGTCCAGGGTTGTGGCCCAAGCCGGTTGATCGCGTTCAGATGGACGGTCGCCTGGAGGGGCGTTTGTCCGCCAGACAGGAAGAAGATCCCGGGCACGGCCGCAGGCGCGGTTTGTCGCAGCACGCGTATCGTCCGAGCGGCGACTTCGGCGATCTGGGCCGGTTGCGCATGCTCTTTGCCGGCAATCACCATGCTCGGCTTGAGCAGCATGTGCTCAAGCGCCACCCGGTGTCGATGCAGCGCCTGGAAGACTTCGTACAGAACACCCTCGGTCACCTCGGCACATCGTTCGATGCTGTGAGCGCCTTCCATCAGCACCTCGGGCTCAACGATCGGCACGACGCCCTGGTCCTGGCAGATCGCCGCGTAACAGGCCAGCATGTCCGCGTTGGCCTCGATCGCGAGTCGGCTGGGCAGCGTGTCGGAGACGTGATAGACCGCACGCCACTTCGCGAAACGTGCGCCTTGCTGCTGGTAACCGGCCAGGCGTTTCGGCAGCCCGTCGAGCCCCTGCGTGATCTCGTCACCCGGCGCATGTGCAAGCGCGATCTTGCCGACATCGACCTTGATACCGGGCACGATCCCCAAGCGCATGGCCAATTCGGGCAGTGGCGTGCCGTCGTCGGCCCGCTGGAACAGCGTTTCCTCATACAGTATGACGCCGCTGATGAACGCGCTCAGGCCGGGCGTCGCCAGTAGCAGGCTGCGGTAGACCCGCCGGTTCTCCTCCGTCGCCTCGACGCCGACCGACTTGAACCGCTGCGCGATTGTCGCGCCGCTTTCATCGGCAGCGAGGATGCCCTTGCCGGCCTGGACCAGCGAATCGACTGTCGTCTGCATCAGGTCGTTATCGGCCTTCATGGTTTCCTTCATGGTTCTATCAGGTGCACACCCGGTCATGACCCCTCACGCGGCAGCTGCCTTCTTTGCGGGCGGCGAGTGTGCTGTGGTGGAAGGCTCCGCATTTGCCGTTGGCTTGACTGCCACGGCGGGCCTCTCGCCACCTGCTGTCTTGCCCGGCTGTCGGATCCCCGCCAGCTTGGTGCGCTTGAGCATCAGCGCGTTGAGCGCAACGATCAACGTACTACCCGACATGGAAATCGCCGCGACTTCCGGGCTCAACACGAACGGGTACAAAACGCCAGCCGCGAGCGGAAACGCAATCGTGTTGTAGCCCACCGCCCACCACAGGTTCTGATGCATCTTGCGCACCGTTGCGCGCGACAATTCGATGGCGCCGACGATGTCGTAGGGGTCACTTTTCATCAGCACCACATCAGCGCTTTCCATTGCCACGTCGGTGCCGGCACCGATGGCAAAGCCCACGTTGGCCTGGGTCAGCGCCGGCGCGTCGTTGACGCCATCGCCCACCATGCCGACCTTCTTGCCGGTGGCCTGTAGCGCCTTCACCTTCTCGGCCTTCTGGGCGGGCAGCACGTCGGCCAACACCTTGTCGATGCCCAGATCGGCCGCGATGCGCGTGGCCGTGGCCAGGTTGTCGCCAGTCAGCATCACCACTTCGATCTTGCGTTCGCGCAACCTGGCCACCGCCGCCTTGGACGTTGGCCGAATGGCGTCGGCAATGGCAATCAGACCAATGACGCTGCCCGCCTGCGCCACATGCACCACCGTGCGGCCGTCGCCCTGCAGGCGCTTGGCCTGCGCCTCCAGCGGGCCGAGCGCGAGCTTTTGGGTGTCCATCAGCAGCCGATTGCCCAGATAGACCGTGCCACCGGCGGTTTCAGCGCGAGCGCCCATGCCGTCGAGGCTCTCAAAGCCGGTCGGTGCCACGATGCTGAGGCTGGATGCACGGCGCACGATGGCCTGCGCCAGCGGGTGGTCCGAGCCCTGCTCCACGGCGGCGGCAGCGGACAACAGTACGTCCTCGGTGACACCTTCCGCCGTGATTACCTCAACGACCTCCGGCTGGCCGACGGTGAGCGTGCCGGTCTTGTCGAAGATGATGACGTCGAGCTTGGTCGCGTCTTCCAGCGCCGAGGCATTCTTGAAAAGGATGCCGTTGGCGGCACCAAGCCCTGTACTCACCATCACGGCCATCGGTGTGGCCAGCCCCAACGCATCCGGGCAGGCGATCACGAAAACGGTAATGGTGAGCGTCACGGAGAACAGCAAAGGCTCGCCGATAACCCAGAACCACACTGAAAAAGTGGTCAGACCAATAGCAATGGCGGCAATCACCAGCCATTGCGCGGCCTTGTCAGCCAGTAGTTGCGCTGGCGCCTTGGAGTTCTGTGCTTCTTGAACCAGCTTGACGATTTGCGCTAGCGCGGAGTCGGCGCCGACCTTGGTGGCCTTGTAGCGGAAACTGCTGCTCTTGTTGATGCTAGCGCCCACGACGGTGGCGCCGGGTCCTTTCTGCACGGGCATCGACTCGCCGGTCAGCATCGATTCGTCGACCAGCGATTCACCGGTTTCGATGGTGCCGTCGACCGGAATCTTGTTGCCCGGCCGGATGACGACGATCTCGCCAGCCAGCACCTCGGCGGTCGGCACTTCGACCTCGGTGCCGTTGCGGATGACGTTGGCCGTCGACGGCGTGAGGTTCATCAGCGCCTTGATTGCCGATGACGCACCGGCACGCGCGCGCATCTCCAGCCAGTGCCCCAGCAAAATGAACACCAGCAGCACGGCGACGGCCTCGAAGAATTGCCCCTCGCCCTTGAAAAAGAACGTGGTGCCGACGCTGAACAGATAGCCGGTGCCGACGCTCAGCACGATCAGCGCGGCCATGCCCGGGGTGCCTTTCTTGAGCGCGCGCCAGGCCGATACGAAAAAGGGCCAGCTCGGATACAGGATGGCCGCGCTGGCGAAGAAGAACAGCCAGAGGTTGAGGTCCAACCCAAACGGCGGCTCTGGCGCCGGCCACATGCCGCCCATCGGGGCATAGACAAAGATTGGTAGCGTGAAAGCCAGGCAGATCCAGAAGCGGTTGCGCATGTCGCGCACCATCGCGCCCATGTCACCGCCGCCGTGACCCATTTCATGTGCCATGTCGGCCGCCATCGCGGGGGCTGCACCGGATGTTGTGTTCGGTGCAGCATGGTCGCCGTGGCCTGCGTGACCTGCGTGACCTGCGGCAGGATTGGTCGCAGCAGCCGACGGGGCTGATGTTTTGGAGGGCGGCTCGACTTCGGACGATGTAGCGGGCACTTCCGGTTTGTCCTTGTCGTCACCCGTCAAGGCTTCTCTCACCCAGGCAGTTGCCTTCTCGATGGGGCCAGGTGCGTCGCCATCGGAGCCGGCGACCCCGGTGGCCTCAGGCGAAACGGCTTCGCTCACGGGCGCCGCAGAAGCAGCAATGGCCTCGGGCAACACGTCAGAGCCGGCGTCCTGTGGCAGGCTGGCAGCCGCCGGCGTTACCGGCGCAGCGTCCTTCGCAGTCTTGGTCAGCGCTGCGTTCTCCGTGCCCTTCTCGGGTAAGCGCACCGCGGATTGCGATGCCGGCGCCGCAGGCTCCGACTCGACACCGGGCTCGGGCGTCGGCTCATGCGCTACCGCGTAGCCGCGTTGCCGCACATCCGACTTGATATCGCCCACGTGCAGCCGTGTTTCGTCATAGCGCACGGTAGCCGTTGCCGCTGCATGGTTGACGGTGACGCTTTCGACACCCGGCACCTCGCCGATGCGATCTTCGACGCCCAGCACGCTGAGCACCGACAGCATGTCGCGTACGTCGATCACGCTCGTTTTCATGGTGTCTTGACGGGCTTGTCTGCCGGGGACGGGGTCTTGTCGGGGATCTCGCTGCTGTCGGACGAGTCGGTTGAGGGGACCAAAGGCGTCTTCGGCGCAACGGGTTCGGCAGCATCGGTCTTTTTTACAGCGGGCGCTGCGTGTCCATCGTGACTGTCCGGTGTTGGTGTACTGGACTGCGCGTCCGCATCGGAGCCGCGTTGACGAACGTCGGACTTGATGTCGGCCAGCTCGAGCCGCGTTTCGTCGAAGCGGACCGTGGCGTTGCCGGCCGCGAAGTTCACGGTCACGCTCTCGACACCCGGCACATCACCAATCCGCTTCTCAACGCCCGCCACGCTCAGTACCGACAGCATGTCGCGCACGTTCATCACACTTGTTTTCATCGTCTCTCCTGGGTTGTCTGCCGGTCGATCCCTGCACACCGGCGCTGACGCCGGGCTGGCGAGCGGCCGATCAGTCGTTCTTGGACATCTTGTGCTTGACCCGATGTTCCGACTCGCCCACAGGTACTTGGGCGTCGGCCATCTCGCAGGCCGCTGTCACCGTGGGCGCGCCGGCGCGCCAAAGCCAACCGACGGGAAGGAATGACGCAGTCTGATTCGCGATCTCATCGTGGCACTGGAAGCTCACGGCCAATCCGGATTCCACCTGAGTCATGCCAGCAGCAAGGGGCAGAAATTCACCGGTGGCTTCGTCATGTTGGTGCGGCATGAAGATGCCGAGCTGATACGCAGAAAGTCTACGCAGCATGTCTTGCACCTCCGTTAGTTGAATGGCCGCTTGCGCGGTTATCAGCGTGGGCGGTAGCCTAAATTCTCTGGCGGACTTGCTTGCTGCGTCAGCTGAGGCGCACTGTTCATTGACCAAGTGTTCAATCTCATTTTTTTTCATGGTCTGCCAATCAAAAAGCTACACGCTGGTTGGGGTGCTGACACCGGATCCAGAACCAACTGAAAATCTGAATTGCTTACCTTCACCGTCAGCGTCCGATCTATGGAAGTTGGTCGAACTAGTGCTGCATGAGATGGGGATCGTCGATGGCACCCTGCATGTGAATCTCCATCACCCGTGTTGAGTCGTCCTGCTTTTCCTCCTGAAATCAAACACCTTTGGATCGTACGTCCGCTGAAAGTCCGCCTCCGTACGCTAACGCACTGCGGTAGTTGTCCACGCAATGCCACGGGCTCCAATTTCAGTTCTGAAACAAGAGTTGAACTGAATTTTCCTGGTCGTTCGGCAAGCAATTTCCGAGCGTCTGACGATCCGACCGTCAGGTGATCGGAGATACGCGTTGTTCGAAGGGCACTACCAGCGCCACACAAAGCTGAATCCAAACCCCTGGGAACAGCCTATCGAGTGCCTACTCCCAGCGCGCTGTATTCGTTGTTGTTCAGAACAATGCCACGTCACACACATGATGAGACGCAGTCGTATTTGACCTCCCCTCGTTCATACCCCCCCCTGTTCAGGCCTCTGCGTTTCCCCGACGGCTCGTGCATCGACAGCGCCCACTTTGCTTTGCGGTTCATGAAGCTGACGAATCGCTTCACGTGCTACTTTGAAAATTATGGCGAATTGGAATTCAGGACACGAGTTTAAGTAGCACCCTGTTGATAGATAGGACTGAAGGCCGCTGCAACATCGTGACCACCCATTCCGGAGCCATACTTCCGCTGGCGAAGTGAGTCCGTAGTGTATGTCGTCCTGTTAACTACGAGGACGCTACGTCCCCGATGGTGAACTCGATTGAAGTCGGTGTTGCGTTCATGACGTGTTTCCTGGCGGTGAGACTCGTCGGAGCAGCGTGCGGGCGAGATAAAAACCAAGCGGGAACAGGATGAGTAATTGTGCCACTGGTAATACCGAAATCGGCGAGCCTGGCAGGCGCGGCGCCGCGTCGGTATACGCCCAACGATCGGTAAGCAGGGCGTAGCTCTCCACGGCGATGCTTGTGATCAGCGCCATGCCCATTATTACAAGCCACACGCTGGCGGACCACGATCGAAGGGGCCATGCAGCGTCGTGGATCGCCGCTACCCCGCAATAAGCGAACAGCGTCAGCGCCACATCACCGAGCGCCGCCGTCAGCATTGAAGCGCCCGTCGCAGGCGTCGCTCGATGAACAAAGTACGGCTGACACTGCATCCATTCCCACGCCAAATGCACGGGAAAACTGATCAGCGCCAGCGCAACGAGAAAAACGGCTAGCTGTTGTCGAGTTGCCAAAGTGATCCTTGATACCTCATGTAATGGAGCTGAACAGAGAGCTACTCACAGACTTGTTACTTTCGAACTACTGATCGTGGAGTGACTCATGTTCTTCATGTCATGCATCCTTCCCGTCATCGACTTCATTCCTTCCATGAGCGGACAGAGGCCGGGCCTTTTTCATAACTGGCAGTACTTCGTCATGTCCCTCTGGTAATGCTCCGAGGATTTACCTGTATTTATACACTCGCCCATTTTCGAAACCGTTTCTACCGTGTCGTGCTTTACTTCTGCGCTCCTCAGTCCAGCTGCCACAGCCGTTGCAATGGACGGCTACAAACCCTCGACAAGGATCATAACCAACCGCCGCCAAAACCTGCTCGACGTAAACCGGTTACGATGTATGGACACCTGCGCATCAAATTCCACAACATTCCGCTGCGATAATTTTCGATCATCAAAATGATCGGACCTTGATTGAGCCCGTAATGCCAGGGCGAAACCCACCAACCATACGGATTGCCTGCGTCTCCCGGATGAGTCGGATTAAATGAGGCTTTGAAGCCGTAAGCATTGAACTGGGTCAACTTCGCTTGATGCACGCAGTGATGGATCGCGGGTAGCACGATTTCGGGGGCGAACGGCAGCGACGCGACCAAAGCCCACGGCGCAAGAGTGCCGTCGTCGGGGCCGTACGGCACACCCCGTCCGACGTAATCGAAAAACTGTCGCTCGATACCATCTATTTTGCGACAGTCCGGGCCGGGTCCCTCGCTCGCCGTGATTCCCCAGCAATGTGGGCCGTAGTCTTTAAACTTAAGGGGGTTATGGATCGCGTACTGTTGTTGCACGTACGTAGCCCGTCGGCTGTTCTCGAAATAGTCGCTGCCTTTGTCGCGCATGAACGCGTCTTGAATCCCGTTAAAGTCGATCCAGACATGCGAAAGCTGGTGCGTGAATAACGATCCAGCGTAAAGAAAGTCGTAGCCATAACACTGCTCCCACCGATAAGTCGAACACCACGCTGCATAGCTGCTCTCCGGCAACGGATGAGTCGGCGAACCAAGACCTAAAACGTACAGCAGCAGTGCCTCGTCGTAGCCTTCCCAGCGGTACTTGAGAAATCCGCTTTCGGGTTTCCATCCGTGCGTCACCGTGGCGCCGCCGTCTTGCGCCCACTGCCAATCTGCGCGTCGATAGAGTGCGTTGGCAAGCATGCGAATTTCCTGTTCGCCAGACGTATCGGCAGAAAAGAACTTTCCCGCAGTCAACGCGCCCGCCAGGAAAAAAGCGCTGTCTACTGTCGATAGCTCGCATTGCCAGGCGCGACAACCGGTCTGCATATCCAGAAAATGATAGTAAAAGCCCTTGTAGCCCGTTGCGTCGGGCTCGGGGCCTTGTGTGCTGTACCAGAAAAAACGTAGGGTCGTCAGCGTTCGCTCTACTGCGGCAGAGCGGGGCATAAACCCGCGCTCGACAGCAACCGCGTACGACGCCAAAGCAAGACCGACGGCGGCGATACTTGCAGGCCAATCCGAGGCCGTCTTGTCGATCACGAGCCCGTTGCTGGGATTTGTCTCATGCAAAAAATAGCCGAATGTCTCGCGTTGCAGCTGTTCCAGTTCCGCGCCAACGATTAGATGATGATTGATCACAGACGCTTGGCTTCTGCGGCACTACCGCACCGAAGCGTCGGTGACGATCCTCTGTGCTTGCTCTGGTCGGAGACACGACCCACAAAGTTCTTTAAATCGGCGTCATTGCGCAGCGTTTGCGCGTTGAGATCGAAGAACCACGACCCGATCACGCTACCGTGACGCGACGCCACTGCGACTTTTGGAGGATTGAAGTCGAACTGGTACAACTCAGGATCGCGTCGCGGGGTCGCCTCAGCATCGCGTTGCTGTTTGCCCATGTTGGCGTGGCGGAGGATGTTAAGCCCCTCCGCATACGCATCCTTCAAGCCATATTCGATGCCACTATGAACCATCTTGCCGAAGTGACCCGCGCTTTGTGATCCGCAGTGCAAAAAACCGAGTCCGGCAGTATCCCAGGGTTGGCTACGGCGTGTTGGCACGTGCGCTTGCGCTACTGCGCTCATAACCAACGATTGCTGGATGCGCATGTCAAAACCACACGCGCGCGCCAATGACCACGGCAGTATCTTCGACACGTCCACCATCACGTTGCGCGAGCTCTGCGGTTTCGCCAAAGCGTCGCAACCAGTGGATGCCAAGGTACGGTGCGAACTCGCGCGTGATTTCGTAACGTAGTCGCAACCCTAGTCCGACGCTGTTGATGCCGTCGCCTACACCAAACTTTTCTGCCGAGCGAAAAGCAGCGTCGAAGTCCAGGCGCGGCTGCAATATCAGTCGCTGCGTAAGAAGCACTTCGTAGGTGGCGGTGAGGCGTGCGGACACGTCGCCATTTTCACTGACAAACAATGCTGGTTCGACTTCAAATCGATACGGTGCCAACCCCTGCAAGCCGATGACAGCGAAGCTTCGAGAACGGTCGAACCCGACGCCTGAAAACTGATCGTAACGAACGCCAATCTGGAGATCCCAGAAAGGCGCGATCAAGCGGCCGTAAAGCGCCTGAATTTCAGCTTCACCGCCACGTTCACCAGTCGCCCGCCAATCACCTTCGGTCTTGAGCCACAGGCGGTTGTAGTCTCCGCCGTACCAACTCACCGCATCCCACCGCACCGTATCGGCGTTCTCTCTCACCCGATATTCGAGTTGATCAACGAGAAGGAAACCAAAGCGTTGGTCCTCAACAGGCGCGGGCCAATTGCTGCCAAGCACTCCCGGTGGTGATTGTGTTTCTGTATCCCTCACATCACTCGATGCAACGGCATCGTCGTCTTTGATCGCTGCTGTTGGTTCCAGCACCGGTGAACTACGCGCTCCCTGATGTGCGGAAACGGGCTGTGCAGCTGCCTGATTTGAAAGACTTGCAAGTCCCAGCAGAGTAAACAGCGTAGCGACGACGTTTTTGGAGATACCTGCGAAGTGTTTCACGCCGCACCTCCCGTATCGCCAACCACCGACACCACACGGAACATGCCCATCTCCATGTGGTAGAGGATGTGACAATGAAACGCCCAGTTTCCAGATTCATCCGCCGTGATGTCCAGTGACAGACGTTCGGCAGGCTTCACGTTGATGGTGTGTTTCCTTGGTTTGAACAGCCCCGCGCCGTTGTCCAGTTCCATGAACATTCCATGCAAGTGAATGGGATGGTTCATCATGGTGTCGTTGACGAGCGTCAGGCGTACTCGTTCGCCAAAGAGAAACCTGATCGGGCTGGCCTCCGAGAATTTCTTGCCGTCGAATCCCCACATATAGCGCTCCATGTTGCCCGTGAGGTGCAGTTCGATTTCTCTGCCGGGCGGCCGGGCATCTTCGCTGGGCTTCAAACTGCGAAGCTCGCTATAGAGCAGTACTCGCGTCCCGGTGTTCTCAAGACCGGTGCCAGGTTCATCCAAACGGTTCTTGGTCTCCATCGGCACAGCGGAATTGCCGACGCCATGATTGTCCACACCATGTTTGACAGGATCGCCCATGACGGCGGCGCTGCTTGGCGCAGACATCGGCATCGCTGCGGCCGGCATTTTCATACCCGGCATTGAGGGCATGACTTCGGCAGCGGGAGGCGCGGGAGCCATCGATTCCATGTCCGTAGTAGGCTCATCCATGCCGGGCATCTGGCTCATACCACCCATCCCCATATCGGTCATGTTAGCGACCACACGTTCGCGACGTTGTGGGATCGCTGCGGCCAGACCCCGTTCGGTCGCCAATGTGCCACGCGCAAATCCGCTTCGATCCATCGCTTCCGCAAAAATGGTGTAAGCGTGTTGCTGTTTTGGCTCAACGATCACGTCATACGTTTCGGCCACCGCGATCCGGATTTCATCCACGGTGACGGGCTGCACGTGCTGACCATCCACAGAGACCACCGTCATAGGCAGACCCGGAATACGCAGATCGAAATACGTTGCCGCGCCGGCGTTAATGAAGCGCAATCGCACGCGCTCACCAGGTTGAAAGAGGCCGGTCCAATTCGATTCCGGCGCGAAGCCGTTCATGAGATAGGTGTAGGTAAAACCGGTTACATCAGAGATGTCACTGGGATCCATGCGCATGCGGCTCCACTCCAACCGATCCGCAACGGTGGACTTCACGCCGTTGTTCTTCACATCATTGAAGAACGTGCCCAATGTGCGCCGTTGAAAATTGTAGTAGTTCGGCCGCCGCTTCAGCCGCGCGAGTACGCGCGCTGGATCTTCCGACGTCCAATCCGAGAGCACGACAACATGCTCGCGTTCATATTCAAAAGGCTCGGGCTCGGCTGCGTCGATAATCAACGGACCGTAGTGACCCGCTTGCTCCTGGCCCGCCGAGTGACTGTGGTACCAGTAAGTGCCATTTTGCCGTACAGGAAAACGATAGCTGAAAGTTTCTCCGGCCTTGATGCCAGCAAAGCTCACACCCGGCACGCCATCCATGCCGGGTGGCAGCAGCAATCCATGCCAGTGAATGGAAGTGTCCTCATCAAGATTATTCGTGACTCGAAGTAACGCGTCACTGCCTTCGCGTAGACGCACGAGTGGACCCGGCACCGTTCCGTTAATCGTAATGGCGCTACCGCGCCGCTTGCCGAACTCCAGTTGTTGTTCACGGATCAAAAGATCAATCGCGTTGACGTCGCGATTGCTGAGTGAACTTGTTGGCAAGCCAATACTTTCAACGGCGTAAGCGGGCATGTAACGGTGCAGTCCCGCCAGGAGACCCAAGGCGGCGGAGCCGCGAATGAACCCGCGTCTGTTAATCGGTTGCAAAGTCGAGCTCACGGGAATTTCTCCGCATCGGGTTAATGATGTTTGTAATAACCGACGTTAACGATGTCGTTCCATCCGGTGGTGTTGTGACATTCAAAACACTGCTCGACACGGGCGCTCCGCTTAGCTGCAAACTGCTGCGAGACCATGGAGAAGTGCTCCATTAGATGACTCGGCGGCGGCCGATGGCATTGGACACATTCTTTGGAGCTGGAGGACGGATGCTCAAAGCTCGCAATCGTCCACGAATTAAAGTCATGACATTGCGCGCAGTCGCTGCCGAAGCGTTGCAAGTGCGGATCTTGACGATCGTGACAGCCAGCGCAGTTGAGCGACTCGCGCGCGCGGTTTGCATCAAATTGGTCTGGACTTCCAATGCTCAGCCATACCTTGAGCGACTTGATTGTCGCGTCGCTTTCTGCATCCGCTTTTGAGTCGCGGCTTGCCGCGCGTGCAAGCGTTCGCGCGCCGATCTTCGCAAGCGCCACATGGTCCATTACTCGAGGTCGAATGTTCGCCGTCTGATGTTCCAGGTGACAGGCCGAGCATTCTTCAACACTTTCATGGAACGCGGTGGGCTGACGACCGAGGAGCTTTTCCGCATTCGCATGACACACTGTGCACTTGACCACGGTGACGCCCACCGTCGGTTCATGACACGACGTACATTGCCCCTCCAGATTGGCGTGTCCGGACGACAGCGGACCAGGACGAACAAACTGTTCCAACACCACCGACGCAGACTCGGCGTTCAGACCCAACAGAGTCGCCGCAGCAACGACGGTAGCAACCAGCACCAGCCAGAGCAGCAACGACTTCACGGCAACCACCGCAGTCCGAAGTAGATGCCGGATCCGATATGCAGCGCGAGCAGCAGGTAGAGAAAGACGGAGAGCACGATGTGCACGTTGAGTGCTCGCGCAAACCAGCGTTTGAAGAACTCGTGCATGCGCACCGCGTATTCCAGGTCTGCCACATACTCGGCGATGCTCGTGATCTGGATCGGTGTGGCGCCGCCGGCGTCGCGAACTCCCCACGCGCTGTCCAGATCGCCGCGCGCCGTTTGCAGCAACGCCAACTGATCTTTGATTTCCTGGCTCACGTACGTCAGCAGGTAGCGAACGACAAAACCGCTGACGACGACCAGCAGCATGACTGCCGTCAGCGTGATACCCAACCCGCTGTCGAATTTGTGTCCGGTGTGAATGATCGCCAGCAACGGGCCAAAGATGCCCGCATAGACATGCACCGCTAGTAACGAAGACATCGAGATGTGCTTGGAGACTCGTACCAGCAAAAACGGAACACGTTTGATGAGGGGATACGCAAGCGGCACAAGCATGAACACTGCGCCCGCGATACCGAACACCGCCCCCACTTCGCTACCCGCAAAGCGCGGCGAGCGATGGAAAAAAAAGCCGAGCCAGCCAATGAGGAGAACACTGAGGACCCCGGTGACGACGATGCGCTCCCGATCCTTCATCGCTAGGTGTCCACCGCAGCCGCGCTCTTCGGTATTGCCTGACACGCAAGAATGATGTTGTCTGCTTTGTCTGCCGGATCGAGACCGTCCTCTACGGCCATCTCGACTTCGCCAGCAGTCAATTTTACTTTGCATACCCCGCACGTACCAACGCGGCAGGAAAACTCGATGCCGATATCGAGTTGTTCGGAAAGTTCGAGAATAGTTTGTTCGACGGCAATCCTGGCGGCCTTTTTGCTTCTGGAAAACGTCACCAGTGGGCCAGTTGCCGCAGCAGTGGGCTGCGAACCTTCTCCCACGACGCTCGGTTTAGGCATGAGCGTGCCGAAGGATTCAATCTTTACTTGATCGGGCGGTACATGCAGATTGCTGAGCATGCTCTTGAGGGCATCCATCATCGGAATCGGTCCGCACACATGAATCCTGCGTGCCGGCAGATCAGGAATTGTGCTCGTGAGCAGCTCGGAGTTGATGCGTCCACGCCGACCTTGCCAGTCGTGCTCCTTGGCGCGTCCCATCGTGACGGTGAGATGCAATTTTGGATTAAGGCGCTGCAGAGCGGCCAAGTCGTTTGCAAAGATATAGTCAGTGGGTGTACCACACGAGTAGATCAGGTAAATGTCGCCGGACCACGCACGCGCACTGAGATAGCGCACGATACTCATCATGGGCGTGATACCTACGCCGCCGGCGATGAGAACGATGCTCTGCGCCTCCTCGCCGCTGAACGTAAATCGACCGACGGGGCCCCCCGCTTCAATCACGTCGCCCACTTTCAGTAAATCCACGATGTGACGCGATACCGCGCCGCGCGGCTCACGTCGCACGGTGACATCAACGTAGTCGCGCTGGGTGGGCGACGATGAAATGGAGTACGAACGATTCATTCTCGCGCCGCCAATCCAGAACGAGAGATTGAGGAATTGACCGGGCACGAAGGTGAAAGGCAGGAAACGCTCCCCCGACGAAGGCAGGAAGCGAACTGTTTTTACGCTCGGGGTCTCAGCGATGATGCTGCCAACGCACAACTGCCCTCGCCAGTTGGCATTCAGCGGCGTTAAAGAAGTAGCGGCGATGCGGCGAGCGTCAGAAATCCCTTGTGGCGAAGACTCCGCTGCGGGTGGTGTTGCGGTGTCAGAAGAATTGCCGGGACTCGACGCGGAGAGTGGCGGTGGCGGAGAAGGCGGTATAGGTGATCCACCGAGTGGTGGCGACGAGCCCGGTGGAGGCGTGCCTGAGTCCAATCGCCCGAACAGCGCCGCCGCGCGTCGCATCGTGAAAAAATACATTGCGATCATTGCCAGGGCGAACGCGATGAGCAGCACCATCGTGAAGAGATGAAAGGGTGGCACACCAAATAGAACGTACCGATCCTCTCGGGCAATCGGCGAGGCGAGATTCATTTCGCGTTTGAACCAGTCGAGCGCCAGATTGCGAGGCGCTTTCCCTTCCGAGAGAACTCGTCGAGCGGCGATCCCCGCGCTGAGCGTGTCCAGGCCCTCGTGCATGGTGTCAACCGCTTGTTGCATCGCCAGGTTGTTACCCGCTTCCGTCGCGCGTTTGAGTGCTTGCGCTCCGTGGGTTACTTGTATTGTTCCTAGATCAATCTGCTGCGTCGCCAGCGCAGTGATCTCCGCCCGCTTTTCCGAGGTGAGCGCGGGCAGTGTCATGAGCGAAGGATAGATGGGGTTCGTTGCAGCAGAACCGCAATTTCCTCCCATGCAGCCGCCGGCCGCACCAGCTTGGGGTGTCATCATTTTGCTCATCATGTCGCCCATCATCGCGCCCATACCGTTTTCAGGCATTGCGGCTGCGGGGGGTGATCCGGTCGACGACATCGGTGAATCCGGAGCCATCGTCTGCGCGCTCGACGTGACCGTGGATGCATCCGCTGTGGGCGTAACGTCCGATGTGCTGGGTGGGCTAACTACTGCGCCATTTGAAGCGGGATGATGACTTGCATGTTCGTCAGGAGTTTGCGCCTGTGCGGGCAATGCGGTGAGCACGAGCGCCATCACAGCAACGATCGCAGCGGCCATCGGCATGCTTGGGAATCCAAAAGTAAGGACCAGCGACATGGCGCAATCTCCCAAGGCTCGCAACGGGGAGCGCGATAGCGATCCGCTCAAACAAACCCGAAGACCCACTCGCAACATTGGATGGGCCTGTCCTCAGAATGTCGTTGTGACGCTTACCGCAGATCGACCTCTAAGGCCTTGCGCATCCTCCGTCCAGTGGCGATACGCATACGCATGTTCTACATGTGAGACATTGCACCCATTTTCCTCATCGACTCTTTGGGCTTCGCCATTTCGCTATCCGTCACGGTTCCATCCTTCATGGAGAGCGCCATCTCCTCCATCATCATCGACATGTCATTCATCGCGGTACTGGTGTTAGCGACCTCCGCATCGTCCTTGATGCCGTCGCTCATTTGTACGGACATTTTTTGCATCATGGCCGACATCTCATTCATCATCGCGCTCATGTCCTTCGCCATCGGGTCCGGTTTCATCGCGGTACTGTTCATGGTGGCCGACATGTCCTTCGGCATTTCCGACATATCCTTCATCATCGCGCCCATGTGCTTCATCTTCGTCTCATCCTGCATCGGTTCCATTTTGGACACCTTTGAAATTCCTTTCATCAAGCAGGACATGTCTTCCATCATCCCCGCCATGTGTTTCATGGAAGCGTCGTGGTTCATCGCCGCAGTGGCAGCCAACGCACTCGGTACAGGGGTCGCTGGCGTAGCGCCAGCTTTACTCATATCGGCTGGCTTCATCTTCATATCGTCGGCTCCGGCAACGCCATTGAGCGTTGCCATTCCCAGGATCGCCATCGATAAGAGCAAGTTGCGTTTCATTGGTCTTCTCCTCAATTCGTGTCTGCGTAATTTTGAACGGGCGCATGAGCAGACCGTACGCCCGCTGCCAGTCCGGCTCTGTACGCTACCGCACGAGGGTGGTTGTCTACGCCTTTTCCACGGCATCCGGTTTCCGGTCTGATTCAAGAGTTGAAATGTGTCGCTGCTCACCTGGCAGGCATTTTCCAAGCGTCCCTCTATCCGTAATTACCAGAGTCACCCCTTCAATGGCTTGTAGACACGTTGTCGTCATATAACCAAAAACGGGCAATTTTCAGCCTGAACATACGGCCTTCCGGCGACTGACCGAACGTACACGATGTGCGCAATCGTACAGATGCTGAATTGGAGTGCCCCCATGCTGACGTTTGAGCAATCGGTCGCGAGCACGGCAGGACATCAGCAATGCGTCGTTCGAATTACCCGGTGCATGGCCATAGACGTTACTGCCTGAAGGAGACACAACCCATGTACACAAACTCGAAATTACGCCTTGTCACTGCGACTCTCCTCACCGCGACATGGCTACTGGCCGCTGCCGCAATAGCGCAGGACTCAATGATGACTAACGGGATGATGGAGAGCGGACCCTGGTTCGGAATCACGGGGGTATGGGTCAGTGTGTTAGCCATCGCCATAGTCGGTGCTGTGCTGTTTGCTGTTCTACGCCGAAGGCAATAGCAGTCCGCTCAAGGTTGCCGTACTGCAGGCAGCTGACCGCAAAATCGACGCAGTCAGGACGGTGCGCGGTGCTCTCGGTCAGGCTCTACAGGTGAACGCTCGTATCGCAGTCGCAGCGCATTCACTACCACCGACACCGACGACAGACTCATCGCCAATGCTGCAATCATCGGGCTGAGTACCCAGCCGAACACCGGGAACAACACCCCGGCCGCAATGGGCACACCAACCGCGTTATAGGCAAACGCAAAAGCGAGGTTCTGACGCATGTTGCGCACAGTCGCTCGCGACAGCGCACGCGCCCGCAGAATGCCACGCAAGTCCCCTTTCACCAGAGTCACCTGGGCGCTCGACATGGCAACGTCCGTGCCGGTTCCCATCGCAATGCCCACATCGGCTGCAGCCAGTGCTGGGGCGTCGTTGATGCCATCACCCGCCATGGCGACGACACGTCCTTCGGACTTCAGACGGGCGACCAGTGCCGCCTTGTCAGCAGGCCGGACCTCGCCATGCACTTCAACAATACCCAGCGCGCGTCCGACCGCCTGCGCCGTCACCAGCCCATCACCGGTCGCCATGACGATACGCACGCCATCTGCCTGCAATTCCTTGATCGCAGCCAGCGTCGTTGGCTTGATGGGATCAGCCACTGCAATCAGGCCGGCAAGTTTTTCGTCGATCGAGATGAACATCACGCTCGCGCCTTCGTGGCGCAAACGATCTGCTTCTGCCTGCAGTGACTCGAAACGAATGCCACGGTCCTGCATCAGTGCGCCATTGCCGAGAGCTATCTGCTGATTACCGACGCGGCCAACTACGCCGAGCCCGGTGATCGACTGGAACCCTTCGGGTGCTGACAAAACAAGCTCGCGACGACGCGCCTCGGCGACAATTGACGCCGCCAACGGATGCTCGCTGCCCTGGTCCAGACTCCCTGCCAGGCGCAGGAGGTCATCGGCGTTGTGGCCCACAGCCGGTATCAACTCACGAAAAACCGGCTTGCCCTGGGTAAGCGTACCGGTCTTGTCGACGATCAGCGTGTCAACGGTGTGCAGACGCTCGATGGCTTCTGCATCGCGGAACAGCACGCCGGCCTGCGCACCCCGTCCGATGGCCACCATGATCGACATCGGTGTGGCCAGGCCCAGCGCACAGGGGCAGGCGATGATCAGCACGGCTACCGCATTCACTATGGCGTAAGTCCAGGCAGGTGCAGGACCGAACACCCCCCAGACAACAAAGGTAGCCACCGCGCAGGTGAGAACGCCCAGCACGAACCAGTAACTCACGGCATCGGCGAGTTTCTGCATGGGTGCGCGAGACCGCTGTGCCTGTGCCACCAGGTTCACGATTTGCGCAAGTACCGTTTCGCCACCGACACTCTGCGCGCGCATGACCAATGCGCCGGTTCCATTGAGCGTCCCGCCAACCACCTTGGCCCCCGCCTGCTTTTCGACGGGAATGGGCTCGCCGGTCAGCATCGACTCATCCACACTTGAATGTCCTTCGAGGACTTCCCCATCAACCGGTACCGATTCACCCGGCCGCACGCGCAGTCGATCCCCTACCAACACTTGTGCAAGGGGGACGTCTGCTTCGGAACCATCCACCTCGATTCGGCGCGCCTGCTTCGGTGCCAACCCGAGCAATGAGCGGATCGCCGCCGATGTACTTGATCTGGCCTTCAACTCGAGCAGCTGCCCCAGCAAGGTCAACGACACAATGACTGCCGCCGCTTCGAAATACACACTGACCCGACCATGTTCCTGGAACGCGGCGGGAAACAAGTCCGGCGCCAGTGTCGCAACGATGGAGTAACCAAACGCAGCGCCCACCCCTGTGCCGATGAGGGTCCACATGTTCGGGCTGCGATTGCGGATGGATTGCACCCAGCGCTCAAAAAACGGCCACCCGGCCCACAACACCACGGGTGTAGACAAGGCAAACTCCAGCCATGTGCGTGTACTCACCGACATGCTGGTCATCTGGTGACCGGCCATGGCCAGCACCAGCACGGCCACACTAAGGGGCAGGGTCAGCCAGAATCGGCGCCTGAAGTCGGTGAGCTCCGGGTTTTCTTCATCGTCCAGGCTCGGCATCATGGGTTCGAGTGCCATGCCGCACTTGGGACAGCTGTCTGGTTTGTCGCTGATGACTTCCGGATGCATCGGGCAGGTGTAGAGAGTACCGGGCGCAACCGGCTTCGCTGGTGCACTTGGTACGGGCGACAGGTAGCGCGCGGGGTCAGTGGAAAATTTTGCAAGGCAACCCGCCGAGCAGAAGTGGTACTCGTGATCCTGATGCGTATGTTTGTGCGGCGAAGTCGGTTTCACCGTCATGCCGCACACAGGATCAATCCAGAGTTCAGTTGTCATGGTTGGATCTGCCTGGCTCGGTTGCCTTGAATAAAGTGTTGTCTGGTTGCACGCGATCAGTACGCATGCAGAGATCTTCGCGACGTGCTCAACATGGCCTAGTGATGCCCGCCGTGTGCGTGTTCGTGCCCCGAATGCGGGGGTTCCGCGGGCGAAGCTGCCGGTACGTTCACCGCAGGATGCGCCTCACCGTGATCGTCATACCCGCCGTGATCATTCTCCTGCCCATGTCCCTGTTCATCATCCTGACCATGACTATGGCCGTCGTCATGCCCTGCCGCTGCTTCGCTGCCTTCGCCGCCCCCATGCTGATGCCCCGCACTCGCCGCGATCATCGATGCGTAGGATTCAGGTGTCTGCTCCGGCAGTCGCTGTAGAAACGCCACCATGCCCCAGATGTAGTCGTCCTCCATGCTCTTGCCCCACGCTGGCATGCCGCTCATCTTGAGGCCATGTTTGATGATCCAGAAGTCTCTGCGTGGATCGCTGTTGCGAGCCGCAGTGAGACTGCCCGGGGTTGGATAGAGCGCATCGGCAATTTCGCTCCTCGCAATTCCAGGTTTGAGATGACACCCCGTGCACATGGCGTCGTAATTGCCTGCCCCACTCGAAATTCGAGCGGCATCGGCGAGATCAGGCGCCTGCAGATCATCGATGCGATGACTGATGGATCGCTCGCGGGCAAACTCCATCACCTCGTGTGTCATTGCCCAGTGTGGGGTATCGGCGGCGACGTTGTACGTCCCCATCCACAGGACGATGGTCACCGTCATGACAGCGGCCAGCAAGGCAAGAATCAATATCTGGATAGTTTTCATGTTCTGGTCCTCAACCCATGTTCATTTTGGAATGATCAACCGGTACTGCTTGCAGGGACGGCGTCGGGCCCGGTGACACGCCGTTGCGTGACGGCGCACCAAACGACGGATCGCGGCTAACCCTGCGCGCCACCGTGCCGCGCGGATTGTCATACCAGCCAGGGTCGGCATAACTGCCGAGCGGCAGGTCATCGCGAACCTTCACAACGGTAAACATACCGCCCATTTCGAGAGGTCCGAACGGACCCTTGCCCATCATCATCGGCAGCGTATTTTCCGGGCCTTTCATGTGTCCGGAGTCGGTGTGTTGCTGGTGTTCGGCCATGCCGTTTTCACCCATCGCCATGTAACCAGGCAACAGCTTGCGAATGGCGGATTCCACCCCGGACTGATCAACGCCGAGCGTATTGGGTACATCATGCCCCATGGCGTTCATGGTGTGGTGGGACATGTGGCAATGCAGGGCCCAGTCACCCGGCACGGCGACGAATTCAAGGTCACGTGTCTGACCTACCCCGATAATCTCCGTCACTTCACTGCGCCATTGCTCTCGTGGCCAGCGCCCACCATCCCCGCCCGTGACCTGAAAGCGGGGACCATGCATGTGGATCGGGTGATTCCACATGGAGAGATTGCCAAAACGGATACGCACTCTTTCACCGCTACGCGCCACCAGCGGATTGATCGCGGGAAAGACCTTGCTGTTGAAGGTCCACAGATCAAAGTTCTGCATGATCGAAGGATCCGGCCGATAGGTGCCGGGATGCAGCGCCCAGTTGTGCAGCATGATGACGTAGTCGCGATCAACGGGTTCCGGTTCGGCCGCTTTCGGATGAATGACAAACATGCCCATCATGCCCACCGCCAGTTGCACCATTTCATCGGCATGAGGGTGGTACATCTGCGTGCCGTGCTGTTGCAGGGTGAACTCGTAGGCAAACGTTTCACCCGGTTTGATGTGCGGCTGTGACAAACCACCCACGCCATCCATGCCACTGGGCAGAAGGATGCCGTGCCAATGCATGCTCGTATGCTCCGGCAGCCGATTGGTGACAAAGATTCGCACACGATCACCTTCAACCACTTCGATGGTCGGGCCCGGTGTACTGCCGTTGTAACCCCAGCAGCGGGCGCGAGTACCAGGCGCAAATTCGTGCTCGATCTCTTCGGCCACCAGATGGAACTCCTTGACACCGCCTACCAAACGATGCGGAAGGGTCCAGCCATTGGGCGTGTGAACCGGGACAGGCGACCGATCGCCGGATGGACGATGTTCGGAGTGATGGCCAGTCTCTGCCCTGGCTTCGACAGCCGACAACGCACCGAGTGCCCCGGCACTGAGTGCACCCAACCCGGTGTACCGAAACCAGCGACGTCGGGAAAAGTTCATGGTTGGTCTCCGTGGTGATGATGTTCGGATGCTGGTGTCGAGGGCTTTCGTAGTGGCCTCCGTGATTCGGAATAACCCGGCAATCGTCCGCCAACGGCTGCGCGCAGGCGCGTGTGCGCTATCCAGTAGTCACGCACCGATTCGATGTATCCCTGCCACGCGTCATACTCAACCTGCTTTGCGAGGATCAACTCGAACACACCCTTGAACATGAAGTTCACGTCTTCCTGGGTTCGGGCGACCACCTCTTCCCTCGCTGGCACCAGTTCGTCCCGGTAGCGCATGGTGACTTCTCTCGCCATGCGCATGTCTTGCACCGCGGTTTGCACGTTGTTTCGCATCTCCAGGTGGATCTGGTCGACACGAGCGAGGGCTTCGCTGCGGTGGGCTTCGGCACGGGCAATCACATCCTGGCCTTGATTGAAGAACGGTAATTCGATAACGAACGTCGGCCCGCGAATCACGCCCCCTTCGGCTTCGTTCTCTCGCTCATAGCCCACTTCGAATCGACCCAGCCAGCGCCAGCGCCGCGCCATCGCCAGGGCGTCTTCGAGCAGATCCAGTTGCCGCCGGGCGGCAGCCAGATCCAGTCGTTGTTCGCCTGCAAGCCTGACCAGGCTGTCCGGGTCAGCTGAATCAGTGGCCGGCAATTCCGGCAAATCGCTGGTGGTCCACGGCGACTCCACCGGTAGTCCCAGGAGTGTTGCCAGATCGCCACGGGCTCGCATGGCGTGTGAACTGGCGCGAATGCTTTCGATAGACGCTGTTGCCGCTGCCGCCTTCTCCTGCGCCAACTGCAGCCGATTGATGTTGCCGGCATCGAAAAAACGCTGGGCCAGCGCGACCGACTGGGTGGCTGCTCCGGCAATCAGCGCCCGGGTTGCCGCAATCCGTTCGGTCGCAACGGCGTCGTACCAGCCAACCTCTACATCGGTCGCCAGTGCCTGCAACTCACTCGCCACCTGCAGTTGCTTCTGTTGCAACGCTGCAGTTGCGTATCGATTGCGCACGGGCCGCAACACCACGTCGGTAAGACTGAGCGAAAGGCTTCGACCGACCTGTTCGCCGCCTCTGGATGAATCAAGGTAACTGAACCCGAAATCAGGATTGGCGAGCCTGCGTGCTGCCTCCAGATCTGCGCGCGACAACCCGATCCGCGCGTAAGATTCGGACACTCGCGGGCTGTGCATGAACGCGAGCCTTACCGCCTGCTCGGGATCAATCGGTGTGGTCGGCAGGTCGGGCGGAGCCAGCGAGTGTGAGCCATCGCCGGAAGCGATCGGTGCAATGCCGATCCGTGCTTCCAGCAAAGCGCTCGTTTCCTGATAACCCTGATCGACCGGCAGCGCGGCACAACCCGTGGCACCCGTCATCAACATGACAACCAACACGCGGCGTCGCGACTGCACGAATCTCGAATCTGAACTCGACATGATGTCCTTTCCTGCACCGTGACCGGTCAAACCCGGCACACAAACAAGTCAAAGCTTCCTCGGCACAACGGCGGAGGATCATTCTTCAGGAAAGTTTCAGGACGCTGGCGGGCGGTACGGCGGAACGACGGGTCGAAGCACTGGGTCAGTTGTTGTCAGGCGCTGGTCGATCGATTGTGGGCCTGACGGCACTACGCGCAAGGCAGCTGCTTGCGGAACAATCAGCGCTGCGGCGTGACCAGGACAAGCCAACCCATCACAACAAGCGCCATCACACGGAAGCTGCATAACGGCAGGCTGATCACTGTCGGCCTTGTGCAATCCATGTCCGGCATGCTGCGAGTGCTGACCATCCGTGTTCACCGAGGCTTGCATATCATGACAAGGCATCACCATAGCCGACGCCGAGGCAACCCCGTTGAACACGAGGATAACTGCCAGCAGAACGCGCAAGAGCGATGTGGTCATAAACTTGAATGCGATTGTCATCACAGTCGAGTGTACTCTCGTAAATCATGCAGTGACACCTCGAAGCCAATCTCCATGACCTCGGGGAAACACGGGCCGATCAAAAGATTGAATTCGGTCACATAGAGAGGAGGAACGCCCCATGCAGTTCACCCGTCGCCTGCGCGCATCGATTCGTACCAGCGAGATCACGACGAGCATTAGGGTGTGGCAGAGCCCGCGTGTGAAGGTTGGTGGTCGATATCGCATGGAGGACGGCCACATCGTGGTGGAAACGATTCACGAAATTTTGTTTGCAGACATCACCCCGCGGCTCGCACGCGAATCCGGGTTTAGCAGCGTGCCGGATCTGTTGCGTGTGGCCAGACATGGCAGCGGGGTCCACGTGTATCTGGTGAGTTTTCGCTTTGAAGCGGCGCCTGACTGACCCACCAAGGGACGGGTGGGCCATTGATTGTTCAACCCGCAGCCCGGACACCTCGTGCAACCAACGCCTGCCGCAATTCCGCATGACGCTTCGCGGTGATGGGATAGCCCCAGACAATCGCCATGGCGATCAGGTACAGCACCATGGGCCCGGCGGAGTAAAAGATCCTCAGGCCCAAAATCTCGTCGGGGGTGTTGTCGCCCTTGGCCTCAAAACCGATCCAGGCCAGTGTCGTGAACGCCAGGCCTTGCCCGACGGCTGCGATGAATTTCACGGCCAGCGACCACGCGGCAAAAAACAGGCCGGCACGATCCTCGCCACTCTCCATGGCATCGAGGTCAACCACGTCGGCCTTCATCGACGCCGGCAAGGCACTCAAGGCGCCAGAGCCAATACCCGACATCGCCAGAATGCAGGTCATCAGAATGATGTCCCCATGGCCTACAAGCATGTAAGAAACGGTGACGCCGGCCATCACCGTCATGCCAACAAGCCAGGCCTGATGTTTGTCGATGCGACGCGCAAGGGTAGCCCAGATCATGATCCCCACAACGACGGTCGGGAAGTAGATCAACAGGATCTTCGGTCCCGATGTGGTGTCCCCCACCACATGCTGCATGAAAAACGGGAACATCGCGCCCTGCAGTACAGGACCGAGACCGACGATGGTGAAAGCCGCTAACAATCTCAGAAAGGCGCTATTTCGCCCCATCACGCCTATCCCACGCAGCAACGGAACCTGGTTGGTATCGGTGGACATTCCACGATCAGGAACGTTGGCCGCCGCTATGGCAACAAACGCTGGAACAGCGACCAGTGTTATCACTGCGATGGTCGCGAGCACTTCACCGGGTTGTCCACCCACTCCGAAGATCTCTTGTCGCACGGCGGGAATCAACAAGAACGTGAACGATCCCAGAGTGCCGGCAATCGTGCGCCACGTCGTGATCCGCGTTCGTTCGTGATAGTCCGGCGAGAGCTCCGCTCCCCACGCATAGTAGGGAATGTTGATCATCGAAAACCCGAGCCAGAACAGCACCAGCCAACCGGCGAAATACAGCGCGCTCACGTCTTCCGGTGGTTTGTAGAGCATCCAGCAGGCCAACACGAATATCGGCGCTCCGGCTGCGACCCAGATCTTGCGTCGCCCCCACGTTGAACGCGTGCGATCAGACATCAGCCCGACAGCAGGATCGATGAGCACATCAAGCAAACGGGCGGCCATCATGATCAGGCCGATCTGCGCGAGATCAACCCCGAGGGAGGCATAGTGAAACCCGAGAAACAGCGCTGTCGCATTCATCGCCCCGCCCACCGGGAACTCGATCAGCGAATAGGCCAGCAACCGACGCAACGGGATGCGGGTGCTCGCGTTGGCCATACCCTGCCCGTCAAGCGCTGCAACGCCAGTCATTCTCCGCTCCCCTCGTTAGCCCGCATTATTCATGAATTGCCTGCTGCGGACGCCGATATTGGTCGGAGTATGTCCGAGTTTGCAACGAATCTTCAGCTCCGAACCGGATCTACCGCTTTCGTTTGCCTCGTGTACCTTGCCTTTGACCGGCGGAAGGCGCATCAAAAAATACCGACACTGCGTCCGCAAACTCATCGTCGATAAACTGCATTCGACCGAAGCGCTTCTGCCGCCGCTCTTCTTCCTTCTGTTCCCGCTCCCAGTCTTTCAGCCAGGCCTTGCGATAGGCAGTCTGGCGAAGCGCATCGGCCCACCCCTGTAACTGATCCGCGTCTTCCCTGATCTGGCCAACTGAACGCGTGAAATCACGTTCAACCGCCTCCGGCGTCATCGATCGCGGCTGCTGTTGCATGGCCATACGAAACTGCTCGGTGATGGTTCTGAGCTCGCCCTTGAGATTGGCGACGCGATCACGAAGCACCTGGTTGTACTGACGTAGAAGGGTTTCAGGAACCGTGCCGAGATGGTCTTCATCAATCTGCTGAATTTCGAGCTGCAACTCGAGAAGCGCCAGCAGATCGACACCTTCATAAGCCACATTGACCCGCTGCATGAGTTCGGTCCGGCGGTTGCGATCAGCGTCATCGAGCCCACGATCCGGATGCAGGGCGCTGGCAAGCTTTCGATACACGTCGCGCAGTGACCGTTTGGGGTCGATCGAAACCGCTTCACTCCTGACGGCGGAATCATTTTTCGCTTTACGAGAACCCTTCCGCTGACCTGACCCACGCTGTTCTTCTTTAGATTCGTCTTCCTCCTGGTCGTGCCTGGAAGCGAATGCTTTGGCAAGAAACTCATCCAGATGTTCGAAGTCGATATCCTCTGGAATATCGATACCAAAAAGCTCTTGAGCCTCATCCCTGAAATCCTTTTCACCGGCTCTCTGGGAGTCAGCATGAGTCACTGGCGAGTACGTATCGAAGATGGTTATCACTTCGGGATCTGGCGCACCCGGTTCCGCAAAGTAGGTTTCGCACACGTCAATCACCAGTGTCACCAGCAAACGGCGCTCGGCCTTTTTCGGAACATCCCCACCATGTTTACCTTCGAGAATCTGCGCACACGACTTGATCAGATTGGCGCGCGCCTGTCGGAGCGCCGCGACAAGCGGAATGAGCACAGTACTCACCTGTTGTTGTTGCTGAGCTTCAAATTCCTGCCACGCGGCGAGCCTCTTCTGCAAACGCTGCACCTCGGCCAGAAGTTTGTTGAAGCTGTTCTGTTCCTTGCTCAGTGCTTTTTGCGACTGGCGGACAATACGAAGGTCTTTCGCCGTCGGCGCAGGTGGTTCATAACCAAACAGGTCGGGTTGTTTTGTCGTGGACATGATGCCTGCTTCAATAGTACTGGACCATTTTATCCATTTTGGACTGCGAAGAATGAGCTTCTTCCCGGTTCATCGACTCCTGTATTTTTGCCACTGAACTCAATCACGGATGAATGAGGTCTGCACACAGACCCGGTCGGCCACCACGACGCGGGTTGTGTTTTTCAACAGAATCCGGACTCTTTCAGCAACCTGCTATTACGCGGTCAGGTGGTCCCCAAGGAACTGGACCAGATACAGCACAATCAGCCCAGCCATACTCGCAGCGTGTAGCCATGGCATACGTAGATACGCCAGCCCAAGCGTCGCAAAGGGAACGAGGTAGCCAAATGAAAGCAGGTTCAGCTGCGCACCTTGAATCTGTATCTGTGCCCAGATGGAAACGCCGTTCATGATGGCCCAATGAGTCGTGAACAGAATCCAGAACCTTCGCTGCACACGTGTGTAACAGGCCGGCAGGTCAATCGTGGCCGCCTCCATTTCCACATCAGGCAGCGCCGACGCTGCCATCAGAAACAGCAGGACCGAGCCAATCATCACGACCACAAACATTTCAAAACTCAACGCCTGCGCAATCGACTGTGCGGCGTACCAGGTCCACCACTGCGTAATGATCTTGAGAAAGGCAACCATCGCTGCCAGCGGAGTCAGAACACCCCACTGCACACGAGGCCCCGCGTTAAGAAGTTTGTTGAGGCTCATTGCCAGATCGGAAATCGCGAGGCCAAGCACAACGGCTGCAAACACCAGCAGGTATTCAAACGGACTCACCGCTCACCCCTCCGTATCGACGATGCTGTAGGCGTTTGGACCACCGAGCGGCGCCACAACGCAGATTGCCAACCCCAATAGAGCAGATCGCTCACTTCACTGCAGCCCACACTGCATAGAGCGGATCGCCAAACGCTCTTGGTTGGGTACACAACTTCGACCGGGTTTCGTCGAAACAACCTGCAAGCTGAAAATATCGACTCACCGCCTGGCATCGCTGTTCCTCGTCCATGGCCAGCCATCCACGAATCACTTTTGTTGGGAAGCAGCGATTGGAAAAGGTGCACACCACCAATCCACCGGGTTTCACCACACGTGCAACTTCACGCAACACATCGATCGGTCGAACCAGGTAGTCGATCGACACACAGCAGACCGCCGCATCAAAGGAATCATCGGGAAAGCGCATCGATGGTTCAACGTTGAGGTCGTGCACCACATGTTCGGTAGCCTGGGGATTGGCAAGCAGTTCACGTTCGTTCATTCCCAGCACGACCAGTTCGGAGGGCGCGATGATGAAATGAGAGATCCATGACGACATGAAGTCGAGCACTCGCTTCGCGGACCCTCCGCCGTCGATGCCGAGCTCCCGGTACAACTGACCAACAGCCCGGATCGCCTGATCGTCTATGTGGGTGACGAAGCGGTCCGGCGCGTAGAAGGTCGTGTCGGGCGACTCGTCACCGCGGCGGAAAAACCCGGCAGGAAATTCATCGTGCGGATCACTGTGTTCATTCATTCCCGTAGTCACAATTCCAGTAGTCCCTATCCTCGTAGCACCGAAGCATACGTCATAGCCGAATGAGCAAGCACGAATCATGTGATCTTCGTTCAATCAACCCGGAATATGCGCGGAGTACTGACACCACGCTGTCAGTAGATTCCTGCGACAATCAACCTGAGATCCACGGAACTTCAGATATGGGCAAGCAGCACGATTCAATCACCCCGCAAATCACGGCATTTATGGAAGCGCAGAAAATGTTCTTTGTCGGCACCGCGCCACTCACCGAGCAGGGGCATATCAACGTCTCGCCAAAAGGTATGGATTGCCTGCGCGTAATCGACCCAAGTACGGTAGCCTATCTCGATGTGACGGGCAGCGGCGTCGAAACGATTTCGCATGTTAAAGAAAATCGTCGCATGGTCATCATGTTCTGCGCGTTCGAAGGCAAACCGCTCATCGTGAGACTGCATGGGCTCGCTGATGTGCTCGAAGTGCGGGATCCGGAGTTTCCGGCTTACCGACAACTCTTCCCGGATCTGCCTGGTGTGCGCTCGATCATCCGTCTCAATGTCACTCGGATCGCGGATTCGTGCGGCTGGACCGTACCCCTCTACGAATACACAGGGACACGCGACTACTACGACAACTACGCGACCAAGCTCGGACCGGAAGGAATGCGCGCCGGACAGATCGCCGCGAACCTGCAGGGTATCGATGGATTGCCAGGGCTGGCCGAGCCATCATTCTGATTCACGGCAGGTAAACCGTTCTGGCGTGGTGAACAAAAAGGTTTGTTAACGCAGCCAAGGTCAAATACCGGAGTCCGGCATGACTGACACCATTGATTCGAAGGATGGAACGGCCTCCGGTCGCCAGGACCCACGTCGCGTCAGCAACGTATTCGAGCCGCCAGACCTCGCGCAGGACGGCATGGTGCTGTCAGTCAAAGAGCGCGACTTCTTCATCGAACACGGTTTTCTCGTCAAACCACGTCTCGTGTCCGAGACGCTGTTGACACCCGCGATGGATCGCATCTGGTCGCATCTGCTCAAGGTGGTCCCAGTACATCCGGATACAAACTGGCGACTGGTACGCGATGATCGCAGCACCTGGGTGAATCCGCAGTGGGCGGAAATGCCACCACATCCCGAGTCAGGCCCCTATCAGGGTCGTCAGCCCGTTGAGCACAACGGTCGCATTGTCAAACTGCACGACATCGGCGCTGAAGATTTTCTGCTTCAATTGTTGCCTCGCAATGACGATGTGGTGGCAGTTGCTCAGGCGCTGTTGTCGACATCGCTTCGCCCCGTGTCCCGCATACGCGGCGTTTATCCGGTTTTTCCCAGTCGCGATGCGGCCGACCCATCTGGCACGCGACGAATCAGTGGGCGAGCCCTGGGACCACACACTGATCAGGTGTGCCAGCAATTGAACGCGTGCCTCTATCTTGAAGAGGTTCGGCCTCGTAGCGGCGGATTCACGGTCTATCCCGGTAGTCACGAACGTCTGTTCAAGGCTCACACCCACGAATCCAACTATTCACCGCTCCCGAACTACGAGGAGACAGTGCTCGCTGTATTGCAGGACACCACACCGTTGGAACTGGTCGCGCCGCGCGGCTCGGTGATCTTCTGGCATGGTCGACTGTTGCACTCCGCAGGCATTCACGTGGGTGAAGACATACGCTGGGCAGCGTTCGCCGACTACACACAGGATCGTCCCGTACTCGACGACGAGGAACATCGCAGGCTTGGTCAGTTTGAATGGTTCAAGGACGCCAAACTGTTCAGCGACGATGCGCTGGTGACAGCGAACATGTGGCGAAATTGGCGACTTGCCTGTGAATGAGTGATTCGATCACTCGATCGCTACGATCTCGCCGCCTGGACTGATCGCATGATGAAACGGAACCCTGGCGCGACTGGTGATGATTGTTGGCGTGGGGCGTGACAAGCGGATCACAATGAATTCGTCTTTGAACTTCCGCGGCGCAGGCTTGGCCGCAACCCCGCTTTTCACTGGAGGCGCGTTTACCGAGGCGCTTGAATCCGAGTGAATGAACGCTTGCCTTATCAAACATCAATGGGGTTCAACAGCCCCACCATGCATGACAGGTCACGGCAGTTTCAGTGGTGGAACCTGTTGCAATCTCTGAACAGCGGGCATGCCTATCCCTTCATACGTGACCCTGACATACGAGACGATGGCTATCACGACAAGCCCACCCACCAACAGCAGAAGCGCAGTGCGCCATGCAGCCCCTGATCGAACCGGGCGACCACGCAACTGTTCAGCGAGCGAGGGATAGACGGGAACATAAAACGCCCAGACTCCGTTGGAAACTTCGGCTGCAGCAAAGCGCACAACGTGCCGCTCTTCGGCAATTTCATAACAATTGAACAGGTGCAGCTGAGTAGGATGTTGGGGATGCGGCAACTCGACAGGTGATTGTGTTGTCGCCCGCCACGTCTGGATCCAGACACCCAGATTGCCGATCTCCAGGCCATCATTGGCAAAGCCCACATGCACGGCACGCCAGAGCTTGTCAGGCTGCGCAGGGGTCGGGTTCGCGTGCAGCGCGACAGGTGACTTCAACGCTGGCCGATCAAGGGCTGGCGCGGTGAATCGTCTGATCCCTAGCCCAAGCCCAAAACCCGCCAGACACATCAAGAGCCAGGGAATCACCAGCACCGGCGTAACCAGCATCAATCCATAGAACGACTGCCCGATCGAACTCTCGCAAGCCTTGCGAAGCACGACTTCGACAAACACGAGAACCACATAAAGGATGAGCGGTGAAACCAGCCAGCACACCATGGTTCGCAGCAACCAGCGACGCGGAACGAAGGCGATCAGCAGTGCTGGCACGACGATGCCGACAAGTAGCTGTAGCCACAGACTGGTCAAAACAAGTCCATCCTCTCTGGGTGAAGGGTTCAGACAGAGTAGCCCGCCTTTCAACACAATTCCTGATTCGGCCTCTCGCGACAATTTCTGCGCCAAACCTGCGGATACGAACGACCGCTTGAATTACCATCGGGTTTTGTTCCCAGAGTTCTAAATGCCTCACGTACTCGCCGGCAAACCGGTCCCCTCGGACATGTTGATGGATGTCAACGCACTGTTGACTGCATACACTGACCTACCCGATGTGACCATTACCGCCCAGCGCGTGGCCTTTGGCACCAGCGGGCACCGTGGCAGTGCGTTTAACAAGAGTTTCAACGAGGCGCACATCCTGGCGATTACCCAGGCGGTGTGCGAATACCGCGCGCAACAGGGCATCACCGGCCCTGTGTTCATCGGCAAGGACACACATGCCCTCTCCGACCCGGCGCAGCGCAGCGCCATTGAAGTGCTGGCCGCGCATGGCGTGACCACGGTGCTGCAGTCGGACAACGGCTTTACACCAACCCCCGTCATTTCCCATGCGATCCTCGCGCACAACGACGACCCATCCGTCGCGCGTGCTGATGGATTGATCATCACGCCTTCACATAATCCGCCCCAGGACGGTGGCTTCAAATACAACCCGCCGAACGGCGGCCCAGCCGACACCGAGGTCACGAACTGGATCGAAAATCGTGCCAATGACCTGTTAGCCAACGGCAATGCCGGTGTGCGGCGCCTGCCGTATTCGCAGGCGATCAACGCAGCCTGCGTGTCGCAACGAGATTTCGCGGTGAACTACATCGAGGACCTGGGCGCGGTCATCGATATGGAAGCGATCCGCAATTCCGGATTGAAGATTGGTGTCGACCCCATGGGTGGCGCAGCCGTGGCCTATTGGAGCCGCATCGCATCACGTTACGGGCTGGACATCACGGTGGTGAATCCACGTGTCGATCCCACCTTTGGCTTCATGACTTTGGACCACGATGGCAAGATCCGCATGGACTGCTCAAGCCCGTGGGCCATGGCCGGCCTGGTCGTGCTCAAGGATCGTTTCGACATCGCCTGGGGCAATGACGCCGACGTCGACCGGCACGGCATTGTCACGCCTTCGGTCGGCCTCATGAATCCCAATCACTTTCTCGCGGTGGCGATTGCGTATCTGCTCGCGCACAGGCCGCAGTGGACCCATGCCGCAGTTGGCAAGACACTCGTGTCGAGCAGCATGATCGACCGCGTGGTGGCCAGCGCTGGCCGCACCCTTGTTGAAGTGCCTGTGGGCTTCAAGTGGTTCGCACCCGGGCTTGCCGACGGCAGTTTGTGTTTTGGTGGCGAAGAAAGTGCTGGCGCGAGTTTCCTTCGTCGCAACGGATCCGTATGGACTACCGACAAGGACGGCATCATCCTCGGCCTGCTCGCCGCCGAGATGACCGCAGTTACCGGCAAGGACCCGGGCCAGCACTATCTCGCTCTGACAGCACAACACGGCACGCCGCACTATATCCGGATCGACGCGCCTGCCACAGCAGAACAAAAACGCGGGTTCAAACAACTCACCGCTGACAAGGTCGCCGCCACAACACTGGCCGGTGACGGGATCACCGCACGGCTGACCAACGCGCCTGGCAATGGGGCCAGTATCGGCGGGCTGAAGGTCACCACCGACCACGGCTGGTTTGCGGCACGGCCCTCCGGCACGGAGGACATCTACAAGATCTACGCCGAGAGTTTCGTAAGCGAAGACCACCTGCGGAAAATCGTTGAAGAAGCCCGGTTGATCGTCACCGCAGCGCTGCGCTGAACCATGGCAGAAGCATTCAAGAGCCTCATCAACACTGCTCTGGTCAAACAGGCGGCCGAACGTTTGCAGCAAGTCGCTCCCGAGTTTGATGGCAAACACTTTACCAATTTGGCGAGCGAAGGTCTGGACTCGCTGGAAATGAAAGCCCGCGCGCTGCACATCTGTCAGGCGCTGCAAGCCACCTTGCCAACCGACTTCCACCGATCCTCGAGTATTCTGGAAGCCGCCCTCGCACCACCTGAATCGGGTGAATCCATGGCCCAGCTGCACGGGCTCACCGAGGGTCTGCGCGGCTGGATTCTCTGGCCGGTGGGTGAGTACATCGCGCGGTGTGGTTTACCACACCCGGTGCGCGCGCTACAGACGCTGCACGCACTGACCCAACGTTTTACCGCAGAATTTGCGATTCGACCCTTCATCGAACATCACCCGGAGTTGAGTTTCACAACGCTTGCACATTGGATAGCGGACGACAGCGCGCACGTTCGACGTCTTGTCAGCGAAGGCAGCCGTCCACGTCTGCCATGGGGGCAACAACTGAAGGCGTTGATCAAGGATCCCAGCCCAACGCTGCCACTGCTGCAGGCTCTGCAGGATGACCCCAGTCCTTACGTGCGGCGAAGTGTCGCGAATCATCTCAATGACATTGCCAAGGACCACCCCAAGGTGATTGCACAGTGGCTGAAGCTTCACCTGCCGCAGGCTTCTGCTGAACGTCGTTCGTTGCTCAAACATGCCAGTCGCACCTTGATCAAAGCGGGTGATGCGAGGGTGCTCAAGGCCTGGGGACTGGGCACCATCTTTGTCGGGGAGGCGACGCTGGAACTGGCACCGGCAAGCGTGCACCTCGGTGGGCAGGTGCAGCTGTCACTGAACCTGCAATCCATCAGCAAACGCGACCAGAGTCTTGCTATCGATTATGCCATCCACCATGTCAAAGGTGATGGCGGCACCAGCCCGAAAGTGTTCAAGGGGTGGGTGTTGCAGTTGCCAGCAGGGGAGACCAAAGAACTCGCCAAGACACACTCGATGCGCGAAATTACCACCCGCCGCTACTACGCTGGTTGTCACAAGGTCGCGGTGCACATCAATGGTCAGGTGGTTGCGGAAAGCAGCTTCATGCTGTCGATGTCAAAACAACAATGACGAGCAATTTTGTTACTCCGGTCGCCAGCGACACCGCATCCGGCTATTGTTTCTCTCCTGAGCGAACCTATTCCACCCGAACCATTTTTTTGAAGGCAGTGCACTGATGTTGAGTCCTTACCGCGTTCTGGATCTGACCGACGGTCGAGCAGAGCTCGCAAGTTTCATGCTCGCAGGCCTGGGCGCCGATGTGATCAAGGTCGAGCCACCCGGTGGCAGTGCTTCGCGGCAGGACACGCCGCTGGATACGACACAACCAACAGGTCTGCAGAGCCTGCACTTCCATGCCTACAATCGTGGCAAGCGCAGCATCGAACTGGACCTGACGACCGCAGCCGGCCGCACCGACTTTCTGGCACTGGTAGCCACTGCGGATTTTGTGTTCGAAAACGCCGAACCCGGTGCGATGGACGCCGCGGGCTTGGGCTTCACTGCCTTACGCGCCGTTCGGCCGGACCTCGTGTATGTCGCCATCACACCCTTCGGTCAGGACGGACCTTACGCCCATCACCTGGCAACCGATCTGACACTGTCAGCCATGGGTGGTGCGGTTGCCCTGAATGGAGAACCGGACCGCCGACCTGTCCGCATCACCGTTCCGCAAACCTGGCTCCATGCCGCAGCCGAAGCCGCACTTGCGGCGCTGGTTGCTCACCATCGCCGTCTCCACAGTGGCGAAGCACAGTTCGTCGATGTCTCCGTGCAGACCGCGGTGTTCTGGACCGGCCTGAACGCGATGACCGCACACGACATCCAGGGTCGTAACATCGAACGCAATGGCACGGTCCTGCAGTTGAGTACGCTGGTGACACCATTGGTTTATCCCTGCGCGGACGGCGAAGTGGTGTTGATCGCCACCACCGCCACCATCGTCGAAATGATTCCATGGATGATCGACAGTGGTGTCATCACCCAGGCTTGGGCTGATGCAGAAGACTGGCCCACCTATGAAGCCCGTATGCTCACGGGCGGTGAACTTGTTTATCCGGTACTGGTATTGCGTGAACGCATCATTGAATTTACACGGTCCAAGACCAAGGACGAGTTGTTCAAAGGCGGGTTGGCTCGACGAATGACGATCGCGCCGGTGAACACCACCGCGGATGTCATGGCATTCGAACAACTCTCGATCCGCGATTTCTGGCAATCCCTCCAACTGCCAAACGGCACCGAACTTCGAACGGCAGGCGCCTTTGTGCGCCTATCAGGAAAGCCTGTGGAGTGGCCGCTGCCAACCCCGAATGTTGGTGAACACACTGCAGAATTGCTTCGGGAAGTCAGGTCCGCACCGGCAGCTGCAAGGCACCGCCCTGTGGCAACACCTGTCAAATCCGCGAACACCAGCGCCGAAGCGGCTTCAACACTGCCCTTTGCAGGCATCAAGTTCGCCGACTTTTCCTGGATCGGAGTCGGCCCCATCACCGCCAAGACATTCGCCGATCACGGCGCACTGGTGGTGCACATCGAAAGTGAGAATCCCATCGATCGGCTGAGGATGGTCGGACCCTTCAAGGACGACATTCCCGGTGTCAACCGCTGCCAGTTCTTCGGCGCGTTCAATACCTCCAAGCGTTCATTGCAATTGAACCTCAAACATCCGGACGGAATCGCCATCGCCAAACGACTACTGCAGTGGGCTGACGTCTGTCTGGATTCCTTCACTGCGGGCACCATGGACACACTGGGTCTGGGTTATGAAGTCGCGCGCAAGTTGAACCCGGGCATCATCGTCGCCAGTACCTGTCTGTTAGGCCAGACTGGCCCGGCCGCCAAACTGAGTGGATACGGCTATCACGCGGCCGGGATCAGCGGTTTTTATGAAGTCACAGGCTGGGATGATCGCCCCCCGGCAGGCCCGTTCAACGCCTACACCGACACCATCGCACCACGTTTTCTGGCGACTGCCCTGATGGCAGCGCTGGATCACCGGAGACGAACCGGCGAAGGCCAGTTCATCGACCAGGCACAAATGGAATCATCACTGCATTTCCTCGCACCTGAACTGCTGAACGTCCAGCGGACTGGTGTCAGTCCTCGTCGCGCCGGCAATGCATCACCTGATGCCTCGCCACACGATGTCTATCCCTGCATGGGTCAAGACGAATGGTGCGCCATCGCCGTGGAAACGGATCAGCAATGGCGCGCACTTCGCGCAGTACTCGGTTCTCCCGCATGGGCGATGTCTCCCGCACTGGACACACTGGCAAGTCGACGTGCTGCACATGTTCTGATCGATCGAGAACTCTCAGCCTTCACCGTTCGGTACCCGCCACGCGAACTGATGGATCTGCTGCAAGCCGCAGGCGTGCCCGCCGGCATGGTGCAACGCTCCAGTGATCACATGCACGATCCTCAACTTGCACATCGTAATTTCTTCCGGCGCCTGCAGCATCCGGAGATGGGTGAAGTGGCCTACGAAGGGCATCAATACCAGATCAGCGGCTACGACAACGGGCCGATCACTCCCGCGCCCTGCCTGGGTGAACACTCGTTCGAAGTGCTGCAGGAGGTGTTAGGTATGAAGGATGAGGCGATTGTCGAGGTGATGAGCAATGGAGCGGTGGGGTGAGAACCGCGCCGCCCACAGCGGAACAGGCGTTTCAGAACCTGTGTGTAGAGTTGGCTCGGAACCCTGAGGGGCGAAGTCACTTGCTGGCCCAATTGAATGACCTGCTGACTGGTTTGCGCCCGCAGGATTTCTATCCAGCGCTACAAAACCCACCAAGTTCTGAGCTTCCCGACTTTGAAGCGGCCTACATTGCTGCAATGATCGAACAGGCTGCCTCGATTCGCCAGGTCACTCCCCCTGCCTGGACGGCCCGAGTCGGGGGCCTCGATCAGCCTTGGTTCGCGTCCTCACTAATCAGTCTTCGCCTACACCTGTTGCTGAGTTCACCGCCGCCGTTCCGCCGCCGTAACATTTTTGTGGATAGCTCTATCGGGGACCGGGTTTAGCGCCGCGCCTCAAGATCGAGAGCCCTGTATGCGCTCGAAGAGTTGTTGCCGGGCGACGATGTGTAATCGTCAGGCAGAAACACCGCATCACTCATCACAGAATACGATATCACCCGAAAACGACTTCACACGAATACGGGCATCACCTTTGCCTTCGGTGACAACCAGGCGTTTCCCAGGGCCGTGTTCGCTGGCACGTGTAACCTGCTTCGAGAAGCAGCCGCCGATATCACCACTGAACGTTTCAATGTCCGAAACGAATCCGCCTTTCGCCGGCAGCTCGAGCTTCACATCGCCACTGACACTTTCCGCTTCAATCCGGGCACCTGCATCCAGTGAACCGCTGACGACGACATCACCCGAGGTCGAGCGCAGATGCAGATCTCGCAGATGTTCCATGTTGACGACCACATCACCGCTCACCGACGCAGCATCCAGCGAGCCAGCAAAGGCCTTGATCGATACATCGCCGCTCACTGACTTGATCTGGGCGTTACCACTCGCACCGCCACCGTTCAAGGCAACATCACCGCTGACACTCTGCATCTCTACTTCGGTGCTCGAGATCGACGCCACCACATCACCACTCACCGATTTGAGCCTGGTGCGGCCACTGACCTGTGTGACCTTGATTTCTGCACTCACCCCGGTGACTTCAAGTTGACTGTGCTGGGGCACACGCACAACGAGATCCGCTGAACCGTTTCGAATACTGAAAGAAGGCAATACCACTTCGACTCTGACATCACCATTCTCGGCGATGACATCGAGCCGCTTCACGCCTCCACCGAGCTCGGCTTTCACCTCGACTTCCGCTCGATCCCAGCCAATCACTCTTATACCACCGCTGGTATTGGTGATCCGAACCTGACCTTCAGGATCCGCCGGTACCCGCTTTAGCTCGTCTTGGCCACCCGCGCTAACCACCATCGGCAGCGTCGTAAGAATCACGGTCATCAACTTGTTCATGATCTTCACAGTGAAATCTCCTCAACTGGATCGGCCGCTCTTTCAAGCGTGGCCAGGACACGCATTTCTTCCTGACAGGACTGCACCAACAACACCTGCAACAAGGCGTTGCTCGGGTCCTTGCCCAAAGCACTTTCAAGTTCATTGACCGCCTGCTGGATAGTCGCAAGACTGGCGGCCACTTTGATTCGTTCTTCATCCGATAGATTGGCGAGCCCGGCGATGGCCCGTCTCTCAAGCCTTGCACGCAGTGCTGAATAATCAGCATCCACCTCCAGTACCGCGGGAAGCACCGCGCCCTCCATCGGTTGATCGGCAATCATTGGTGCGACGTCATTGGATGCACGGCCAATCCACAGACCAATGGCCAGAAAGCTCACTGCAGCAGCGATCCCAAAAGGCACAAGCCATCGATCCCGCCGCTGAGAGGTTCTTGATCGGCGTAACACATCCTCCTTGATCGCGCTTTCGATTGACGTCCACAGATCACGTTCCGGTGCGACGTCCTGTTGTAGGTCACGAAGATTCGTCACCACCTTTACTGGTTCGTTGGGATCACTCATCGCACACCTCCACTGGTGCCCTGCTTCGGGCCATGTTCAATTCGTTCTCGCATCAAGGCGCGAGCCCGATGCAGCTGTGCTTTGCAGGTACCGACCGCGTTGCCCAGCATCTTTGCCGTTTCGGCATGGTCGTAACCGTAGATGCCACTCAGCACGAGCACATCCCGCGCCCCGCTCGGCAGCGATTCAATGGCGGCCTCGAGTTCCGCGGTTTCAACCGGGGTATCCAGATTCCACTGCTCATCCACATCGGTCATCTCCTCGATCGACTCCTCACGCCGTTCC
>JANNBJ010000094.1:0-7374 GCA_031385325.1 Gammaproteobacteria bacterium | reverse complement strand
CCTGAAATCCGGTACTGGCAGATTCGAGTGGCCAAACGGCAATCGATACGAAGGCGAATTCAACGGTGATGTGCGTGCCGGCCTTGGCCGCTTTTTCTGGCGTGACGACACCATTTATCAAGGCCAGTTTGCCAACAATCGAATGCATGGCTTTGGTGTCAAGGCGCTCACTGACGGGAGCCGGGAGTTGCAACGTTGGGAGGAGGGCACGCTGAAGTCCAGTCAGCCCATTGTTCCGGACCGACGATGCCGATTGAACATTCGTGGTGAGGAGTGGGTATTCACCAGCGACAAGTGTATCAACGGGCTAGCCCATGGCAGGGGCATGGCAGTGCACCCGTCCGGAGACCGGATCATTCCGGGCGGTGTGTTTGTGCTGGGCAATCTCGTACAAGGCGAAGTTTTTTCGTTGCGACCAGCGCGCGGCTGACGCAGATGCTCGAGCTTCCTGGATATCAGGTTGAACATCGGATCGGTCGCGGCGGCATGGCCGAGGTCTGGCTAGGCGTACAGAGGCGGACGGGTCGACGTGTCGCAATCAAGTGTGTGGTGCCGGAGCTCGCCAGGCACCATGATTTCCGCGAGCTGTTTGCCAGCGAAGGGCGGATCAATTCACGACTGAACCATCCGTCGATCGTGCACATTCTCGAGGTGATCAACCAGGGACAGGATCTGGCACTGGTTCTTGAGTATCTCGACGGTGGGGATCTGCACCAGCGACTGGCACTCGGCATTCATATGTCGACGGCTATCGCTGTCATCAGAGATCTTTGTCGCGCTCTGGACTATGCGCATGGGCAGGGTGTCATACACCGCGACGTCAAACCCGAGAACATCCTGTTTCGCGAAGATGACACCCCGGTGCTGACCGATTTTGGTCTGGCGCGATTACTCACTCGGGGCAATTCTCAGTCCGCCTATGGCACGGTATTCGGAAGTCCGCAATACATGAGTCCGGAACAGGTGGCCGGGCTGCCTCTTGATGGACGTTCGGATCTCTACAGTCTTGGCGTTGTGTTCTACGAGATATTGACCGGCGATGTTCCCTTCAAGGGCGAAGATACATCCGTCATCGCCACCAAACATCTACAGGAACCGATTCCTCGCTTGCCACCTCACCTGGCCGCGTTTCAGAGCGTGATTGACACCATGCTCGCCAAAAAGCCTGAGAATCGATTCCAGACCGGCAGCCAGATGGCCGATGCACTCGAAGCAGTTCGTGGTGATGGTGCTGTGCCTAACGCGACCATTCGTACTGAAGCGGTCACCTCACAGGAAATCCGGGCGGTCACTGGCAGCATACTGGTGACTTTGAAAGACCCGCGTCGTCAGGCCGAGCGCGGTCGTCGCAGGCAACGTCGTCGATTGGTGTCGCTCTCTCTGGCCACAGCCGCGGGCATCGTCGCGCTTAGCATGACGGGGTACTGGATCGCGACGCATCCCGAGCGTTTGCAGCGCTTGATGGCGGACGTTGGCATCACGGAACGTCCGGGACTTGCAGAAGCATGGAACGAGGCTCGTTCCTTACGCCAGGATCCCAGTCAGGGGTTACGTACTCTCGTGGCCGCATACGAGCGGGTGTTGGCCATTGATCCAGTGCATGAAGCGGCACAGGCAGATATCGGCAGTCTGGCCGATGAGTGGAAACTGACGATTCAGGCCGCCCTGGCGGAAAGCAACTTTGGCACGGCCGAAGCACGCTTGGCGGAAGCGAGGCTGGCTTTTCCCGATGATCGCGAATTTGAAGCGCTCCTGGTTCAACTGGACGACAGGCGCAATGCCGAAGCCCTGCTTGCGAGTACGCAGGCATTGCTGCGCAGCCATGGTTTATCCGATGCACCATCGGCCACAGCTGCCATCCAGGCGTTTAATGAGGTCCTGCGGCTGGCCCCCGGCCACGTGGAAGCACGCGCCGAGCTGGATGCCATCGCCGATCACTATGCTCGGCTGGCAGCAGATCGTGTGCAGGCAGGTGATATGCAGGCAGCGATTGGTCATCTGGACCGGGCGAGCACTGCAAATCCGGCTTTGCCGGCCATTGCTACCATTCGTCAATCGATTCAGCAGGCCAACTCGACGCTCGCAACGATAGCCGAGTTTCTGGAACAAGCCCGCGCACACCGGGAATCAGGTGCACTGGTGATGCCTACCGGCGACAATGCAGCGGCCTTGTATCATCAGGTATTGTCGATCGACCCGGTCAATACCGTCGCCAAACAAGGTTTGAATGAAGTTGTGGCACAGCTGCGTGCGATCGTTGCCGCGCAGATTCGAAGAGGACAATTCGCAACCGTGGCAGAGATCATTTCACAGGCAAGTTCCGTCAATCTTGCGCCCGCGGCCATTGAAGAATTCAGGAAGCAGCTGATCACTGAACAAACGCGGATTGGAAATCTCAATCGACTGCTGGAGGAGGCTCGGAGTTATATTGCTGAAGGCTTCCTGACTGAACCGGACGGCGGGAATGCAACTCTGAGCCTGCGAGAGGTCCAGCGCCTGGACCCGGCCAACAAGGAGGCGGAACGATTACTCAAACAAGTGGCGCAACGACTTGCACAGGTCGCCAAGGAAGCCAAGGCGGCCAATTTACATCGTGAAGCTCAAGAGTACCTTGATCTCGCGCTGGCCATCGTACCGGGCGTGATCGAATGGCAGACATTGCGTGAAGAGTGGTCGAGAGCGCTGCTCAATGAACGCTGATCTTACCTACACATTGCAACATGACGGCGATTCGGTGCCTGTGGTGGGCAGCCTGACGCTTGGCCGTCACATTGATAACGATGTCGTGATCGCTGGCGAAGACGTCCTCGATTTCCACCTCCGTCTCGAATTGAACGAACGTGGTCCGCAGGTCATGCCGCTTGGCAACAGCAACTTCACTGTAAACGGTCAAGAGCTTGATCATGCCGTGGGGCTAGTTGTTGGTGATCTGCTCGGTGTTGGTTCTGCGTCGCTGGTCATTGGCGTGGAGCGTGAGCTCACCTCATCCATTCGCGCCTGGCGACTGGTCGACGAGCAGTCTGGTCGCACCACCGAACTGGGGCCTGACCTGGTGGTGGGACGCCACCCCGACAGCGGTCTTCAGGTGGAGAGTGAACATGTTTCGCGGCGCCATGCGCGACTATTGCAGGTTAGCCATGCACTCTGGTTGCAGGATCTTGGCTCAGCGAACGGCACCCGGGTGAACGGCAAACCCTTGATCGGTGGTTGCCGTTTGATGCACGGCGATTTCATCCAGTTTGATGAAGTTGGCTTTCGTCTGCATGGGGTAGGTGAGCACCTGACCCTGGTGCGGGCGTTTGCAGATTCGGATCTTTCGCCCATCGGCGTACAACTTGAGCCTGAGCATGAACTTTCACAGGATCGGATCAGCGAAGCGGTTGTGCCGATCGAATCCAGTGTCCGTCGACGGGTTCCGGCCATGCCACAGCTGCAACCAGGACAGGCACGACTGGTGGGATTAACGGAGCACGTCGTTGGTCGAACCTGGCCGATTCCGCTGGGTCGAAGCCGCCTGGGCCGTGGCAGCCAATGCGAGATACGCATCGAGCATGCAAATCTCGCAGAAATTCATGCTGAGGTGGTGGCACGCCCTGAACATACGGTCATCACTGCGCTGCAGTCTGACGCCGGATTGGTTCTGAATGGGCAGGCGCTGCGTATTGGTGATCTTGGTGATGGCGATACGCTCGAAATAGGCGAGCTGCAATTTCGTTTCCAGCAGGCCAAGCCTCGATTACCGGAGCCTATGGTCAATTGGAAGCGGCTGACCCTTGTGGTGTTGACTGTCGTCATTCTCACTGCAGCCGTGCTCGCGTTATTCTAAATTCGCGTGCAGACGGCTATTCTTGCCGCCCTTCCAGATCGGTCAATCAGGCGTATCAAACATGGCAGTCAGGATTCCGTATCGGCGGGAACTCAGTTTTGAATATGGTCGGGTCGATACCGTAGCTCCAGGCATACGTCGAGTCATCGCCAGGAATCCGAGCCCGTTCACGTTCCATGGAACCGGCACCTACATTCTTGGCACCGGCAATGTGGCTGTCATCGATCCAGGTCCTGCTGATGCGCAGCACATCCGTAATGTGCTGGCGGCCACAGCAGGCGAGAAGATTTCTCATGTCCTGGTGACGCATACCCACATGGACCATTCACCGGGCTGTGCACTGCTGCGTGAACATACCGATGCCAGGACCTACGGCTACGGGCCGCACGGGGCTGGCAAGATTGCGGCGGGTGTGGTCGTCGAAGAGGGCGGTGACATGGACTTCGATCCGGATGTCCGGGTCACACACGGGCAAGTGATTCAAGGCGGCGACTGGAGTGTGGAGTGTGTCTATACACCCGGTCACACCTCAAATCACATCTGCTTTCAGTTGCGTGAAGGCAAGGCGTTGTTCACCGGTGATCATGTCATGGGTTGGTCAACCAGCGTCATCTCCCCACCCGACGGCGATATGTCGTCGTACATGCAGAGCCTGGAATTGCTGCTCAAACGCGATGATGCCGTGTACTGGCCCACGCATGGTCCGTGCATTGATCAGCCGAAAGCCCACGTGCAGGCGTTCATCGACCACCGCCGCGAACGGGAAGCGCAGATCGTGACCTGTCTGCAACAAGGCGTCACACAAATCGTTGACATGGTGCCGCGCATGTACACGGATACTCCGGAGTTCATGTATCCCGCCGCTGGCCGCAGCGTATTCGCGGCGCTGGAATACATGGTTTCTCGGGGGGTGGTGAAAACGGATGGTACCCCCGCACTGGACGGAGCCTATCGTCCTGCCTGAAGGCGAACGCACACGACCGTCAGCGGGAACAGCGGGTACTCGCTGACTAGACGGCGCGAAGTGCTTCCTGCGCAGGCGCTTCGACGATCGCCAGTGGTAACTGCACCATGATGGCCACACCGGAACCATCGACGAGGTTCATGGCGCGAACGAATCCACGATGGTGTTCGACGATGACGCGAACCACGTAGAGGCCCAGGCCGAAGTGCAGTCTGTTGTCCTGGCTGCGATGACTGACCATCGAATCAAACAAGGTTCGCTCCGCCTTGGCTGGCAGCGTCGGCCCACGATTGGCAACAGTGATCTGCAGATAATCGCGGAAGGTATCGAGTTGCACCTTGATCGGACTGTTGGAGCGATGGAAGTCGATGGCATTGTCGATGATCTTGTCGAGCATCTGTTCAATACGATAGTCGGCAACTTCTGCAAGTACAGGACGATCCGGGCCCTTGTAGACAAAGCTGCAACCTTTGTGTGAGACGCTGCAGTTGTTGACGTAGTTGTGAACCAGCTCCCCAACATCGATCACCTCCATCTCCTCTGCCTGCAGCGCATCGTCCAGGTTGGCGGCATCGGCGAGGTTCTGGACGATTGAGCCGATGCGCAGTACGCCGCGTCTGGCGCTCTCGAGATATTTGCTCTCCTGCACACCCGGTAATTCAGAGGCCAGATTGTCGAGCGATGTGCTCAGTGTGTTCAGCGGGTTGTTGATCTCGTGCCGCAGAGTGCGTGGCATGTTTTCAAGAAAAGTATTGTGCTGGTGCAGCTTTGACAACATGCCAGACACGCTGCGCGCCAGATCACCGATCTCGTCACCCGATTCCATCTCGGCGCGCAACGACGGTGTGCGCAGTCGGCCGTAGACGTCGATGGCCTTGCTCGCCTCCCGTCGCAGGTTGCGAATACGCCACGCCAGGCGAGCAGCATAAGCAATCAGGGACAGCACCACGCTCAGCAGGCTGACCACCGATACCAGCACCACCTGTTCCAGGCTTGATCGCTGGAATGTATTGATGGCATCGATATTTTCCTCGACCACGACCGAGCCGACCACTTTGCCATCCGCTGATGAAATCGGATGGGCTGCCATGATCACCATCTGATCGGAACCCACCTTGCGTCGACGTGCAATGGGCTCGCCTCGCAGCGCGGCAGCAATGACTTCGTTGGATGTCTTGCGTGATTCGGAAATGCTCATGGCATCCGGATCATAGGGTTCACCGGTCGTGATTCGATGCAGCAGCGGGCGAACACGCTCGAACATCGATCGTGTCCAGCCAAACATGCCGTCTGCTTCAGGGGTGGGCGCAGGCTCCGGAATCGCTCCGGTTTCCGCGCGAACACGACCTCGTTCATCCAGTACGACAATCCGGGCACCGGCATAACCAAGACCATCGACGATGCGGCGTACTTCGGGTGACTGCAGTACCACCAGATCAAATCCTTCCTTGTCCGCCGATGGCAGTGTGTGCGTGACATGGGTGATGGCCCTTGAATCTTCATCATCGATATCGACGAATGAGATATCGAAGTGGCGCTTCGATCCCAGCAGCTCAAGCGGCAGTCTGAATTCGAAGTCGAGCCCGCTGGTGGTAACTGTCATGGCGGCCTGTACCTGCAGTTCCGGAGGGCCTTCAGCAGCGAACTGCCACTCACTGTCCATGACATAAGTTGTCAACGGACCCGCTGGTGAGCCAACCAGCGCCAGGCGACCATCTTCTCCATCGGTCCGGATGTAGCTGATCCGCAGTTGGTCAGATTGATCGAGACGCAGACGCTTTTCGTCGCGATACACTCGATTGGCATCCAGCACGCGAACGAATCCGTAGAGCTGACCGTTGCGCTCGCCAAGAATCAAACGCAGGTCCGCGTCCTGATCGCCGGCTGGAGAACCGAAGCCGAGCATCGAGTCCTCCAGCACCATCCCCCAGTCGTCACCGAGCCCATCCAGCCGCACCGGCTCCGCCAGGGGTTGCACGAACAGTGGCTCGTAGTCGGACGTATTGACCGGCAAGTCGTTGAACAGGCTGTCGCGACCGTTGAACAGAGTGGCAATTCCCTTGGCCTTGAGGAGCTGCGTATTTCGTTGCCCTTCAAGCAGCAATCGCTCCATCTCAACGACCTGCCGATAGCTGAAAAAAGGTACCACCATAAGGAAGGACCCGAGCAGCGCGAGTTTGGTGCCGATGCGCGGGCCGCGGAATCTGCTGAACAATTTCATGGAGGGGACCGGCTACCCGACCCAGCGATAGCCAAAACCATATTCACTCTTGATGTGTGCAAAGGTTGGATCGAGACGTTCGATCTTTTTGCGGATGTTGCGCATATGGGTATTGATGGTGTTGTTTGTAACCAGACTCTGCATGGTGGCATTCATCAGTGTTTCGTAGCTGACGGCACTGCCGGGATTACGTACCAGCTTGGCGAGCATGCGGAATTCAGTGCCCGACAGATCCACTCGCAAGCCCTTCCATGACGCGAGTAGAGCATCCTGATCGAGGGTCAGATCACCGATCCGACGCGCCGTGGCACCATGTTCTTCCCGTTGTTCCTGACGGGCCTGGTTGATGCGCAGCAGGGAGGA